>JAZRWN010000025.1:0-42958 GCA_045599725.1 Candidatus Cryptobacteroides sp. | reverse complement strand
GGGAGAACCACCTTCTTTCCGGATTCTGATCCGTCAATTTTCAAAACTGCTAATTCCATACTCTTAAGCCTCAATAATTACATAAGAACCCTTGGCTCCTGGAACGGAACCCTTGACTACGAGAAGATTGTGCTCAGGGATGACCTTGACAACCTTAAGGTTGAAAACCTTTACTCTCTCATTTCCCATGTGGCCGGCCATGCGCATTCCCGGGAACACGCGTGAAGGCCATGAGGAAGCACCCATGGAACCCGGGTGACGGAGTCTGTTGTGCTGACCGTGGGTCTTGCCGCCTACACCCTGGAAGTGATAGCGGTGCACAACTCCCTGGAAACCCTTTCCTTTGGAAGTACCAACGACGTCAACGAAAGGAACCTCATCCTTGAGGATATCCTCTACTGTGACAACGTCGCCAAGCTGGAGCTCTCTTGTGAAGTCGGCCGGGAATTCGACCAGTTTCTTCTTAGGAGTAGTTCCTGCCTTGTCAAAGTGGCCCTTCAGGGCCGCGGTGGTCTGCTTTTCTTTCTTTTCGTCATAGGCAAGCTGTACAGCGGCGTAACCGTCCTTTTCAACTGTACGAACTTGTGTGACAACGCAAGGACCAGCCTCAATAACGGTGCATGGCATGTTCTTGCCATCAGCACCGAAAACGGAAGTCATTCCGATTTTCTTTCCAATTAAACCTGGCATTGGATTGCTTAATTAATTGTTTATTAATAATTTATATTATCCCGCGCATTTTGGCGGGCTGCAAATATACAACTTATTTTTCAATTTACAAGCATTTGATTTCCATTAATTTATCTTTTACTCTACAATGTTTTCAAAAACGGCTTGACCTTTTATGAAAATATCTTAGTACCTTTGTAGCCTATGTTATTGGAAATCTTCGGCTTCTTGAACATGTCCCTCGCGGACATCATGGACATCCTGATGGTCACGGCCATCCTCTATGTCCTGTTCCGCTGGATCAGAGGGTCTTCCGCCATGAACATCTTCCTGGCGATACTCCTTCTGTTCATCATCAGAGTGATCGTCGGGGCTCTCAACATGCGCCTCATGACCTCCCTGATGAACGGACTTTTCGATGTCGGTATCCTGGCCCTGCTCATCATCTTCCAGCCCGAGATAAGGCATTTCCTCATCAGATTCGGAGGGAACTCCTCGAAATGGAGGGCGCTGATCAGCGATTTCATCGGAAAGAAAGCCAGCACTGTCGACGACAGGGCGGCCATCGAGATCGCAGAAGCCTGCAAGGTCATGAGCGAAGACAAGGTCGGGGCCCTGATAGTATTTCCGGGCAACGCGTCGCTCCAGTCCATCATCGAGACAGGAGACAAGATAGACGCCCTGGTCAGCAGACGCCTTATCCTGAACTTGTTCTTCAAGAACTCGCCTCTCCATGACGGCGCCATGATCATCTCCGATGACAGGATAGTCGCTTCAAGATGCACTCTCCCCATCACCGACCGCACGGACATCCCGGCTAGCTACGGTATGCGCCACAAGGCCGCCATCGGCATCACGGAGGAGAGCGACGCTTCTGTGATCGTGGTCTCCGAAGAGACCGGAGGCATCTCTTTTGTCAAGGGCGGAGTCATAAGAAAACTGGGGTCCAGCTACGAGATTCTGCATCTGTTCCGTCCGGACAAGGCTGAAAAGGAGGAGGGGAGACAATGACCGTGGACACCAGACTGGAAGAAAAACTTGGATTCGACCGCATACGGAGCATCATCTCCGACCGCTGCTGCACGGATTTCGCCGCGGACAGAGTGGCTTCCGAGAAGTTCTCCACCGACCCTGCGGTCATAAGGCACAGGCTGCTACTCACGGACGAGATGCGTCTGATCGTGATGTTCGAGGACAGTTTCCCGACCACCGGATACATAGACGCACTTCCTTTTCTGAAACCTCTCCTCAAAGACGGATTCAGCATAGATGTCCTTTCGCTGGGAAAACTCAGAACCATGCTGGACACTTCGCGGAAAATAAGCGTATTCTTTTCCGGCATCAAGGATGACATCTACCCCAACCTCCAGAAGATGGCTTCCGGCCTGTCCGCCTTTCCCGACATAGTGCGCCGCATAGACAGCATCATTGACAAATACGGCGAAATCCGGGACAGCGCCTCGGACGAGCTGTTCTCCATAAGAAAAAGCCTGCGCGAAAAGGAGACAAGCATCTCCCGCCGCGCGAACGCCATCCTGCACAAGGCACAGGAGGACGGGCTCATCGACAGCGACGCTTCCATTGCCGTCCGCGACGGCAAGCTCCTGCTTCCTGTAAGCGCCGCGAACAAAAGAAAGATCTCCGGCTTCGTCTATGACGAGTCCGCGACCGGAAAGACCATCTTCATCGAACCCGAGGAGATTGTTACGCTCGAGAACGAAATAAGCGAACTTCATTTCGAGGAGACAAGGGAGATCGCCCGCATCCTGGCGGAGTTCAGCGACTTCATCAGGCCGTCGGTGCCGGAGCTCATCGAGTCCGCGGGACTGCTCGGGGAGATGGATTTCATAATGGCGAAAGCTCAGACCGCCCTGGATTTCATCGCAGGCATGCCGGTATTGTCCGAAGAAGGATGTCTCATCCTGAGAAAAGCACGTCACCCCATCCTCGAGAGGGCTCTCAAGAAAGAGAACAAGTCCATCGTCCCCCTGGACCTGAAACTCACCACCGAAAAGCATATTCTGCTGATCTCTGGGCCTAATGCGGGCGGAAAGTCGGTCTGCCTCAAGACCGTCGGCCTGCTCCAGTACATGTTCCAGTGGGGGATGCTCATACCTTCTTCCGAGATATCCGAATTCCCTGTCTTTGACAGGATAATGGTCAGCATCGGCGACGACCAGTCCATAGACAACGACCTTTCCACATACAGTTCCTTCCTCGCGGACATGCGCGACATGCTCGCCAAAGCCGGAGAAAAAACCCTCGTGCTGATAGACGAGTTCGGCTCCGGAACCGAACCTGCGGCAGGAGGAGCCATTGCGGAAGCCATACTGCACGAACTGGACAACCGCGGCACATATGCCGTCATCACGACGCATTACACGAACCTGAAACTGTACGCCGCTGCGGGCGAGACAGGGGTCATCAACGGCGCCATGCTGTTCGACGCAAAGAATATCGCCCCGCTGTTCCAACTGGAGCTCGGCCTTCCGGGCAATTCCTTCGCCTTCGAGCTTGCTCGCAAGATGGGCCTGCCCGAGAACATCATCAAGGATGCGGAAAGCCGCGCCGGAGAGGACTTCGTGGGCATAGAGCGGAATCTGAGGCAGATCGCCAGGAACCGCCGCGTGCTCGACCAGAAACTGCAGAAGGTGAAAGTGGCGGACAAGACCCTCGAGGGACTCACGGACAAATACCAGAAGGAGCTACAGACCATACAGCAGCAGCGCAAGGACATCATTGCCGAGGCAAAGAAGGAGGCGGAGGAGATAGTCCGGGGCGCAAACAAGCAGGTCGAGACCACCATCCGCACCATAAAGGAGGCGCAGGCGGAGAAGACACAGACCATGGAGGCCAGAAAAGAGCTTCAGGGATTCATGGCCGCTCTGGAGGAAAGAAAGGCGCGGCAACAGAAATCGCGCGACCAGTATATAGAGGAGAAGCTCGAGCAGCTTCACAGAAGACAGGAAAAAGAACGCGAGCGCAAGGCCCGCAGATCCGGCGCAAAGATGGAGATGGAGCAGGAGGAGGCTGAGGCCAGAAGGCAGGAAGAGTTCAGGTCAGCGCCGCTGAAAGTAGGGGAGAAGGTGAGGATAAAGGACAACGGAATGGTCGGAGAGGTATCAAAAATCTCCTCGAAGACCGTCACCATAATAGTAGGAAACATAAGCACGAAGATGGCTCCGGACCGCGTTGAACGCATTTCCTCCAATGAATTCAAGGCTGCGGTCAAGAACACGCCGAGACCTGTCCAGCGCATGGAGGATCCGGGGATTTCCGAGAGGAAGCTGAACTTCAGGACCGAGCTTGACGTCCGCGGGGAGAGGCTGAGTGACGCGCTCGACATAGTCACTCACTATATCGACGACGCGATGATGCTGGGCATGAGTTCCGTGCGCATCATACACGGCAAGGGGACCGGCGTGCTCAGGGAAGAGATACAGAAATATCTGAGAACCATTCCGGGGGTCAGCTGCCATGACGAGCACATCCAGTTCGGAGGCAGCGGAGTGACGATAGTTGAGTTCAAATAAAGCCGGCGGTGCCGGGATGAGGGGATGGAAACGGAGAGAATGAAGATTGGAAAGATGGGAGAGGAGCTTGCCTGTGGGTATCTCGCAGACCATGGGCACACCATCGTGGAAAGAAACTGGAGAAGTGGACACCTGGAGATGGACATCGTCTCCATCGACAGGGAGGGACTGCATTTCGTGGAAGTCAAGAGCAGGGTGGCACCTGTGGCGGCTTCACCGGAGGAGAATGTTGACGGCCGGAAACAGGCAAAACTCATCCGCGCGGCACAGCGCTACCTACATTCTTCTGAAAAAATGAATAAATTTTCAGACATTGATGTCTATTTTGATATAATTAGTGTGATTTTTGAAGGGGAAAAAGCAGAAGTGACGTATTTCCCGAAAGCATACGTCCCCTTATATTTATAGACCAACCACAGACAACCTATTTAATGAATAACCATTATTATTGTGTAATCATGGCCGGAGGCATCGGCTCCCGGTTCTGGCCCGTCAGCAGGGAGGCCAGGCCGAAGCAGTTCCTCCCGCTTTCCAGGACAGGAAAGTCCTTCCTCAGGCTCGCCTACGAACGTTTTGCCGGTCTCATCCCTGACGACCACATTCTCGTGGTCACCCAGTCCCGGTACAAGGACCTGGCGAAGGAGGAGCTCCCGGAAGTTCTTGAGGAAAACTTCATATACGAACCTTATAGCCGCAACACGGCCCCATGTATCGCCCTCGCGGCCTACACTCTGCTCCAGAGAGATCCGGACGCGGTCATGATCGCAACGCCTGCCGACCATATCATCCTCAATGAGGACATTTTCCGTGAGACCATCACCAATGCTCTCGCCTATGCCTCACAGTCAGACTCCCTCATCACTTTGGGCATTGTCCCGACCCGGCCGGACACCAATTTCGGTTACATCCAGGGTATGTTCGGACAGACCGTGGAGGAAGGGAAGCCAATCAAGGTGAAGACATTCACCGAAAAACCTGATGCTGAACTCGCGAACGTGTTCATCCAGAGCGGAGAGTTCTACTGGAACTCCGGTATCTTCGTCTGGCGCGCGCAGACCATTCGCGAAGAACTGGAAAAATACATGCCGGAGGTGAAGAGCCTCTTCAACGGATGGGAGACAGAGCTCGACACGCACAACAACGCCCCGTTCATCGAGAAGGTCTACGCGAGCATCTCAAAGATTTCCATCGACTACGCGGTAATGGAAAAAACATCCAAAGCCTGGGTGTTCCCTTCCACTTTTGACTGGCACGACATCGGAAACTGGGAGTCTCTTTACACTTACATGTCCAGGATGGACAAGGACGGCAACGCCATCATGGCAGAGGCGACCCTGAACAAGAACTGCTCAGGATCCATAGTCTTCACATCCGACAAGGGCAAGCTTGTCGCCCTCAGCGGACTTGATAACTACATCGTCGTGGACACGGATGACGTCCTTATGGTCTGCCCGCGCGATGACCGTCAGGTCAAGGAACTTATCGCCAACATCGCGATGCCTGAATACGAGAAATTCCGCTGAGACAGCGACTATTTATCGGAAGAAATATTGAACATCTCCGGGTTGATGTCACCATTCAGCTGCACGATCTGAAGATCCGGATAAGGAATGAACAGCACGAGAGACGTTATGGAGCCCCCGTCGTCCCCAATGACTCCGAAGACATAGATATTTTCGAAGCGAGGTCCCTTGTCCAGGAGGCCGAGAAGAGCGAACATATCGTACCGGCACGCATCACACACGTCCGCCGGGACATCGGCAAAACTGAAAAACAACGATTCGCCGACATTCATAAGGCCTTTTTCCAGAAGAAGAGCGTCTTTCTTGCCAAGGTCATTCTTGAGGGCCTTGTAGAGTGTGATCTTGATAAGTCTAAGCGGCGTGCCCATCACATTGTGATTGACCACACCCGGATAGGATAGGAAAGGCTCGACTGTCTTTTCGAACTCCGCAGAATTGACATGGTCAGAAAGCAGGACGACACCCTTTTCCGTACTTTCTTCTTCCTGTGACGACGGCTTGCTGGACGCCCCGGGAATGCTGAGCCCCATCAGCAGGCCGAAGAACGTGCACAGCAGGCAGGAGGCGAGAAGCACCATCAGATTCCTTATGTTTTTCTCTGTATCCTTCATTTCCTGTTAGCTTTGAGCCACTGAGTGGGGGTCATCTTCTCGAACTGTATGAAATTCCTCTGGAAAGAGGACTGCGAGTTGAAGCCGCTCTGAGATGCTATGTCCTTTAACGGCAGATGGCTGCTCTCCTGCATCAGAGCCTTGGCATAATCAATCCTGCACCGGTTGATATATTCAAGGAAAGTACAGGAATACTCCGACTTTATGACGCTCTGAAGATATGTCCTGTTTGTTCCTATCGTCTGGGCAAGGGACATGATGGTCAGGGCCGGGTCAAGGAAGACTCTGGACTCCCTGATGGATTTGTCGAGAGTTTCGGCAATCTGCAGCTTCCGCTGGTCCTGTATGCTCTCCACCGGAAGATCCTTGGCTGCATTCAGGGCAGCACGGAGGTCAGCGGCCGTGAACAAAAGGTTTATCACAATTGCCGTCACCAGGATGATGAGCAGACACTCCGTCATGCTCAGGACCCATGGAACCCAATGCGGGATGCTGGCATAGTGGGGAACAAGCATCAGAAAGACCGCAACGGGAAGAAAAATGACAGAAAGGGCAATGATGGAGATACCGTACATCCTTTGTATCTGAGTGCTGGAAGCATAGTAGTCGTACAGCATATGGTAGTACTTGTGCAGCTTGAATCCGCTCCAGGCGAATATGCAGGTGACTGCCACTGGGAATACATAGGAAAAGGCCTTGAAGCCGAAAAGGGTCATCAGCCTCAACGGCACCGAGGTGGAGGACACCGTTCCTTCACCCTGGACCACCTGGCCGATATAGAGCAGCTTTTCCTCCGGGTTCATCCATAGTGCGACCGCCAGAAGAAATACCGCGTATGCGGCGACAGGAACAAATACGGCGATACGTTTCTTCCGCGACACTTCCTTGAGAGAGGTGAGGGTGAGTATGAACAGATAGAAAAGCACGGCACCGAACGGAGCCAGCATCATATATATGAGGTCGAACCAGATGACATGCACGAAACGGTAGCTGAAAAACTGTGCGTAACAGGCTATGCATACAGCAAGCACAGCAAGAATTCCGGCCATCAGCCTGTGTATCGGTGTCGGCTGCGGCTCGCGCAGCGCAAGAACGGCGGCGCAGAATACAGCGACGACCGATGGCACCATGTAACAGAGGACGATACTCATATATTTACAAAGATAATCGTTTTTGTGCCAAAAGACAATCAAAATGCCCGGTGAGGGTTGTCGTCACCGGGCAAAAGACACTTACAAATACACGCTAGAGAATCTCGTCAATCATAGCCGAAATCTCATCCTGTGCTTCAGGCCGCGGTGCGTTGACAGAGACGATCCTGCCATCCTTGTCAAACAACATGAAACGCGGAATGGCCCTGAAACCATAGTCCTTCATTATGGAATCTCCGCCGTCAACGGCGCGGTATTGAGCCCATGAAGGCTTGTCAACTTCAAGCATTCCAATCCAGCTTTCCCTGTTATCATCGAAACTCACGCTGATGAATTCGATGCGAGGGTCTCCTGCATATTTGGCGGCAAGCACCTTCATGTGCGGAATCTGCAGGCAGCAAGGTATGCACCAGGTTGCCCAGAAATCCACATAGACAGCCTTGCCCTTGAAATCGGACAGATTGAAAAGCCTGCCTTCCATATCTTCGAACTCGAAATCTATCGCTTCCTTGCCCTTCACAAGTGACAGCGTCTTCTCCACCAGTCCTCGGTAGTCATTGAGCTGATCTTCGTCGGACACCAGCCTCTCAGCCACTTCCAGAAGTGCAGCGGCCTCTTCTTCCGAATAGATATCGCCATCCAAAATGACGGATTCCACGTGTTTCAATGAAAGAGAGTCCTTCATCTTCTGAGTCGGAGCGAGCTCCTCAACCGCCTTCAGATATTTGAGCGATTCCGGCATCGAGTCATCATACATGTCCTTTTTTATCGAAAGCATGGTGCTGAGGATTCCGGCTCCGGTTTCATCATCGACCTTGATGCTGTTGAAATAAGCCAGATAATCCTCGTCGTTCTTGACATCGATACCTTTCTTCGCGACCTGGTACGCATAGTTGATCTTGCTGCTTCTGGCGCTCCTTTCTATCGTATTCCGGAAATAATTCAACGCTCTCTTGTCCTTGACCGTCTGTATGCGCTTTTCACCTTCGGCCAGACGTTCGTCCCAGATCTTGCAGAAATCGGAGAACTTGTCCGGGACGGCATTATGGATATAGTCGAACTGGATGAGCGTATCGATCATGAACTTGTAGAAGGCATCCTCCGCAGGACAGTCGCAGCTGTATTCCCACTTCGCTGGAGCTGCCGCGAGGTCCACCTCGAACTTATAGTGCTTTCCCGGGACGAAGAATGTCTGCTGGCGGGCGGACTTGGCGATGGACAGCAGGCCGGACAACGGCTCCTCTATCTTTTTCTCGAAATGGAACGTGCCGTCCGGGTTCACCGCCAACGTGTCATAGGTGAAATCATTCGAGACGTTTGCCACAAGTATCTGACCGTCATAGCCGCTGATCTTTCCGTCCAGAACGACAGGACCAGGCTTGCAGCTCGCTGCAAGGGCTATCATGACAAAAATGATTATATTCTTTTTCATATTCTATTTCTTGAATTCATTTGCAAAAATCACGTCAACCACGTCGGCTTTGCCGAAGAACTTGTTCGCGAACTTCTTGATGTCTGTGGCGGAAAGTCTGGCAAGGATATCCTCATAGTTCTTCGGAGAAGCGTTGTCCTCCCCGTAAAGGACATAATCCGTCAGGTTGTCGATGACGAACTTGTTGTTTGCTTTTGACTGCTCGCGCTCCTTGAGAAGGTTCTTCCTGATATTGTCCAGCTCGCTTTCAGTGATGCCGTCATTGCAGATTGATGAGACTTCCTGCAGCACGAGATCCCTGAGGTGTTCAGCCTTGTCGATATCGGTGTCAAACGAGAGGGAGTAGGTGAACTTCATGTTCGGCAGTCTCTTTCCAACCACCTTGGAGCTTACACCATAGGTGCCGCCTTCCTTCTCGCGGATGTTCGAGATGAAGCGGAGATTCAGCGCTTCCCTGAGAATTGTCATCTCCAGAAGGGCTTTTCTGTCAATCTTGTACGGGGTCTCATACACGAGATTCACATTTGCCTTCGGCGTGGTGAATGGTATTACGACCTGTCTTGTGGTATGTCCGGCCGGCATATGCTCGTGATGGTCGATGCATTTCTCCTTCTTGCCGGTGGACGAAATGGAGCCAAGATATGTCTCGACGGCATCCTTGACCCTCTGCTCCTCGATGTTTCCAACGATGAAGAAAGTGTAGTCGGCGGCGTTGCTGTAACGCTCCTTGTATATTCTCCTGACATCGTCGTAATTGACGGCGCGGATAGCGTCGGCAGTAAGAGGAAGAGAACGCGGACTGTATCCGGACGAAATTCTGGACAATGTATCCTGTGCCGCCATTTCCGGCGTAGAGAGCAGCATGTCAAGCAGGGTGGCCAGCTTTTCGTTGCCGGAGACGAACTGGAGAGAATCAAACCGCGGTTCCTCGAAAGTCAGATATGCCATCTGCATCATGGTTTCGAAATCCGCGACGGAAGATGTTCCGCTGACACTCTCCCTCTCATCCTTCATTGAAAGAGAGATGCTGGCTTTCTTTCCGGCAAGAACTTTCTTCAGGCTCGTGGCTGAGAACTTGCCCATACCGCAGGAACCCGGGAACTGAGTGATCAGATAAGCCGGGATAAGCATGTCTGCCGGATAGATGGAATTGCCGCCGTAGCTGTTGGATGTGAGGGAAATCTCATCCTTGTCGTAATCGGCTTTCGCATATACGACAGTCGCACCGTTCGAGAGTGTCCATTTCTTCGCCCCGAACACTGGCAGTTTCTTTTCCTTCACGATACGGCCGCCGGCAAGGGGCTTGTCCAGAAGACTGTCACCATATTCCTTCTCCTCATATGGCTTGATGGACTGGTCTGCGTCCAGTCTGGCGATGACACCAAGAATGTCTTCTCTGGTCGGGTAGTTATACCCTTCCACGTCTTTGGCCATGACTACCACCTTCATGTTCTTGAACGCAGGGGTGACGGCAGCATATTCGTTAACGTCCTTGAGAGTCACATCATCGAGCAGATACTTGATCATAGGATACAGGAACTCCTGGTTCATCGAGATCTTGTCATATGCGAACACGGACACGATACGGTCCATGATGGTGCTGTTCTTGGTCTTGTTCCTCTGTTTGTACTGCTTCTCCAGTTCAGCCAGAATGTCCTTCTTTATACGGTCGAATTCGCCCTGAGTGAAGCCGAAACGCTTTGCCCTGACAACCTCGCGGTAGGTGGTCTCGAATCCTTCGAGATCTTTGCCCGGCTGGCTGGAAGAGGAGATGGAGAATGCTTTGTAACCGCTGATGAAGTCGCTGGCTCCGGCTGAACCGGCGATGAGCACCGGGTCACCGTCCGTCACGATGTCTGAGAACCTATGCTGCATGGCGACTTTATATATGTTCTCGACTATCTTGTGACGTCTGTCTCCTACCGTTCTTTCCGGTTCCGTCTCTTCCGGGAAAAATATCTCGACGGTATTGAGCGAATACTCAGAGTCTGTGGCAAGCGCATAGAGCGGTTCGTCGTTCTCCGGCAGCACTATCCTCTCCTTCGGGGTCGGATTCTCAACGGCTGGGATGTGGGAGAACATCTTCTTTATCTTCGCCTCGATCTCTTCCGAATCGACGTCTCCGACTACGGCGACCGCCTGCAGGTCGGTCCTGTACCACTCATAGTAGAAGTCACGGAGTTCATCATACTTGAAATTGTTGATGATGTCATAGTTTCCGATGACGTCATGTGTCGTATACTTCGTGTCTCCGAAGATTATTGGATACCACTGGTTGCGCATCCTTGTGGCAGAATTCTGGCGTGTTCGCCATTCTTCGGATATCACGCCTCTCTCGCTGTCTATCTCATCCGGGTCCAGGGTGAGGTAGTGGCACCAGTCGTGCAGCACAAGAAGACAGGTGTCAACGAGCGCTCCGTCGGTGCTGACAACATCGTCGATATGATACACGGTCCTGTCAACCGCAGTATATGCGTTGATGTTCTTTCCGAAAGCCACACCGTGTCTCTCGAGGGTTTTCACGATACTTGTCGACTTCTCGTTTCCTCCCGGGAAATTCTCGGACCCGTTGAACGCCATGTGCTCCAGGAAGTGGGCAAGACCGTTCTGGCTATCGTTTTCCTGCAGCGCACCAACGCTGTAGATGATGTAGAAATCCGCTCTGTCCTTGGGCTCTTCGTTATGCTGGATGAAATAGGTGAGCCCGTTTTCGAGTTTGCCGATCTTCAGGTCCGGATCCATCTGCAACGGCATGTTCATGTCGTACTGGGCGAATGCCTGTACGGACAGAAGCAGAGCCGCAGCCGTAATAATCTGTTTTATTTTCATTTTTATTATTAATTATCCTGCCAGTCCGCATGGAATTTCATGATCGTATAAGGAATCTTCCATGTCAGCTGTGCAGATTCATCCATTGTGTAAGTCTCGCCGCCGACCACGGTGTGCTTGAAATTCGCTTTCTTGAACTGGAAGAGCGGGTCGTTCCAAAGGCGCTTCATGTCGATGACAGAGGCTCCGCGTGCCGGATATTCGAGGATACGCTCATTCACGATGAACTTGATGAGTTCGTCCTTGCTAGCGGCTGTCTCCGGTATGGCGGCGCTTGCGTCATCTGCAAAACGTGACTTTCTGTATTCAAGCATAAGCTCACGGGCGTTGGCCTCCGAGCCGGCACGAGCCTCACATTCGGCGAGCATGAAATAAAGTTCCGGAAGGTCTATCATAAGGTTGTGGGTCTTCCTTCCCGCTGGCCTCATTCCACCTGTGGCGGCATATATCGTGAGGTGGTTGATTCGGAGGTCGCCGTCTGTGTACATCTCGACATATTCCGGCTTGATGAACAGCATCGGGCTGGTCTCGTTCACGAGATCGGTAAGAGTGGCATATCGCACGATGATGGTTTCAGAGCTGTTCCACGGGTCAGGATAAGTGTTGTAGAACGCCTTGGCGCCCTTCCATGTCACATCATTGTCGCGATAGCTGAGGAATTTATAATGTGAATCGGCATTGACCTTTTCGTATCCTGCCTTGAGATAAGTGAGTGCATTCTGATAGTCGCCGATGTACCAGTAGACACGGCCGAGGAGAATATTGGCCGCCGCGCTGTAGCATCTTGTAACACCGAACCCATCCGGGATAATACCGATGGCATCCTTCATCTCCGCGATGATCCACTCATAAAGTTCCTTTGCGGTAGCTCTGGTGTAGCCTTCGCTGCCCTGGGTGTCCGCCTTGGTCACGATAGGAACGCTGAGATCCGTGGCTGCTGTGGTGGCGTTGTATGGCTTCGTGAACATCATGGCTGCACAGAAATGCATATAGGCGCGCTGAACCCTTGCCTCAGCCTGGATCTCGCGCTTCTGCAGCTCCGTGCCGTCCACGGCGTCCATCACATTGTTTATGATGGCATTGTACTGGTAGATCTTTGAATAATGGTTGTCCCACTCTGAAGAGGTGTATTCATTTGCAAACGGTGCGTTGTCGTATTTGAACGCCAGCACACCAGGCTCTTTCTGCTGGGACATCAGTCTCTCCATCTGTGCCGGATAGTTGGTGAGCTCTTCTCCGAGGTTGGCGAAGTACAGTTGACCGGCAAAAGACAGAAGGGTCGTATGGTTCAGCTCACCTATGAAATGGTCCATCTTGGTGGCGATTTCCTTTCCTCTTGGCTTGACATCAAGAAAATCACTCATTGAGCAGCTGGAAAGGATCAAAGTCCCGACGAAACAGATTGATAACAATATCTTTTTCATAATCGATTCAAATTAAAAGTTTACAGTTACTCCGAAAGTATAGGAAGGCCCCATCTTGGCCGGACGGTATCCACCGATGGCGGCGGAATATTCCGGATCGATCCCTTCCTTGTTGGCAGCGATGTAGAACGGGTTGTTGACCTGCCCGTAAACTGTAAGTCCGCTCACGTTGAGGGCCTTCTCGATATTTGAATGTATTGAGTATGAGAGTTTGACTTCCCTGAGCTTAACAAACGCTCCGTCAAGCACATGGATGTCACTGTACATATAGAGGTTCTTCTCATAGCTATAGGTACGTCCCTTGCCTGTATAAAGGTATGAAGGAACATTCGTGGTGAGCTCGTCACCCGGCTGCCTCCAGCGCTTGTCGAAGTCGTTGTGGACATTCTCGCCAAGGCGGTCATACCAGTAGGCAAGCTGGTCATTGTAGATCTTATGGCCGAAGTTATAGACGAACATCATGCTGAGGGACAGTCCTTTGTACCTGAATGCAGTGTTGAGTGACCCATAGTAAGGAGGGATTTTTGTTCCCATGTACTTGATGTCTTCATTTGTGAGTGTCGAGTTGCTGCCGGAATAGATTTCGCCGTCCTTGTTGATGATGCGAGGGGTTCCGTTCTCAGGGTTGAGGCCTCCCCATGTATAAGCGAAGACGGGTCCCATAGGATAGCCTTCGACATAAATCTGGTTGAGGATGTCGCTCGCCTTCTGATAAGGCGTATGGTAGATGGAGACGACTTTATTCTTGTTATAGGTGAAATTGAGAGACGCATCCCACATGAAGAGTCCCTTCCTGATTATCGTACCACCAAGAGTGAGCTCAACACCGTTATTGGATATTTCACCGACATTGGACATGACGGACGGGAATCCGGCAGTGGCGTCGATGTCCTTCTTGTCAAGAAGGTCGGTCGTATATTTCCTGTAGATGTCAACAGTTCCGTACAGCTTGTGCTGGAACAACGCATAATCGATACCGAAGTTGGTCGTCGTTGTCTTTTCCCAGTGAATCTTGTCGTTGGCAGGGGAGTTGATGTAGTATGTGACACCGGATGCCATGTTCATGTACGGAGTTCCGGAAGTCATGATATTATATGGACCACCCATCGTGGAAGTCGGTGAGTTTCCTCCAAGACCGTAGCTAAGGCGGAAGTTCAGGTTGCTTACCCACCCGGCGTTCTTGAGGAAATTCTCCTTCTTGGCATTCCATATCGCACCGACGGACCAGACCGGCTTGAACTGTATGGAAGGATCTGTTCCGAAGAGATTGGACTGATCGACCCTGACGCTGGCGTTGATGGAGTATTTCCCGTCAAAAGAATATGATCCGTTAGCGTACATTGAGAAATATCTGTACATAGTGTCATTGGTCTGGAAATCATTGATCCTGGACTTGTAAATCATAAGACCGGTGGATCCCATCGCAGGGCTGAGGACCGCCGTCCTGAGAGCGCTCTGAAGCTTCGTTATGTCATAGACAGCAGAAGTCATTGTCTGATAGTCATAGCCAAGCTGCAGGTTGGTGTTAGATTCGTAGTGGTTCTCCCTGATCTCGAATCCAGCACCCGCCGCCACCTGATGACGTCCGCCAAAGACCTTGTCCAGATTCAGCTGGTTCCTGACTGTCCAGTCCGTGGTGTAGCTGTCTGTTGATTCAAGGTCGCCGCCTGAAGTTGGACCATACTGCTTGTTTGCTGTTCCGTCATATGAAACACCCCTCTCGTATTTCACGAAATAGCTGTAGTCCGGCATATATGATTCACTCTGAAGGCTGTTTCTGCTGTATGCAAAACGACCTTCGTATTTGAGTCCGTCGAACAACTTGATGGTCACGCCGGCATTTGCGCGGAGGTTGGTGGTGGTCTGTCTCACCTCTGAAGCCTCGAAATCTTCTGCCGGATAGTAGTCCATAGGTTTGCCGAGTGCCGTTTCCGCCTTTTCCTTGAGGGACGGCATCATGTCAAAGATGGAATGATCGAGAGCGTTGCCGTTCTCATCATAGAAAGCGGCATAAGGAAGGCTGGTCATTGATGGCGAGTTACGTCCGAGAATGGCACGTCCAGAGCCGTATTTGAAATCAGAATGTCCGTTGCTTTTTGCGAGGGAAGCATTGATTCCGAGGTCGAGGGTCAGCCATTTGTTGATATCGGTGACGCTCCTGATGTTCATCTTGACGCTGCCGGTGTAGTCCTTGCTTGTTCCCTTGTCACCCTCATAGGCGACAGACGAGTACAAACGGCTCTTGTTGCTTCCTCCTTCTATGGAAACCTGGTGCTTCGTCAGCCAAGCGTTACTCATCATATACTTCGAATAGTCTGAATACCAGTCCCTTCCCGCGAGAACAGCAAGCTGAGCATCGCGTTCCTGCTCTGAAATCTCACCGTTTGCGAAAGCATACATCGGAACTTCATGAGGAAATATGATGCCGTTCTTGATGAAGTTGGTGGCACCTGTTCCAGTAGAGGCGGAAGCATATTTATAACCAACCGGGTCGAAAACTTCGAGGGCGTTCTTAATGAAAGTCGGGCTGTCCATCAAGTCCTGATAACTGTAATCTGGCTTGCCCTTGTAAGTGTAGGTTCCTGTGTACTTGACATTGAACTTTCCGTTTGTGTTGCGGCCTGACTTGGTCTCGATGACAATGACACCGTTGGCTGCCTGTGAACCCCAGATGGAAGCAGCGGTGGCATCCTTCAGGACGGTGATGGAAGAAATGTCATCTCCGTTGAGAAGCGATTCGATGGACTCGCCTGAAACGGCAACTCCGTCAACGACGAACAGCGGAGACTTGTTCGAATTGATGGTGTTGATACCGCGGACGATGTATTTTTCATCCTCTGCTGTTGTTGAGCTCATGTTGACGAGCATACCTGTGGATGCTCCTTCGAGAGATTCGAGCACAGAACCCCTCGCGTTCGCTTTATCCGAGATGGCAGAGCCGCGAAGGGTGGTGAAAGATCCGGCGCTGCGTTCCTTGGATATCGTCTGATAACCGGTGACGATGACCTCATTCAGCCTTTCCGAATTCTCTTTCATCTGGATATCTATCCTGATGCGGCCTTCTACTGCCAGCGTCTGGGTTTCCATTCCGATGTACGAAACCGTGATGTGGCCGTTCTGAGGTGCCTCGACGGAAAAGTTTCCATCTATGTCCGTGACGCTGCCCGTACGAAGTTCATCCACGAAGATATAAGCCCCCGGGATGGCTTCTTTCTGTTCATCAAACACCACACCGCTGATCCGGATGGTCTGAGCGGATGATGCGGCGGAATTGTTCTGCGCCAGAAGACTTCCCGGCATGAGAACAATGCACAGCAGCATAACAGCTATGCCGCTGACTAACCTTGTGAATCTCTGCATAAAATCAAATTTGGTAGGATAAAACTTTACACTATTAACTATTTTCTGATCAGATATTCAGAATACCATAAATGTAGGTATTAACTTCCACGTGCGTCCGGACCATTTTTGTCAAATCAGCAAATCAGATGTTCAATTCTGCAAATCGTGTCAGCATTCAAGTGTTTTTTTTATCTTTGACAAGTGATTCAACATTCTGCCCGTGAAACTTAGAAAACTTATACTGCTTACGGCTCTCCTGCTGATGGCCCTTGCCGGGTGCGACAAACCCGCAGGGGGACTGCAGGGCGTGGAGACCGGCCTGTATTATCAGACTGAGCAGAACGGGAAGCCTGTGTTCTTCTGTCTGGATGAGATCGGCGAGAACAGCTGGGACGGGCATTTCTATATGGCGGACAGCGACTCGACCGTCGCATATCACGAATTTTCCGTGGAAAGGAAGCGGAAATGGCACGTCATCTCTTTCGAAGGTACTGAAACCAAGGTCAAACCCGGCAGATGGTCATTCAAGCCATATTCTGAGCCGGGGTTCACCTTGCAGAGCACAAACCTCTTCCGAGAGCCGTGCAGCAGCGTTTCGGTGACAGAGAATATCGTTTTCGGACAGGTGAAAGGCTACTGGGACAGCCTGCCGGGAGTGGAAGCCGATGTCATGAAGGGTTTCACGAGCGGATATGTCAAAAGTTTCAAGAAGCGCGACATCGATCTCACGCTTGACCTCTATCGGCCCGAGGACGCCGGCGAATCTCGGCCGCTGATTCTGTTCATCCATGGTGGTGCTTTCTATGTCGGAGACAAGCAGGAGCCCGCATATAAGGATTTCTGTCAGTATTTCTCTTCTCTCGGCTACGTCACCGCCAGCATGAACTACCGCATGGGCTTCCATGTCGGCAAGGGCGAGGTGGAGCGAGCAGGATACGTGGCCCTCCAGGACGCCCATGCTGCGATGCGTTTCCTCGTGTCGCACGCGAAAGAGTACGGCATCGACGTGAACGAACTGTATGTCGCCGGCTCGAGCGCGGGCAGCATCACGGCCCTCAACCTGGCGTTCATGCGTGAAAAAGACCGCCCGAAATCCTCTTTCGGAGGAAAAGGTCTTTTCAATGGTAATGATTTGGGTAAAATCGATGCTTCCGGCAATGATATCAAAAACGAGTTCAGCATCAGGGCTGTCGCGAACATGTGGGGTGCGGTGAGCTCCCTCGACATTCTCGGGAACTCGAAGACAGACATCGTCTCGTTCCACGGGGAACTTGACGACATCGTCCCTTACGCAGAAGGATATCCGTTCAGCAGCGCTGGAAAACTGATATCACAGAGCCTGTCCGACGTGATGTACGGCTCCGCCAGCATAGACCGGGCGGCAAAGGAAGAGGGACTGAGGAGCGAATTCTATTCATTCCCGGACAAGGGTCACGCCTTCAACACCACGGGCAAGGAAAAGACCCCGAATGACAGCCATCTGTTCATACGGGAGAAAATACGTGCATTCTTCTATCAGGAAATGGTCCCTGTAAACGCCAGAATAAAGAACGAAGGCAACGGCTGCTTCTCCGTCACCGGGAATGTCAAGAACGTGACCTGGAAAGCGGAGGGCGGTTTCTTCCTGTCTGTGGAGGACTATTCCGTCAGAATGCTCTGGCGCGAGGGCGAAGAGCACAAACTCACCGCTTCGGGACTATATCCCACTGGCGGCGGCTTCGTCACAAGCTACTCGGAGTAAATGGTTTTCAGAAAACGAATGTTCCGAGCACAGGGTAGTGATCGGATATGAAATTACGCTCGTAATAGGCCTTGGTTATAGTCTCGAACTTGGTGCAGCTGATCCCTTTGTAGAGAATATAATCAACTGTCTTTGAGGACTTTCCCCAACCATTGAATGAAGGCGTGTCGTCAGTGACGACCGCTGTTGTGCGAGCATCGTCCAGCACAGCCTTCAGAGGTGCGAATGCCGCGTCAGAAAGTGACATGTTGAGGTCTCCGGCCAGAATGACCGGCGCACCGTCCGGGTTGATCTCCGCAAGTTTTTCGGCGAGAAGCTTTGCTCCGTTCTTCTGGGCGTCCACACCGTCACCGTCCATCCTCACGCAGACAAAGACAAACTTTTTTCCCGTCGCCTTGTCTTTCATGGCGGCCCATGTCGCGCTTCTGGAAGTGGAGGCATCCCAGCCCGGACCAGGAACATCAGGCGTGTCAGAGAGCCAGAACGTGCCCCATTTCGTAAGGGAAACGGTCTTGTTGTTGTACATTATGGCTGATATCTCCCCCGCTTTCTTGCCGTCGTCGCGGCCGACGCCCACTATTTTGTACTCCTTGTCCATCACGGTCTTGAAATACTCGACCTGTTCCATAAGAGCCTCCTGAATACCGATGACATCCGGTTTGAGTTCGTCCACCATCATGGCAGAAGCCGGATAACGGTACTGCCAGGAATTTGTGCCGTCTTTGGATTCTGAATTGCGGATATTGAAGCTCATGGCCAATATTCCTTCATGCCCCTTGCCGGAGGCTGCAAAAAGCGATAGTGGCAGAAAAACCGCCACTATCGTCATTATTGTTGCTCTTTTCAACTTTGCGGACATATTGCTGTTCGTAGATTAAAGATTGCGGAGCAAGTTGTTGAGATTCACCTTCTTGTCAATCATCGCACGGAGGTCGGCGATCGGAACGCGATCCTGCTGCATGGTGTCGCGGTCGCGGACGGTGACGCAGTGGCCAACAAGCGAATCGTGGTCGACTGTGATGCAGAACGGTGTTCCGATGGCGTCCTGGCGGCGGTAGCGCTTTCCGATGGAGTCCTTCTCGTCATACTGGCAGTTGAAGTCGAACTTGAGGTCGTTCATGATGCCCTGAGCCATGTTCACGAGGTCTTCGTTGGTCTTCACGAGAGGCATGACAGCGGCCTTGACAGGTGCGAGAGGTGCTGGGATGGAGAGGACAACGCGTGTTTCGCCGTTCTCAAGCTGCTCCTCCTTGAATGAATGTGAAAGTACTGCGAGAACCATACGGTCAACACCGATGGAAGTCTCGATCACGTAAGGAGTATAGCTTTCGCCAACTTCTGGGTCGAAATACTGGATCTTCTTTCCGGAGAATTTCTGGTGGTTTCCAAGGTCAAAGTTTGTTCTTGAGTGAACACCCTCAAGCTCCTTGAATCCGAATGGGAAGTTGAATTCGATATCGGTGGCCGCATTTGCGTAGTGGGCGAGCTTCTCGTGGTCGTGTAAACGGTAGTTCTCAGCACCCCTTCCGAGGGTGACATGCCAGGCCATACGGTTCTTCTTCCACTTGGCGAACCAGTCAAGCTCGGTGCCCGGCTTGATGAAGAACTGCATCTCCATCTGTTCGAACTCCCTCATGCGGAAGATGAACTGACGGGCGACAATCTCGTTTCTGAATGCCTTTCCGATCTGTGCGATACCGAAAGGAATCTTCATTCGGCCGGTTTTCTGGACGTTCAGATAGTTCACGAAGATGCCTTGTGCGGTCTCCGGACGGAGATAGATGGTGTTGGCGCCGTCTGCGGTACTTCCCATGGAAGTGCTGAACATCAGGTTGAACTGACGGACCTCGGTCCAGTTGCATGTGCCGCTGATAGGGCAGACGATACCGCAGTCAATGATGATCTGGCGGTACTCGTTGAAATCGCTCGCCTGCTCGGCCTTGACGAAACGGTTGTGGACCTCATCATACTTGGCCTGCTCACGGAGCACATTCGGGTTCGTGGCACGGAACTGAGCCTCGTCGAAGCTGTCGCCGAATTTCTTCTTTCCCTTTGCTACCTCCTTGTTGATTTTCTCCTCGATCTTAGCGAGATAGTCCTCGATAAGGACGTCGGCACGATAGCGCTTCTTTGAATCCTTGTTGTCAATGAGCGGGTCATTGAAAGCTCCGACATGTCCGGATGCCTCCCAGATCTTAGGATGCATGAATATGCAGGAATCTATACCAACGATGTTCTCGTTGAGGCGGGTCATCGCATTCCACCAGTACTGCTTGATATTGTTTTTGAGCTCAACGCCCATCTGGCCATAGTCATAAACGGCGGCGAGACCGTCATAGATTTCGCTTGAAGGGAAAATGAAACCATATTCCTTACAATGAGCGACAAGCACCTTGAATAGTTCGTCCTGTGTCATATCTTCTTGTTTTTAGTAACTTACAAAAGTAATCATTTAGTTTTAAAAATCGCAGGAAACTCCCGTATTAACGATTTTTTTGCTATCTGCCGCAGCGGAACCATGACAAAAGGACGGTCCTGCATCAGCGGATGGGGGACTTTCAGGTCGGGAAGATCAATCCTGTGCGGCCCGAAGAAGAGAATATCAATGTCAATCGGACGCGAATGGTATATCCGGCTTCCGTCGGGATGGAATTCCAGATGTTCGTCGCGTCCCATTCCCTGTTCTATGGTCTTTATTGTCTTCAAGATGGCGAGTGCCTGAGTTTCAGGGCCCTGTGCCAGCTTCGGTATCTTGAAGAGCACTGCACAGTTAAGGAAATCCGGGGCGTCAAAGCCCCAGGACTCTGTTTCGATGATGTCTGAAAGAGATTCGTACCTGTGCCCGAGAGCATCTTCAAGGCGCTCCAACGCCTCGTGGATGCTACGCTCGCGATCGCCCTGATTTGAACCGAGGGACAGGTACAGATTAATCATTGCTGTCAGTGTCTTCTTCTTCCAGGTCCAGGTCAAAACCCAGTATCACCCTCGCTTCTTCAGAGAGCATGCTCTGATCCCAGACCGGGTCGAACACAAGCTCTATGCTGCAGCCTTTGATGCCGGGGACATCCTCCACGCTGCTTTTCACCTCCGCGATGACCTCGTCCGCCATCGGGCAGTTCGGAGCGGTGAAGGTCATTTTTACATAAACCTCGCGGGATTTATTGATGTTGAGTTCGTATATCAGGCCCAGGTCATAGACATTGACCGGGATTTCCGGGTCATAGACCTGCTTGATGGCCAGAATCACGTTCTCATACAACGGGGTCAGCTCCTTCACGTCTTCTGCTGTCAGAACTTCATTCTCCATTTCTCCAGTTGCTTACAAGTTGGCCTTTGCGGCTGATTTAATAGTCTCTATCATCGACACAAGGCCGTTTGCCCTGGTAGGGGACAGGTTTTCCTTCAAGCCGATGTTGTCCAGGAAAGAAAAGTCATCTTCCGCGATTTCCTGAGGATAGCGTCCGGAATATACGCCGATCAGAAGGGAGATGATGCCCTTCGTTATGATGGCATCGCTGTCCGCCGTGAACACGAGACGTCCGTCATCATCAAGACCATAGTCCAGCCATACTCTTGATTGACAGCCTTTTATGAGACGGTCCTCTGTTTTCTTCTCTTCCGGATATGCTGACAGATTCTTTCCGAGCTCGATAAGATACTCATACTTCTCGAGCCACTCGTCATACAGGGAAAAATCCTCTGTCACCGCATTCTGAGCTTCTTTCAGCGTCATGTTCTTCTCCTTTCTTAACTTAACATATCTATGGCCTTGTGAAGGCAGGAAATAAAGTATTCCGCCTCACGCAGCGTGTTATATGGAGCAAATGATGCCCGAAGCATCCCCGTCACTCCGAAACGGTCCATAAGCGGCTCCGCGCACATCTGCCCGGAGCGGACAGCAACCCCCATCTTGTCAAGAATCAGGGCCAGATCCTCATGGTGAACGCCGTTGACCGTAAAAGAAAACAGCGAGACCTTTTCTGATGTTCCACGAGGAACACCGTACAGATGAATCCTTTCTTCCTCCATCAACTTTTGGAGAACATATTCTTTCACGGCTTCGTTCTCACTTTGCAAATCCTTGTCTTCCAGAGACTTAATCAAGTCTATTGCCGGTTTGAATGTCGGGGTTCCCGCTATATTCTGTGTTCCAGCCTCATACTTTCCAGGGAGCGGAGCATAAGTCGTGCCTGAGAATTTCACGGTCGCAATCATCTCACCGCCGCCCATATATGGAGGCATCTTTTCGAGCCATTCCTTCTTGCCGTAAAGGACTCCTGTGCCAGGTGCCGCATACATCTTGTGGCCGGAAAAAGCATAAAAGTCACAACCCATGTCCTGCACGTCCACAGGGGCGTGGACAATACCCTGAGCGCCATCCACAAACACGGCACAATCCCTTGAATGACAAATATTTATAATCTCTTTCACGGGGTTGACAAGACCGAGGACATTTGAAATGTGAGCCACGCAGAGAATCCTGGACTTTTCAGTGAGAAGCGACGGCAGGAGATCTGTTCTGAGATGTCCGTCGTCATCAACGGGCAGAACTTTCAGAACCGCACCCTTTCTTTCACACATCATCTGCCACGGGACAATATTGGAGTGATGCTCGCACTCTGTCACGACGATCTCGTCCCCCGGATTGATGAAAGCCTCGCCGAAGCAGAAGGCGACAAGGTTTGCGGAAGCGGTCGCTCCGGAAGTGAAAATGATTTCCTCGCGGCTACCGGCATTGAGGAATTCTTTTACCGCCTGCCTGGTGGATTCGTATTCCTCTGTGGCGATCCCCGCTATTCTGTGGACAGCGCGGTGAAGGTTGGAGTTGAAACGGGATGACATTTCATTCCACTTGTCCAGCACGGCTGCCGGCCTCTGACTGGTCGCGGCGTTGTCCAGATAAACAAGGGGTTTTCCATATACTGTCTCGGAAAGTTCCGGGAACTGTGCTCTCAATTCTTCCGAATTCATGTCTCGTCGTTATATCCTCGAAGATGCAAATTTAAGAAACTAATCTTTCTTTTAAGACTTATTTCATATAAATTTGCGTAGTACAAACCTCTATCATATGATTGATTATATTTCCGGAACACTTGCTGAACTGACCCCGACCACTGTGGTCATCGACAACCAGGGCATCGGCTATGCCGCAGAAATCTCACTTCAGACCTACGAAGCATTCCAGGGAAAACAGCAGGTGAAAGCATATATGGTCACTTGCATCAACCAAAGGGACGCGACAGAAGTGACTTTCGGATTTGCATCCAAAGACGAAAGGGAACTATTCAATCTAATCATAGGAATCTCCGGTATCGGAGCCAGTACAGCGAGGATGATCTTGTCTTCAATGTCCTCCGAAGAGTTCCGCGAGGCCATCATCTCGGAAAACATCAATAAAATCAAATCTGTCAAAGGCATCGGACTGAAAGGTGCGCAGAGAATGATTCTGGAACTGAAAGACAAGATTGTCAAAGGTAGCGGAGCTGCTTCGGATGTCCTGCTGGCACCGGATAACGGAGCAGACGTAGAAGAGGCGACCCGCGCGCTGACTATGCTCGGATTTGCCAAGCCAAATGTGAACAAGGCCGTTCAGGCCATCGTCAAGAAAGATCCAGGAGCAAAGGTCGAGGACATCATCAAGGCTGCGCTCAAGATGCTGTAGGCATTATCTTCCGAAATATACTAGAAGGACGGAAATATCCGCAGGGGAGACCCCGGATATACGTGACGCCTGTGCTATCGTGCGCGGGGCATATTTCTTCAGCTTCTGGCGACATTCGATAGTGAGTCCGGAAACCCGGTCAAAATCAAAATCTTCAGGAATGACAAGATTTTCCAAGCGCAGAATCTTGTCGGCTATCCGCTGCTCACGATCAATATAACCCTGATATTTGATGGAAATTTCAACGGAATCCGCTATTTCTCTTTTATTCTTTTCTGCTGATTTCTCTCTGTTCTGGCCAGCAGGAATGGTCGGATATCCTTCCGCATCAAAGCCCGGAGTGGCATCAACAAAGACATCGTCAATTTTGGAAAGTGTTCCACGTGGAACATTGTCCAGCAGGTCGAATAGGTTCACTTCTGGCCTCGCGGCAATATCAGAAATCTTTTTTGAATCGACCAAAGGCGCAGATCCAAGTGATTCTAGATATTCATTTGTCGCTTTTGAAGTCAAGTTATGGGTGTCGCAGAACTCTCTTAAACGGTCTATGTTCTCGTATTTTCGCATCGTGAAGGAATATCTGAACTCGTCGGCCAGACCAATTTCATGCGAAAGGCGGGTAAGGCGAAGGTCGGCATTGTCCTGTCTGAGAAGAATTCTGTACTCAGCACGGGAGGTGAACATTCTATAAGGCTCATCGACCCCCTTGGTAATAAGGTCATCTATCAGAACGCCTATATAAGACTCATCGCGTCTAAGAACAAAAGGATCTTTCTCGTGGCATTTGAGATGAGCATTGATTCCTGCCATAATGCCTTGAGCCGCCGCTTCCTCATACCCCGTAGTGCCGTTTATCTGACCGGCGAAAAAGAGATTCTCAATACTTTTCAGCTCAAGACTAGGCTTTAGCTGAGTAGGATCGAAGTAATCATATTCCACCGCGTAAGCTGGCTTGAATATCTTGGCGTTCTCAAGACCAGGAATGGCATGCAAAGCATCAAGCTGTATCTCAAGAGGCAGAGACGAAGAGAAACCTTGAAGATAGTATTCAGTCGTGTCGCGGCCTTCCGGTTCAAGAAAAAGCTGATGAGAGTCCTTATCTGAAAACACGCGGAGCTTGTCCTCGATACTCGGGCAATATCTCGGACCTTTGCCGTGGATCATGCCGGTGAAAAGAGGAGAGTCTCCGAAGCCGGAGCGGAGAATATCGTGGACTTTGTCGTTGGTATGAAGAATGTAGCACGGCATCTGTTCCGTTCCATTCTGGACAGAGGACAGGTAGGGGAGAAAAGAGAATTTATCCGGATTTGAATCTCCAAGTTGAAGAGGCAGACTTTTTATATCGACGGAGTTGATATCGATTCTCGGGGGAGTCCCGGTTTTCATCCTTGCTGTTTCAACTCCCATCGAAACCAGCTGGTCAGTCAGGCCATAGGAAGAAAGTTCACCGATACGACCTCCCTCAAACTGAGTGCGACCGATGAAAAGTTTGCCGTTCAAAAAGGTTCCGGCGGTCAGAACAACCTCGTGAGATTTAAAAATCGCACCTGTAATCGTACGGACTCCCACGATTTTTGAATTCTCAAAGAGGAAAGAAGCTGCAGAATCCGCGTAAATATCTAAGTTACAATTAGTTTCAAGAATTTTCCTCCAACAGAGTGAATACTTGATTTTGTCACATTGAGCACGTGGACTCCACATTGCAGGTCCTTTTGACTTGTTAAGCATACGGAACTGGAGCGTGGTGGAGTCAGTTACGATGCCCATGAATCCTCCGAGAGCATCGATCTCTCGAACAATCTGGCCTTTGGCGATTCCTCCGATGGCGGGATTGCAGGACATCCTTGCAAAGCCCAGCATATCCATAGAAATAAGGAGAACTGAAGAACCCATCCTCGAAGCGGCCATTGCAGCCTCGCATCCGGCATGTCCTCCTCCAACGACAATTACATCATAAATTTTCTGCATAATTATGCAAACATCTGCATTCGAATATTGAGGTAGTAGTCTTCTTTCTCCCTCATCAGTTTCTTCTCCTCGTCCGTGTGATCATCATAACCGACAAGATGAAGCAGGCCATGGACCATGACGCGGTTGAGTTCATCCTGGAACTCGGTCCCATAAAGACTTGCATTCTCCTTTACACTGTCGACGCTTATGAAAAGATCACCTGAAAGGACAGATCCTTCACAGTAGTCGAAAGTGATTATGTCTGTGAAATAGTCGTGCTGAAGATACTTGAGATTAATATCGAGGATATAATTGTCAGAGCAGAAGACTATGGCGATGTCCCCCAACTTTTTTATCTCGCTTTCTGCAACGAGCCTCAGCCATTTATTGTTTTTTGCCTTTTCTTTGAAAAGAAAGGAGGTGTCTTCGTCATGATAAGTAATCATACTGGGTAAATTTTGTACAAATCTACAACTATTAAATTAAATAATTGGAATTAAGAATTATTATTTATACCTTTGAGACGTAGTTTGACAATATTAAAATCAATAATATGGAAGTAAAGAAATCACCTAAAGCCAGTCTTGAGAATAAAAGGCTGCTCTTCGTAGAACTTGGCTTCGTCGCAGCTCTCCTTTTCGTATGGGGTGCATTCTCATACACGACAAAGGAAAAGAAGACAGCCCTGTTCGAGGAAACCAATCAGGAACTGATCGAGGAAGAGATTATTCCTATCACCCAGGAGACTCCTCCACCTCCACCAGAGACCCCGAAAATTCCTGTGCTTTCTGACCAGATCGACATCGTTGACGATGATATCACCGTAGATGACGATATGTTCATGAACCTTGAGGACGACGCCAACCTTGGTGTAGAAATCATGGACTACGTAGAAGAAGCAGTTGAAGAAGAAGTGGAAGAGGAAGCTATTCCGTTCCAGCTCGTTGAGGAGAAGCCTACCTTCCAGGGTGGCGACGCTAACGAGTTCTCAAAATGGGTCAACTCTAGACTTGTCTATCCTGAAATCGCAAAGGAAAATGGTGTTCAGGGTCGTGTAACCCTCCAGTTCACCGTGAACGCTGACGGTACTGTTTCTAACGTAAAGGTTCTCCGTGGAGTTGATTCTTCACTCGACAAGGAGGCTGTACGCGTTGTTTCAAGCTCACCTAAGTGGAAGCCAGGAAAGCAGAGAGACCGTGCTGTAAAGGTAACCTACACCTTCCCTGTTATTTTCCAGTTGAGATAACAAAAACATCTTATAATAAGAAGGCCGTCCCGATCGGATGGCCTTTTTTAATATGATTCCAGAAAAGAAAATGGATATTCCTAATACTGAAAAAGCGGTATTTGTCGGTATAATCAAGCAGAATGAAGACGAGAGAAAAGTCAATGAATATCTGGATGAACTGGAGTTCCTGGCAGAAACTGCCGGAGCTGTAGGAGACAGAAAATTCATTCAAAGGCTTGACAAACCGGAAAAGGCTACATATATAAGGAGTGGAAAACTCGAAGAAATAGCCCGGTACTGCGAGGAAAACATCATTGAATACGTGATATTCGATGATGAACTGACCGGCATGCAGCAAAGGAATATTGAAAAAGTCATCAGCTGCAGTCATATTATTGACAGGACAAGTCTCATTCTAGAAATTTTTGCCCAACGGGCAAAAACATCATATGCCAAGATGCAGGTGGAACTGGCAAGATATAACTATATGCTTCCGCGTCTTGCCGGAATGTGGACCCACCTTGAAAGGCAGAGAGGTGGTATCGGAACAAGAGGAGGTATGGGTGAGACCCAGATAGAGATTGACCGCCGAATCGTCAAGGAAAGAATCAGCAGACTCAAGGAACAACTTAAGAAAGTTGACCGTCAGATGGCTACACAGAGAGGAAACAGAGGCAGCATGGTCAGGCTGGCGCTTGTAGGCTACACAAATGTAGGAAAAAGCACCCTCATGAACCTCCTGGCAAAGTCTGATGTGTTTGCTGAAAACAAATTGTTCGCGACACTGGATACAACAGTAAGAAAGGTTGTGATAGAAAATGTACCATTCCTTCTCAGCGACACTGTCGGATTCATACGAAAACTGCCTACACAGCTCATAGAAGCCTTTAAAAGCACACTTGACGAGGTCAGGGAGGCTGACATACTAGTTCATGTGGTAGACATCTCACACAGCGGTTTTGAGGAACAGATGGAGGTGGTGGAAAAAACTCTTAAAGACATTGACGCGGCCAACAAACCAGTATATGTGGTATTCAACAAAGTGGACGCTTACACTTATGAAGAATATGATGAGTTTTCACTGGAGCCGAAGGGTAAAGAAAACAGAACTCTTGAAGAACTTAAAAACAGTTGGATAGCAGATGAGAAAAGTCCTTGCATCTTCATCTCGGCCAAGGAGAAAATCAATATAGAAAAACTGCGCAACGACATCTACAAAATGGTAGCTGAAATCCATGCAGGAAGATATCCTTTCAATAATTTCCTGTGGTAATAAAAAAGCCGGCTAATTGACGCCGGCTTTAATCATAATTATTGAATTTCTCTTAATCAGAGAACTTTGCCTTAAGGAACTGTCTGTTAAGACGGGCGATATGGGAGACAGATATTCCCTTAGGACACTCCATCTCGCACGCGCGAGTATTGGTACAGTTTCCGAAACCAAGTTCGTCCATCTTTGCGACCATTGCCTTAGCCCTTCTCTTAGCCTCCGGAAGACCCTGAGGAAGGAGAGCGAGAGAACTTACTCTTGCTGCAACAAAGAGCATGGCAGAACCGTTCTTACAGGTAGCTACACAAGCTCCGCAACCTACACATGCTGCTGCATCCATGCTCTCCTCTGCTCTGTCATGAGGAATGAGGATATTATTAGCATCCTGTGCGGCACCAGTACGGACTGAAATGAAACCGCCAGCCTGGAGAATCTTGTCAAATGCACCTCTGTCCACCACAAGATCCTTGATTACAGGGAAAGCTGCGCTTCTCCATGGCTCAACAGTGATGGTGGCTCCGTCCTTGAAATGTCTCATGAACAGCTGACAGGTGGTGACATGGTCATCCGGACCGTGTGCACGACCGTCAATGTAAAGAGAACATGCTCCGCAGATACCTTCGCGGCAGTCATGGTCAAATGAAACAGGACCGCTGCTCTGGCAGCCTCTTTCAACCGCTACAGGATCGCAACCTTCGCGGATAAGCTGTTCATTGAGAATGTCGAGCATCTCGAGGAATGATGCATCCTCTTCAATACCAGAAATATGATAAGTCTCGAAATGTCCTTTGTCCTTAGCGTTCTTCTGACGCCATATTTTTAAGTTGAATTCCATCTTAATTAGTCTTTATAGTTTCTGGTCTTGACTTCAATAAATTCATATTTGAGAGGCTCCTTATGGAGTTCAGGTTCAACACCTTCTCCCTTGTACTCCCAGGCTGCCACATACATGAAGTTAGCATCATCACGCTTGGCTTCTCCCTCTTCTGTCTGGCTTTCGATTCTGAAATGACCTCCACATGACTCTGCTCTGTTGAGAGCATCATAGGCCATAAGTGAACCGATTTCAAAGAAATCTTCAAGACGGAGAGCTTTCTCAAGCTCCTGATTGAATTCATACTGAGTTCCAGGAACCTTCACATTCTCATAGAAATCCTTCTTGAGTTCTGCTATTTCCTTGATAGCTTTCTTCAGTCCGGCCTCCTCACGTGCCATACCTACATATTCCCACATGATGTTACCAAGTTTCTTGTGAATAGAATCCACTGTCTTGGTTCCATTGATGGAGAACAATTTGTCAATTCTGGCCTGGACAGCCTTTTCAGCCTCGACGAATTCAGGTCTAGTGATGTCTGTCTTAGGCTCGGAGAACTTCTTTGAAAGATAGTCGCCGATAGTGACAGGAACAACGAAATAACCATCTGCGAGACCCTGCATGAGAGCGGATGCACCAAGACGGTTTCCACCGTGATCTGAGAAGTTGGCCTCACCGATGGCATAAAGACCAGGGATAGTGGTCTGAAGATCATAGTCCACCCAGATACCTCCCATTGTATAATGGATGGCAGGATATATCATCATAGGCTCTTCCCAAGGAGAAGAAGCTGTGATCTTTTCATACATGTCGAAAAGGTTTCCATACCTTTCAGCCACTCTCTGATGTCCGAGTCTCTGAATAGCCTCAGAGAAATCAAGATAGACTGCCTTTCCTGTTTCGTTCACGCCAAAACCTGCATCACATCTCTCCTTTGCCGCACGTGAGGCAACGTCACGAGGAACAAGATTTCCGAAAGCAGGATATCTGCGCTCGAGATAGTAGTCTCTGTCCTCTTCAGGAATCTGTGAAGCCTTGATGGTGTGTTCGCGAAGTTTCTTCACGTCCTCAAGTTTCTTCGGCACCCAGATACGTCCGTCATTACGAAGTGACTCTGACATAAGGGTGAGTTTGCACTGTTGCTCTCCGTGAACAGGAATACAAGTCGGATGGATCTGAGCAAAACAAGGATTTGCAAAATATGCACCCTTCTTATAACACTGAACAGCCGCGGAACCATTGGAATTCATGGCGTTGGTTGAAAGGAAATATGTATTTCCATAACCTCCTGTCGCAATAATTACTGCATGCGCACCGAATCTCTCAAGCTGACCGGTTACAAGATTTCTGGCTATGATACCTTTTGCTTCTCCATTGATCATCACAAGGTCAAGCATCTCATAACGAGGATAGCTCTTCACTGTTCCAGCTGCAATCTGGCGGTTTAGAGCCGCATATGCACCGAGAAGAAGCTGCTGTCCGGTTTGTCCTCTTGCATAGAAAGTACGGCTTACCTGTACACCACCGAAAGAACGGTTGGCGAGATAACCGCCGTATTCACGGGCAAAAGGAATACCCTGAGCGACACACTGGTCAATAATAGCAGCACTTACTTCTGCGAGACGGTAGACATTGGCTTCACGGGCACGATAATCTCCTCCCTTGATGGTGTCATAGAACAGACGATAGATAGAGTCATTGTCGTTCTGATAGTTCTTTGCAGCATTAATACCACCCTGTGCGGCGATGGAATGTGCACGACGAGGAGAATCGCTGATACAGAAAACCTTTACATTATATCCAAGTTCTCGGAGTGAAGCAGCTGCAGATGCACCGCCCAAACCGGTTCCCACGACTATTATTTCAAGTTTTCTTTTATTGTTCGGACTGACAAGATGAATGTCCGACTTATGTTTGGTCCATTTTTCAGCCAGTGGTCCGTCAGGAATCTTTGAAGTGAATTTTTCGGCCATTTTATTGTTATTATATAATAATTGTCAAATTGAATGCAATTTTAGTCATTTTTAATGAAAAGACCAATTAACAGGTTAATTTACTTTATAAATGGAGTGAAATGGTTTACATATTCCAGATAATAGTTTATACAGAATTCTCTGTATTTTATCTTGAATGAAGTAAAACTGATTTTACCTGAAATCCAGTCATCATAAATTTCCTGCCAGGTATATTCCATCATCGATTCAGTTCTCAGACAGCTATGTATCAAATCTGAAATGGCATTCAGATCAACATATTCTCCGCTGTAGTTTACATCATTTCTGTAAACCTGACTGTTTCTTACTCTCATTGCAAAATTACATAATGCACTGTTCTTTGAATTTTCAAGAGACTTGACATAGTACGGAAGTATATCTTCATTACTGACAATAAGAGGAAATGCCACACAGCAGGCAGGATAACCGAGAACAGTCCACATCACTGTATGGAGAGGATCTTCTCCTGATTTAACTCCTTCAATGACAATTGAACATGAAGTGCTGCTTCTCGGAATGAAACCCTGGTCAGCCACTATTCCGGTAAATCCGAAATCTTCCTTAAGTGAAATGAAATCATTCAAATAATCTATTCCAGAAAGAGTATGTCTGTAAGATCTTGAAATTCCATAGAAAAGATCAAAAGGATTTATATCCATTATTCCTGATTCAGAATCTGAATAGAAATCATCCATTACTGCGGAAGCAGTCAGATATCTTTCATAACCTTTATAATCCTCTTTTCTTCCAGACTCAGAAAAATTAGTTACTACTCTGTATCCTCTTTCAGATTCATTTACATCAAACTTTATCCATGAATGATTGTTAATTTCATAATATGCAGCACCGCCAGAAGCATCGATGACACCGAAATTTGCTTCCACACCATAAGGCTTTGACATATTTTCAAGCATTATTTCAAAATCTGAAAGAGTGGCACATGAACCAAGGGCCTTGAACATAAGTTCGCCCTCTTTGTCCATCTCGGATGAAGGAACATCATCATCTTTAAGATTATATGAAGCAGTATTCATTATACTGAAACCGGAATTGTTTGTACCAGTCCATACCTCACCTCCTTCAGAAGGTGAATTTACAAGACCAATGAACGAATATATAGGTCCTTTGAAGTATTCAATCCTGTTGTTAAGTTCTCCGCTGTCCCTGTGTTTCATCATCAGAGGTTTTCCTGAGGCGGTGGCTTTTGCGGATACTATGACAGATGTACATGCATATGAATATGAATTATATACAGATACAAATAAAAGTATGGCAAAAATATATTTCAATAAAGCTTTCATATTACATTAAAACAGACTTCCTTGAGATTCTTTCATATCTGAACCATAGTAATCCATTCCCAAATGCCCGTATGCCTTTTCAGTGGCTATTCTTCCTCTCTGTGTTCTGACTATGAAACCTTCCTTAATAAGATAAGGTTCATATACTTCCTCGAATGTTCCCTGATCTTCACTGATGGCAGTCGCTATAGAACTTGCACCCACAGGACCACCCTTGAATGTGCTTATTATTGTCTTTAAAATCTTATGATCAATGGAATCAAGACCGAGAGTGTCTATTTTCAACTTGTCAAGAGCATATTTCGCTATCTTGAGATCAATATGTCCGTCACCCATCACCTGAGCGAAATCCCTCACTCTCTTCAACAATGCATTTGCTATTCGAGGTGTACCACGACTTCTCATAGCTATTTCTTTCGCAGCCTGCTGTTCTATCCCTATTTTGAGAATGAATGCACTTCTCTTGATTATCTTTACTAGTTCCTCTGTATCATAATACTCGAGGGCACAGTTAATTCCGAATCTTTCCCTGAGAGGAGCGGTGAGAAGTCCGCTTCTCGTAGTGGCCCCTACTAGTGTGAAAGGATTGAGATTGATCCTTACAGATCTGGCTCCAGGTCCTTTGTCTATCATTATGTCTATGACATAATCCTCCATTGCGGAGTAAAGATATTCTTCCACTTCAGGAGAAAGACGATGTATCTCATCGATGAAAAGAACGTCACCTTCATCCAGAGATGTAAGAAGGCCGGCAAGATCCCCGGGCTTGTCGAGTACAGGACCCGAAGTTATCTTCATATTCACACCCATCTCATTAGCAATTATATGTGCAAGAGTGGTCTTGCCCAATCCAGGAGGGCCATGGAAAAGAGTGTGATCAAGAGCCTCTCCACGCATTTTTGCGGCCTTTATATACACATTGAGATTTGAGACAATTTCACGCTGGCCAGTGAAATCTTCAAGTTCCTGCGGCCTTATTATTCCGTCTAATTCCTTATCTTTGCTCTCGCTGCTGCTATGTGGGTCGAATTCGGTCATAAGAGATACTTTTACAATTACAAATATATGTTTTTATTTTCATTTTTTGGTTAAGTTTATTATACTGTCAATTTGTTGATATCATTAATAAATTGCCTTAAAATCAATTATTTATATCATTATTAAGATGTTAATAATCTGTTTGGTACATTATTAATAACTTGTTGATATTATATTCATTGATTTTTTGAACAGATTAATATAGCTTGTCCACTTACTTTTCAATATGTTTTCCACTTTAATTTAATAGAAAATGTTGATAAGTTCTTCTTCAACTTCAAAACTTAAAGAACATATTAATTTTCATAAAGAAACGTACTGTTCAGGTTTGTTTCTCTCCGCGCGCTGGTTTGTTTTCTCACAAACTGTGAATAAAGGAAAGCATATAATAATGATGCCCAATCAGGAGTCGGCTGAATATTGTTCAGCTGATCTATATAATCTGATAGAAGGAGACAATGTTTTCTATCTTCCAGCTTCCGGAAAAGGAATAGAAAAAAGCAATTATAAATCCACACTTCAGGTACAAAGAACTTCCGCAATAGGCAGAATTATAGAAAACGACAGCAACTTCAATGTGTTTATCACATATCCTGAAGCCATGAAGGAGACTATTCCTTCTACTTCCAGAATAATTGATTCTATAATAAAGTTATCTTCCGGTGATGAAATATCTTATGATTCATTGATAGAAATTCTTTCAAGCAATCATTTTGAAAAAGTGGATTTCGTCTCTTCACCAGGACAATATGCTCTGAGAGGTTCAGTTGTGGATATTTTTTCTTATTCTTCTTCATTTCCATACAGACTCTCTTTCTGGGGAGATGAAATAGAAGAAATACATTCATTCGACTGTAACACCCAGCTGTCCAAGGAAAAATATGAGAGCATCGAAATAGTATCCTCCATCATTTCAGATGAATCTGATGAAAAGATGGTTGAAATAAGTTCAATACTCGATCCAGACACTGTCATATGGCTGGATTCCTCGGACATGTATTCCAATCAGGATTTTTTCACAGGACTTGAAAAATTTAAAAAGGTTTATTTAGATACACCGCTTTCAAATGACAACGATGAAAGCATAATTTTTAAAATAAAGCCTCAGCCGGTATTCAACAAGAATTTCGAACTTCTCTCACAAGATATCCGTTCCAAGATGGAAAATGGATATAAAGTGGTAGTTTATGGAGAAAAAGAAAGCCAGTTGGAAAGGCTTAAGTCTATTCTTATACAAAATGGAGGTATCATTCCTGAATTTGTCAAATACAACATACACAACGGATTCATAGACTCGGAGAACAAAATTTGCTGCTATTCTGACCATGAAATATTCGACAGATTCCATAGGGTGAGTCTGAGAAGAAGTGTGGACAAGAGCGAACAACTTACACTCAATGACCTGAGTTCTTTCAACATAGGAGATTATGTAGTGCATATAGATCATGGAGTAGGTATTTTCGGAGGTCTTGTCCGTATGCGCGACGATATGGGAAGAGTCAAGGAAGTGGTGAAAATAACCTACAAGGACAATGATGTAGTGTTTGTCTCTGTTCATTCCTTGAATAAAATATCCCGCTACCGCTCCAAGGATGGAGAGCCGCCGAAAATCAACAAACTCGGTTCCAAGAGTTGGCAGACTCTGAAATACAATACTAAATCAAAAGTCAAGGATATAGCGAAAGATCTGATCCAGCTGTATGCGAGAAGAAAATCATCAAAAGGATTCGCATTCTCCCCTGACACTTATCTCCAGGAGGAACTGGAATCATCTTTCATGTATGAGGACACTCCTGATCAGGAAGCCGCCACCAGAGCCGTGAAAAAAGACATGGAAGAAGTTTGTCCTATGGACAGACTTGTTTGCGGAGATGTAGGTTTCGGAAAGACGGAAGTGGCCATAAGGGCGGCTTTCAAGGCTGTTTCAGACAACAAGCAAGTGGCAGTGCTGGTTCCTACCACCATTCTTGCTTTGCAGCATTTCACAACATTCACATCCCGCCTCAAAGATTTTCCTTGCAACATAGACTATGTAAGCCGCCTCAGGTCAGCAAAAGAGATAAAAGACATACAGAAAAGGCTTTCTGAAGGAGGTATTGACATATTGATAGGTACGCACAAGATACTTGGAGCAGGATTTGATTTCAAGGATCTTGGACTTCTCATAATAGACGAAGAGCAGAAATTCGGTGTATCAGCAAAAGAGAAGTTGCGTCAAATGAAGGTGGCGGTGGATACCTTGACTCTGACTGCTACTCCTATTCCGAGAACGCTGCAGTTCTCCTTGCTCGGTGCCAGAGATTTGTCCATCATAAACACTCCCCCTCCTAACCGCATACCTGTTCAGACTGAAATAATACTTTTCAATGAAAACGAAATAAAGAGCATACTGAACTACGAACTCAAAAGAGGAGGTCAAATATTCTTCCTTCACAACAAGGTGGAGGAGCTTGACTCCATATATGAGATTCTGCACCGTCTCGTCCCTGACATGAAAATATGCATCGCACACGGACAGATGGAGCCAAAGGAGCTGGAAAATAGAATGCTCGGTTTCATGAGAGGTGATTTTGACATGCTTCTATGTACAACCATCATAGAAAACGGACTGGACATCCCGAATGCCAACACCATCATAATAAACCAGGCCCAGAACATTGGACTTAGCGACCTTCACCAGCTTAGAGGTCGAGTAGGCCGTTCAAATAGAAGAGCTTTCTGCTATCTCATAGTTCCTCCTCTTGTCACTATCACCGATGATGCCAGAAGGCGCCTGAAGGCAATAGAAGAGTTTTCTGACCTTGGCAGCGGATTCAACATTGCCATGCAGGACCTTGATATCAGAGGTGCAGGAAACATGCTTGGAGCGGAGCAGAGCGGTTTCATCATGGAAATGGGTTATGAAACTTATCAGAAGATTCTTGCCGAGGCCATGGAGGAACTTGGAGTTGAGACAGGAATAACAGTAAACCGTCAGAATGGTAGTTTTATTACAGAATGCACTGTCGAGACAGACCAGCCGGCATTCATACCGGACGACTACATTGACATTACTGCGGAAAAGATGAGAATATACAAGCAGCTTGATTCCATGACTTCCGAAAAGGACATAGACAGGCTTTCATCCCATCTCACCGACCGTTTCGGAAAACTTACATCGGAGGTGGAGAATCTGTTCTACGTGGTCAAGATAAGGAATCTCGGGTCTTCTCTTGGTTTTGAAAAGATAATTGTGAAGAACGGTATGATGATACTTTTCTTCGTTTCAAATCCGATGTCGAACTATTACAGGTCAGAAATATTCACCAATGTGCTCGAAAAAGTAGGGCAGCATCCTATGTTCAACATGAAGCAGGTTGAGAACAGACTCAAGCTGGTGACCAGGAAAATGGACACCCTTGAAATAGCGTATGAATCACTGAAAAGACTATCCTGATGCACTATAAGGCACAGAGTTTGTTTCTGTTGGTGCGAATTATTTTGTAAAAAGAATGAAAAACTCCATATTTGTAATTTGTAAACCAGTCTTTATGGGGTTTGAACTTACTGTAAAGAGAAATGATAAAAACCAGGTTCAGTAAAATACTGCTTTTTACCGCACTTCTTCTTGCGGGCGTGGCGTCCTATGCACAGGACGGAGCCTACTCAGGCTTCGCTCCATATTCCATATTCGGCATAGGTGACCTTCAAACCCATGGATCTGCCTATCATAAAGGAATGGGAGGCACAGGAATAGCCACCAGAAACAAGCGTTATCAGAACTACATGAATCCAGCCGCAGTCACGGCCAGGGACACCATTTCGTTCATGGCGGACATGTCGCTTGCGCTGGACAACAGGCATTTCAGCCAGAATGACCTCAATTCTGTCAACAATACCTTCAATGTCAGCAATATAGCCATATCATTCCCTATATGGAACCGCTATGCTGCCATGATGGTGGGCATACAGCCATATTCATCAACGGGTTATTCATATTCATATGTTCTTGACGACCCGATGATCATCGGAAACACAGGAAACGCAGTTTATTCGTCAAACGGCAACGGCAGCACTTACAAGGCTTTCGCCTCTGCGGGCGTAACATTTTTCAGAAGGCTTTCCCTGGGTGTGGAGGCTGATATGTATTTCGGAAACATTTCAAAGGCCAGCACCTTCACGTTTGCCAAAAAGGCTTACAGCACTATTTATTCCGGATACGACATAGTGCTAAGCGGTACTTCCGCCAAATTCGGCATTCAGTACGAACAACCTCTAGGAAATAATGTCACCCTGGGCATAGGAGCCACATATTCACTCGGCACCGACCTTAAGGGATTTGTCGAGGATTATCAATATTCTTCAGGTTCTTCTCAGAATGACACTATCCGGTTCAGACGCGACACACTTGCGCTGATGGCGGACAAACTGAACATTCCGTCCGAGTTAGGATTGGGTATTTCTATTGATTATGCAGACACCTGGAGGGCCGAAGTCAACTATTTAAGATCAAACTGGACAGGCTCTGGTATGGATGTTGCTAATGGATTTGCAATTAAAGGCGCCTCATCATTCAGCACTAAGATGTCTGAATCATTCAGGGCCGGCTTTGAAATAGTTCCGAACAGGAACGATATCAGGTACTACTACAAGAGATGTACTTACAGGATCGGAGCGTATTATGACAAATCATACTACGCGGTCGATGGAAATCAAGTCAATGACATAGGTATCACACTTGGTGCTTCTCTTCCGGTATTCAGATACTACAACGCTGTCACCTTCGCCCTTTCGGCGGGTCAGAGAGCATCGCTTGCCGGAAACATGATCAGAGAAAGATATTTGAATTTCACCATCGGATTCAATTTCTTCGACTATTGGTTCCAGAAACGGCAGTATAACTAATCACAGATTACTAACACAATTTACGATATGAAAAAGACTTTATCAGCAATTTTTGCAGTCTTGACCCTTTTTGCGGGAACAAACTTATTTGCTCAGGGCAAGTACGGCGCAGACAGCGCAGAATGTATCAAGTACCTCTCCTACTATCAGGAGTACTACAAACAGAAAAACTATGATGAAGCACTTCCTAGCTGGAGACAGGCTTACAAGCTCTGCCCTCCTCAGGCAAGCCAGAACCTTTTCATCCATGGTGCAACTCTTCTCAAGAGGGCTATTCAGCAGACAGCCAAGACACCTGACCTCCAGAAGGCAGTCATCGACTCTCTCATCACTCTCTATGATGTAAGAGCCGAGGCTTATCCAAAGAACAGAGAGACCGCTCTCAACAACAAGGGACTCGATCTTAACAACTATGTAAAGAACGATCCTCAGAGACTTTATAACGAATATACAAAAATCATCAACGAACTCAAGGAGAACACCAAACCTTCTCTCTTCCTGTTCCAGCTCAATTCCGCCATCTCACTCTTCCAGGACGGAAAGCTCAATGCAGAGGATATCATCAACCTCTATCAGTCATCAAGCGAGACCCTTGGAAAGGTAAAGACCAGCAGTGCTGCTGATGCTGAGCAGCTTACAAACATCAAGACAGACGTGGAGAGCCTCTTCGCTTCCAGCAAGGTGGCTTCCTGCGACAATCTCCTTGCTCTCTTTACCCCTCGCTTCCAGGCTGATCCTGAGAATCTCGATGTTGTCAGCAATATCGTAAAGCTCATGGGTGGAACAGAAGGATGTCAGGACAATGACCTCTTCCTCAATGCTGTTACAAACCTTTACAAGCTTGATCCATCTGCTTCTTCAGCATACTACCTCTTCAAGCTTAATTCAGCCAGAGGAAACGTAGACGATGCTATCAAGTACATCGAGCAGGCTATCAACTCCGATGAGACAGATGCTACAACAGACGGTGAGTACTACTACAACCTCGCTGCATTCTGCTTCAAGAACGGCCAGTCTTCAAAGGCATTCAGCGCAGCACAGAAGGCTATCGACCTCAATCCTGAGTTCACAGGAAAGGCATATTTCCTTATGGGAACCATCTGGGGTTCAGTCAGCTGTGGCGGAAATGAAATCGAAAGAAGAGCACCTTACTGGGTCGCTGTAGATTATCTGCAGAAAGCCAAGGCTGCTGACGAGTCACTCACAGAGGATGCCAACAGACTTATCGGACAGTATTCAAGCTACTATCCTCAAACTGCTGATGCATTCATGTACGACCTCACAAAGGGTCAGTCCTACACCGTTTCCTGCGGAGGCATGAGGGCCACCACAACAGTGAGAACACAGAACTAAGTTTTGTCAAGACTTCTACATAACCTGAAGATGACAGCAACCGCAACCGCGGTTGCTTTCATCGTCTTTTCCTGCAAGGGCGGACTGGCGGAGGCCGACAAGCTGGACCTTTCTTCTGTACCTCTTCAGACCATTGACAACATGTTCGCCGTCCAGACCAAGAACGGCGTGGTCGTCATGAGGATCGAGGCGGACCTGATGGAGAGATACAGCAACGACTCCACGTCAAGAGAGACATTTCCGAAGGGTCTGGCCGTTTATGGCTATACCGATGACGGACTTCTTGAAACCACAATGTTCTCTGATGATGCAGTCCATGAAACCAGAAATGACAACAGCGGTGACGAAAGGTGGGCCGCTTTCGGCAATGTAGTGATACAGAATGTCATAAAGCAGGAGACGATGGAAACGGACACGTTGTACTGGGACCGTGAGAAAGGTGAGATATACACCGACTGCTATGTCAGGATGTCCTCTCCGGACGGGTTCATGCAAGGATATGGGATGAGGTCGGACGAAAAGGCGAGTAACTCCATCATTCTCCGTCCTTTCAACAGTTTTGGCGTCGTGGTGCAGGACAGCACGCTCGTGCTTGTCGATTCTGTCAATTTTATAGGCCCATTTCTTAAAAAATAATGTTTAATTGGCAGAAATTTATTATCTTCGCACCCCTAATCGATTATTAATTAAAATTTAACTATACAATGGCTGTTCTTCAGACACTTCGCACAAAATTCGGCCTTGCTATTTCGATCATTGTTGCACTGGGCCTTCTTTCGTTCATTATCGACCCGGGGCAGATTCAGTCCGCCGTTCAGTCGATGTCTTCTAAATTTGACGTGGGCGAAATCAACGGCAAGTCCGTTTCATATACAGATTTCCAGGAAGACGTAGAGCGCTTCACCGCCCTGCAGGAGATCATGACCGGTTCATCCGTCGCCTCAGAGGAGGAGCACGCACAGATCAGAGACGCCGCCTGGCAGTCTCTCGTTGACAAGCACCTCTTCCTCAAGAACGCCAAGGGTGCCGGCATCACTCTTGGAGAGGAAGAAATGCTTGACCTCACCACAGGTGCGACCCCATCAGAAGTCATAGCACAGAGCGGTATGTTCGTGGATGAGAACGGCATGTTCTCTCCGGACCTCCTTGTCGAGTTCGTAAGAAGCGTTGACGCCGACGCCACCGGAAACCTCAAGCTTTACTGGAACTATCTTCAGAACACCATCTACACCCAGCAGTTCTACAAGAAATACGGTTCCCTCTTTGCCGCCAGCGCATACCAGAACCCGCTTATGCTCAAGAGGGCCGTAGCAGAGAACAATGAGACCACCGACGTTGACTTTGTCATGGTTCCTTTCTCCTTTGCCAACGACACCACCATCGTGGTGACCGAGTCAGAGATCAAGGACTACTACAACAACCACAAGGATTTCTTCAAGCAGACCGCAAGCCGCGACATTGAGTATGTCGTGTTCGAGGTCATCCCTTCAGCAGAAGACATCGCCGAGGTCAACGACAAGATGGGTGCTCTTCATGACGAGTTCGCAACGACCGACAACATGAAGAACTTCCTTCTCAAGAACTCAGACAGACCGTTGTCAACATACTGGTACAAAGAAGGTGAACTTAACACCATCAACCCTCAGATCAACGAATTCGCATTCTCCGGGGCAGAAGGCGCATCACCTATCTACGCAAGCGGTAACACCTTCTATGCAGCAAAGGTCATGGAGACCGCAATGGTTTCAGATTCAGCATATGTGAAGCATATCCTCCTCGTTGACGAAAACTCAGCAGCTCTGGCCGACAGCCTCATGCAGGTGGCTTCCCAGAAGGATGTCAATTTCTCCAACCTTGCCGCCCTCTATTCCGCTGACCAGGCTTCTGCCGCTGACGGCGAGCTCGGAAACATCGGCTGGATGACCCAGACATACATGATTCCTGGCTTTGAGTCCGTCATTGACGCAGAGGTGGGCAAGCCGTTCATCCTCAAGACCGTCTATGGAACCCACGTCGTTCTGGTGACAGAAAAGAGCAAACCGGTGGAGAAGAAGCAGGTCGCTATCTTCGAGAAGACCGCAGTGCCAAGCAACGCCACCTACAACGAGTATTATGCAAAGGCCAACAAGTTCGCGACCATCGCAAACGGCAGCTATGACAACTACCTTGCAGCAGTGGATACAATGGGTGTTTATTCTCATCAGATGTCCCGCGTTTCCGAGTCCACATCTTCATATGGTGCTATCGACAATGCCAAGGAAGTGACCAGGTGGATATTTGACAACAAGAAGGGCAAGGTTTCCGACATCATCACCGTGAACCAGAACTTCTTCTTCATCACCACTGTAAAGAACATTCACGAAGAAGGTTACGCCAGCGTTCAGGAGGCAGCCTCCACCATCCAGCAGCAGCTCTATACCGATAAGCTCGGTGAGAAGGCTGAAGCTGAGATTGCTGACAAGATCAAGGGACTCACTGACCTTCAGGCCATCGCAGATGCTCTTGAAACCACTATCAGCACTCAGTCAGGTGTGACATTCGCAGCTCTCGGCGCAGCCCAGCTCGACCCGAAATTTGTCGGTGCACTTTCAGTCTCTCCTGAAAACGTGATTTGCGGTCCGGTATCAGGAACCATCGGAACATATGTGTATCAGGTCAAGGGCCGCGATACCGGTTCATATTACACGGACGATGACGCAGCTCTCTATGAGACACAGAAGAACCAGTACAACGCTCAGATGATCCTTCCTGTGATGATGGATGAAGCTGGTGTGAAGGACAACCGCGCAAGATTCTATTAGAGGATTTTTAATTCTTTTATACATGACAACGGCGGCAGAAATCTCTGTCGCCGTTGCTTTTTGTGGACTCCTTTGCCAGTTAGGGATAGAATGTGCCCTACAGTGCTGTTCGTGTCCCTAACTCACATCGAAAGTGGCTTTATTCTGCGAAAATGGGGGGATCATATGCAAAACTATGTTTTTTCACGGGCACATCTATTCTTACCGCTGACTGGTGGTGAACGAGCCTCGCGGCCGGTCTCGGAGAACGGGAATCCGGCTGCCGTTCGTCCTGCCGCGCTGACTCCTCGCTTCCGCTCGTCAGACACACGCGCGGCCACGGCTGCGCCTACCGGCCTCCGGCGACGCCGGCTTCTCCTTCCGTTCTCCTCCAGGCCGCTCAGCCCGTCACCACCTGGCTCAATCGGA
>JAZRWN010000024.1:0-16734 GCA_045599725.1 Candidatus Cryptobacteroides sp. | reverse complement strand
AGTGATTTCATTCACCCCGGCTCTTTTCAATATTAACAGTTCCAACCTTCTACCAGAAGTAGAAGGATACAGCCTTTTTTATCCAAAAACGCTCCAACCTTCGACCATTGGTAGAAGGTTGGAGCAGTTCACTGACGGGAGCCTTCGGCGAAACTCTTCGCTTGCTGCCTTCAGCATTTCTGAAAGGTTGTATTATTCAGATGCTATTGGTTGATGGGCCTTATCGTTTGCTCTGTAGTGAGGCGCGTAGAGGGATTCGATCTCAAGTGCTGCAGTCTGGAATGTTCCGGCCTGTGTCACGAAGAACTCCTCTGTGACGACGGTATTTTCTTCCGGATACGAGTCAAACCAGTACTCTGTCTTGTCCTTAAGGACACTTCTGTACCCGTGAGGAGTGAAGGACATCCATCCGGCTACACTCAATGGCCTCATCCACCATCCATAGTTGCCCGACAGCTGGTCCACAGGCCTCAGAGAAGCCATTCGAGGCGCAGTTACTTTGACGAAACTTCTGTTCTCCTCATTCCAGATATGGTATTCTGCTATCACCTTGTCTCCAAGTTCGAGAGTGTCGCCGTCTGAGAGCGGTACAACCTTGGATTCATCGGTCTTTGAAATGTAGAATTTCCTTGATATCGTGAATCCATTCCCAGAGACCTTTATCTCCTCCAGAGGCTTGGTGAAAGTCTTTGAAAGGCTTACGACCTTTAGATTCAATACATTTTCTGAAGCATCCAGTATGCTGGACAGAGCCTCCACGAAAGCAGCATCCTCGTCCCATTTCTGGGTCTCCTTCTGAACCATCAGCCACAGTCTTATGCCGTCTGCTATCTCTACAGGCCTCTCAAGACCATCCACCTTACCCTTCAGGCCGTCTGCACAGTCGCAGAGCAAGTCTGCTATGAATGCGTGAGCGTATGCCTCGCTCTCAAGAAGCCCTCTGAACGGCATTACTGCATTAGGGTAATAACACCCCCCTGCGCGATGCTCTACGGCGTATTCTTCAATGGATAGCAAATCATTGTAGAGTGAGTTCCTGAGCTTGGAACCAGTTCCAAGAGTTACTCCCCAGTCTCCTGCAAGCTTCCTTCCTTCTTCTGAGCCGGACAAATCAAGCAGAATCCGCATTCTGCGTGCCTTTCCGAGGATATATCCTTCAAGCCCGCGCTCCTTCTTCGGAGTCAGATACTCTTTTGTCACTTTCCTGAACTCCTTGAGCGCCTTGCTGTTCACATCTGCCGCAGAGAACGCCACTTCAGGGAACATTGCCCTGGTGGAAACATACTGCTCAAAAGAAAGTCCGCCGCACCACTGAGGACGGCCATTGCCGCCGAAATATGCCTTGTCGAGATAAAGAACGGCGTTCTGAACAGTCTGCACTGAGATGCCGCTTGTTTGAGAATTCAGCAGTCCGCGTCTTCTGAGTCCGGCGTACCTCTGGAGAAGCACTGCGGTCACGACAGGGGAGCTGTCCATGCTCTCGAACCATGAGAATCCGCCGTCGCTGCGTCTGCATGCAAGAATCTTCTCCACCAGTTCCTTGTCGCTGACTGCGACAGATACATCTGCACCGATTTTTCTGGCGAGCTGTCTGACATACAGAGCCTCTGACAGTGAGATTACATCATCTGATGCGGCTTCCACCTTGGAAGGAATGGCATCCCTGACCATCTGCAGGACGGAAATGACCTTCGTATCCGCATCAGAGGCCGAAGTGTTCACGAACTGTGACTTGAGGGTCTCCAGCAAGTCTTCAAGCGATTCCCCATCCCGCAACACTGCAGAATGTGCTTCTGTAAGTGTCTGAACGGCAGGATATACCGGAACGGATACGAACACGGCGTCAGAGCCTGAGCCTCCGTCAGCTATGAAACTGAGCCTGATACCCAGTTCTTTCATTTCAGGTACGGAGATCTCGAATTCCTCGGACAATGATTCCATGGCTCCGAGCTCAACTTCCTTAACGAGGCTCCTGAACGGTTCGCTGTTCCTGTAGTCCTTCCCATCAAAGAAATCGGCTTTCAACATACCCTTCACAGGTTCAGCCACGCTGCTTGACAGGGATGCCTTGAGGGCATATCTGTCTCCCGCGAACAGGAACTGCGGCTCTACGATCGAGACTTTCACAGGTATGGTGACCATCATCTCTCGCCGCAGGACATTGTTGTTCATATCCTTGTCGTGCGCGAACAGCTGCACATAGTAAGTGGAGAGCTTGTCAGCAGTGGTGAAGTCCAGGACAATCTTTCCGGATGCGTCAGATTCAAGGAACGGTTCGAAAGCAATGGTGTTGGCAAAATCCTCGCGCACAGACACTTCTGCATCATCATTTATCCCTCCTGCCGGTGCAGGTACAGGTGCGGCTTCCTCTTCGTATGTCTCCTCCATGATCATATCTGAAGAGGCTTGCGGCACCATGGCGGCGTCATCCATCATCGGTGCGGCAGCCTTTGACATCAGAATCTGTCTGGCACCGTTCACTGCCACGCCCTTTCCGTATAACACATATCCGTAGGACTCGTTGATTCCGCAGTCGGTACTGTAATTGACATATGGACCGTATGATGAGTATATCATCACCCTGTTCCACCTGTTGACCATGATTCGCTCCGTGCTCTTGTCAAAGACCGTTGCGGCGCATTCGACTCCAGGAAGGGTGCTGATCTCGAAAGAATATGGCGTCGCCGGGAGTGTCTTGTCCTCAAAGCGGGTGAATGACAGCGGCAGGTCCAGTCTGGCTGCGCTTCTGTCAAATGTATGCGAATATGAATACTCGGAGTAGTTCTTGAAATATATCACATGAAGGAAGACCGATGTCTGTCCCTGCGGCCAGGCGAATCTGACAGTGTTCAGCGACCCGTCCTCGCCCTTGACTCCCTTGAGGTGGACCATCCTTGATCCCAGAAGTCTGCTTCCGTCTCCGAAGATCTCCACGCATGCCCAGACCGGGCCGACGGTGGATCCTATTTGAACGGTAATGTCTTCACCTTCAATGACTCTGAACAGGTTTGTCGCGTCGAAAGGAAGTGAAGTGTCATCGTCCTTGACCTTGTAGATGTCGTAGCAGACCAGAGACTCGATGTCATTGCCATAAATATCGCGGTCTTTTGCGTGGGCGGTGAAAGTGTATTTTCCTGAAGGGAGACCTGCAGTGTCCAGTTCAAGTGTTTCTCCCGGTTCGGATTTGCCTTCGGCAATCACTCTTCCCTCAAAAGAAAGAGTGTATGCTATGGCCAGGGTAGGCCTGAGAGACTCCAGAACTTCGTTTCCGGTATGGAGCCGTATCCTGAAAATGTCACCGGACACCACCTCGCTGTTGTAGAATTCATTCGGACGGTACTGGTGCTGCTCAGGGACTGAAATCACTGCGTCAGACCTGTCCAGCAGTTCTGCGGAGAAAGGAATCTGCCTGAAAACATTTATTCCTGTGTTCCAGGACAATGTCTCTCCGGTCGCGTCGGTGACCGTGACATTGATGTTGAAATACAGATAGTCACCCTTGCCCTCGGCAGTGAAAGGAATGCTGAACCTGCCGTCACCGTCGAGTTCCAGTCTGCCGCTCTTCACAGCCTTGTTGCCGCTGAGCACGGTGTAGCGTATGTCAGCAGCGGAAAGAGAATGGCCGGAATAACTTTTCAGAGAGCCGTTCACCTCGATCTCGTCACCAGGGAAATACAGTCTGTCGCTCCTGTCAAAACTGAGCTCAAAAGTCGGAAGCACGTAGTCGTCGACCCTGAGAGCCACCCCGTTCAGTTCTCTTGAACCGTCATAGACATTCAGACGGTAGTATCCGTTCCTTGAGCGTCTTTCGAGGAGGAACTCGCCTGCAGCGGAACCGAACTCGTTGGTAGTGAGCTTCATGGATGAAACCTCATTGCCTTCGGCATCAAACAGCTTGGCGGTCAGAGCCTTTCCCTTGCCTGCTGCTTTCAAGTCCTCGCTCCTGTCCCCGTGATATGCCACCACTTTGAAGTGTACGGTCTCATCAGGGTTGAAGGAAGTTCTGTCAGTGAAGATGTCAGCATACTGATAGTCCCCGGCATCCTTGCCAGAATATGATTCCGATGAAATGTGAATGGCCCTGGTTCTGTGGATCAGACCATCGTCTCCTTTGTAGGAGCAGCGTATCCTGTTCTTCCAGCTGTCCTTGCTGAAATGTCTTGTAAACTCGGAAGGAAGGTATGTGAAACCGTCAAGAGCCAGTCCTTTATATTCTGTGACGGTCTTTTCGTCCTCGTTGATAAGTTCGATGTCGGCACTGCTGACCGGTTCTCCTGACTTCGCGTCAGCGAGGAAGATGGCATAACCTGCCGCGTCATGCCTCTGGGCGATGGCGACGGTGTATTTCCTGGCGGTGATCTCCTCTTTTTTTCTGTCATAACTGAGGACGACCGTATATTCACCGTCGTCATATGGAGGAAGAGTGCAGGAAACAGTGTCCTTGACATAATAGCTCTTCGCGGAATTGACGAGCGTGGTGGAGACCATCGTCCTGTCCTTGTCCTTGACGGCTACGTCCACTTTATCCACATTCTGCATCTCCACGGTCAGGACATTGTCACTGACATGGGCATTGATGGATTTGTTGTCCAAGGTCTTGATAAGGCTCTCAACCTCGTCGCACTGGGCGGCAATGACCTTCTCCTTCCCTGAGAATGCCGCGCGCTCCTTCTCGAAACTGTCACAGTCCTTCCTGAGCAGCCTGTACTGCTCAGATGTGCCGGCCCTGTCCTTGTTCAGTTCCTCGAAGCGTATCTGGAGCAGTTCCTGCCCGGCGGCCAGCGAGACAGCCTTACCATGGTGGCGGTCTGCGAACTTCTCAAGTTCCTCCTTGCGCCGGAAACTGTCATCCGAGCGTAGTATCTGGAATAGATCCAGAAGCTCTTCGGATGGATAATGGCCTTTGACGGCCTCCTGGAGCATCTTCAGGCACTCTGTGGCGTCATCGTCGGACGCAGGGGAGTTCAGGACAGTGGCCCAGAGAGCGAACTGATAGTCATTTTCTATATATTCGGAAAGCGGGACGGGCATGAAACGGCTTCTGCCGTCAAGTCCGACGAGAGAATGGAAACCTTCGTTCCTTGCGGACTCGAGGATGGTCCTTTTGCCTGAGATGAAAGCTGGATCGGCATCCTGGTACTTTCTTTCATGACAGAATGTCACCACCGGTTCGTCGAACTCCTCAATCTCCTTGCTGAACTGCCTGTTCAGACTGTCGCGAAGTTTCCAGTTCCGGCGAAGAGATACGTCCACGAAGTTCCTGCCGGCCTTGTAGAAGTCCCAAGGAAGCCTTTTCTCCCGTGCGACCTTCTTGATCTCATCAAGTATCTCGAGCTGTTTCTGAGGTCTGTCCGCTGATGCCGCTGCATCATATTCCTTCCAGAGCCCCGCTATGTCATTCCCGCCGTCAGGCGCCGGGACATTGTTCCTTTTGTTCATGGCATGGATTCCTGCAAAAGACAATAATAGTATGAGAGCTGCTGCAAATGTTGTCCTTTTCATAAGCGCTTTCATTTAAATAGTGCTGCAGCCTCTGATACTACAAAAGTACTGCCACCGATATAAATGAGCGTTCCTTCAGGTTTTTCCGCTGCCAGACCAAGCGCGAGGGAGAGACCATCAGCCACGCTTCCGCCGCGCATTATCTTCTCAGGAGCCAGCCCGCGTGCGGTCAGCCCCTCGAGACATCGTCCGTACAGGACATCGATGTCCATCGCCCGTTCCGTGCCTGGCGAAACAGTGATGTACTCGGCATCCAGAGGCATCAGAGGGATGATTCCGTCCAGATCCTTGTCCTTCATGACACCGTACACTATTATTATCCGCGTGTAGCGTGCGCGCGCGAGGTAATCCTCCAGTTGTGCGAAATTCTTCTTCAGGGCAGGGGGGTTGTGGCCTATGTCGCATATGATGTCAGGAGTTTTGGAGATCATCTCCCACCTTCCGTGGAAATCCATCCTTTCTGCGGTGCGTGATATGGCGTCCCGGACTTCGGGGGTATCCTCTACGCCGAGAATGTCAAGTACTGTCAGCATCGTGCGAAGGTTCTCCGCCTGATAGTCGCCGTGCAGGTCCAATGCTGACGTAATACATTCAGCGTCAGTCCATTGCGTCAGCGGGTGCTCATTCGCGAAAGTCAGCGGGCAGCCAGTTTCAGCGGCTCGGCTCTCGAACACCGGGGCCGTCTCGCTGTCTCGGCTTCCGACGACTGCTGGCACTCCAGGTTTGAATATGCCGGCCTTCTCGCCGGCGATGGCAGCGCGGGTGTCTCCAAGCATGGCACAGTGGTCCAGCCCTATGCTGGTGACCACCGCCACCTCCGGGCTCAGTATGTTCGTGCTGTCCAGGCGTCCGCCGAGACCGACTTCTATGACAGCGACATCCACTTTCTGTTTTGAGAACCACCAGAAAGCCATCCCGGTGGTGATCTCGAAGAATGAGAGGTTCAGCCTGTTGAAATCCTCTTCATATCTGCAGATGAAATCCCAGACATCCTCCTTGCTGATCAGATATGCCTTCCCGTCTTCACCGGTCGCCCTCATCCTCTCCCTGAAGTCGAGGATGTGCGGGGAGGTGTAGAGCCCGACCTTGAGCCCTGTGGCCGCGAGGGCGGAGGATGTCATGTTGGCGACGGAGCCCTTGCCGTTGGTCCCTGCCACATGGACAGTTCTGAATGTCCTGTCAGGATGGCCGAGGATGGCATTGAAGGCCTCCATATGGGCAAGTCCCGGCTTGTAGGCATCGTTGAAGCCTACATTCTGCACTGAAGGGAATCTTACGAACAGTTCTTCAAGTTTATGCCGGTATTTTTCTTCGTCCATTGCTTTCACTTTTTTGCATCTGTTTTCAAAAATAGTTATTTTTACCACAATATTCAGCTTATGAAAGAAAAGATATCAGCCTTGTACTCTGAATATGTCATCGACGGAATCGCCTGTGAGCTCACTCCGGCGCGCATTCTCTCGGCCTGTATGTCAGATCCTGCACTTGGTGATCCCGGGGAGGCATATGACCCTGTCGTGGACGAAAGTCTGGACCCGGCGCTGAAGCCATGTGTGACTGATCCTGGCAGGACAGGGGAGTATGCTGACAGCATAAAGGCCCTGGCCGGGCGTGTCTTCCCTGTCTCATTTCCTGAGACATACACGAAGGCGAGGATTGCGTCCGCGCTCATCGACGCTGTATGGAATGAGGGACATTTCCGTCTGGATGACCTTTCTCTGAGTCTTGATTGGTTCTGGCATCCACGCAGGATAGGAGATATGACGGCGTTCTATTCTTCAGTCTGTTCAGCCGCCGACTATGTCGATTCGCTGGGCATGAAACTCACCGGTTTCTCATATGCGGAGTGTCCGGGCGAGTCCGGCCTGGAGGTCAGCGCTTCCCTCGGTTCTTCCAGGAGTGAAGGCGAAGATGACGAATTCTTTGGTGACCTTCCTTTCCGCACCGAGCATCCAAGGCTGGGATCCGCACGGCTGCATCCGTCCACTTTCCTTCCTGACCCTCAGAGCTGGATCATATACATTCCGTTCGAGAACTGCGAATACCGTCTTGGAGCATCCCTGCTGGCGCAGGTGCTTGGCGTATCCGGAGCCGTGGCGCCGCAGATAGTGGATGCAGACTATTTCATCGACTGCTATGAGGTGGTCCGCGAGCTCGTGGAGGACGGAGTGGTGCTGGCAGGCGCGACTGTCGGGGACGGAGGTCTCATGACTGCGCTGAACGGCATGGCCGGAGCTGGTGCCGGAGCATCTGTCGACCTTTCCGGACTCTCGCAGGCTGCGCACGAACCTGACATAGTCAGGCTGCTTTTCTCCGAGGTGCCGGGGGCTGTCATTCAGATAGCGGACATCGACTATGACTATGTGGATGCTGAACTCCTGCTCCAGGACGTGGCATTCTTCCCTCTTGGCCACCCGACTCCTGGAAAGACCGGGGTCGAGGTCAGGACTTCTGACAGGACCGGCATCCAGACCATTCTGGAGTCTCTGATCCGCAGTCAGAGTTCGGAGGGAGAAGACTAGAAAAAACTAATACCAGATATGAGCAAACCAAAGATTTTCGTGCTTGACACCAATGTCATTCTGCACGATCACAGAGCTATCAGGAAATTCCAGGACAACAATATCGTCATTCCTATTGCCGTCATCGAGGAACTGGACAAGTTCAAGAAAGGCAATGACGCGCTCGCGTTCAACGCCCGCGGCTTCGTCCGCGAGATCGACCGCCTGACTGAAGGGAAGATGTTCGGAAAGATGGGAGTGCCTATCGGCAAGAACCTCGGCTTCATCAAAATCGAGCCTAATCACCCGTTCGCTCCTGAATACCAGGACTTTTTCCGCGATGATATCCAGGACCACCGCATCCTCGCCACTGCCATGTGGGTGCGTGACAACAATCCTGACACTTTCGTGGCCCTCGTCACGAAGGACATCAACCTCAGAATGAAGGCGAAGGCCGCCGGCATGGAGGTGCAGGACTACTTGACAGACAAGGTCGACGAGACCCGCGTGGAGAATGCCCAGAAAGAGGTGGTGTCCATGACTCTCGAACCTGAACTCCTGCAGGCTCTTGCCTACGGTCAGGACAACTCCATCGACTGGAGGGATGTGCAGAAGAAGGAGCCTGCCGCGAACCAGCTGTACAAGTTCAGCTGGAAAGGAGCGGAGAAGGAGCTGGTCTGCGGCCGCTATGATGCGAACAGGGGAAGGATCGTGCTTGTCAAGACCCGTGAGGCCTATGGCATCCGTCCTCGTAATGACGAACAGAAGTTCGCGCTCGACGCCTGCCTGAACCCGAAGGTCCAGCTGGTTTCATTGACCGGCGGAGCCGGTACAGGCAAGACTTTGCTCGCACTTGCCGCCGCTCTCGAGCTTGAACGCGACTTCGACCAGATCATCCTCTCGCGTCCTACCGTCATTTTAGGCAACCAGGACATCGGCTTCCTTCCGGGCGACCAGAAGACGAAGATGAGTCCGTACCTCCAGCCGCTCATGGACAACTTGAACGTCATCAAGGCGCAGTTCCGTCCTTCTTCGAAGGAGGCTCTGAAGATAGAAGGTCTTTTGAAGGACGAAAAGCTCGTGATCTCACCTCTCGCTTATATCAGGGGCAGGAGCCTCGGCAAGGCGTTCTTCATCATAGACGAGGCTCAGAATCTGACTCCTCATGAGATCAAGACCATCATCACCCGCGCCGGAGAGGGCACGAAGATGGTGTTCACGGGAGATATCTTCCAGATTGACCAGCCTTACCTGGACCAGTGGTCGAACGGTGTGACCCACCTTGGCGAAAAGATGGCGGGACAGAAGCTTTTCGAGCATGTGTTCCTGCGCAAGGGTGAGAGAAGCGAACTGTCTGAAATCGCTGCAAAACTTCTGTAGCATCCAATAATCTTTTAAATATTTTTAAAATTCCACATAATTGTTGTAAATTCGCGCCCGATTTTTAACGATTTTATATAAAACTGACGACGTTATGTTTGAGAGCAAGAAAAGAGTATATCGTTTCGGCGGAAAGACCGCTGAAGGCGATGGTACTATGAGGGAACTCCTTGGGGGAAAAGGAGCAAACCTTGCTGAGATGAGCAGGCTCGGAATGCCTGTTCCTGCAGGATTCACCATCACTACTGAATGCTGCGCTGAGTATTATTCTCTCGGTGGAGGATACACCGAAGAACTCAAGATGGATGTGGCCGCCGCACTCAAGGCCACTGAGAAACTGATGGGAAAGAAGTTCGGAGACACTGAGAACCCGCTTCTCGTGAGCTGCCGTTCCGGCGCAAGAAGCTCCATGCCGGGTATGATGGACACCATCCTCAACATCGGCCTCTGCTCCGCCACCATCCCTGGAATGATCAAGAAGACGAAGAATCCTCGTTTCGTATATGATTCTTACCGTCGTCTCATCATGATGTACTCAGACGTCGTCATGGAGAAGGCCGAGGGCATCGAGCCTGAAGATGGAAAGAGCATCCGCCAGCAGCTTGACCGTATGATGGCCGAGCTCAAGGAGTCAAAGGGATACAAGTCCGATACCGAGATCACTGCAGAAGAGCTTCAGGTGCTCTGCGAGCAGTTCAAGGCCAAGGTCAAGGAAGTTCTCGGAGTGGAGTTCCCTGATACCGCGAAGGACCAGCTCTGGGGTTCCATCGGAGGCGTGTTCAAGTCATGGAACGGAAAGCGCGCCATCGCATACAGAAGGATCGAGAAGATTCCTGATGACTGGGGTACAGCTGTGAACGTACAGTCCATGGTTTTCGGAAACATGGGTGACGACTCCGCTACCGGTGTCGCCTTCTCACGCAACCCTGCCACCGGTGACAACAAGTTCTACGGTGAGTGGCTCATCAACGCCCAGGGAGAGGATGTCGTTGCAGGTATCCGCACTCCTAATCCTCTCAACGAGGCTACCAAGAATGATCATAACCGTGACCTCAAGTCACTCGAGACCGCCATGCCGGATGTCTATGCCGAACTTGACGCCATCCGTACCAAGCTTGAGACTCACTTCCATGATATGCAGGACATCGAGTTCACCATTCAGGAAGGCAAACTCTGGATGCTCCAGTGCCGTATCGGCAAGCGTACAGGTCTTGCTGCCCTGCAGATGGCAATGGACATGTATGGTGAAGGCATGATCGACGAGAAGACAGCCGTTCTCAGAGTGGCTCCTTCACAGCTCGACGAAATCCTCCATCCTATCCTCAACCCTGCTTCAGAGAAGGTTGCAGTCAAGCTCGCACAGGGTCTTCCTGCTTCTCCGGGTGGAGCTGTAGGTACTATCGTCTTCACATCCGAGGCCGCAATGGCTCTCGCGAAGGAAGGCAAGAAGTGCATCCTTATCCGCGAAGAGACCTCTCCTGAGGACATCGAGGGAATGAGAGCGGCTGCAGGTATCCTCACCACCCGCGGTGGTATGACCTCTCATGCTGCGCTCGTCGCACGTGGATGGGGCAAGTGCTGCATCGTCGGTTGCGAGGCCATGAAGATCAATCTTGACAAGAAGACCGTTTCCTTCTCAGAGAACGGCAAAGAATACAAAGAAGGCGAGTGGATCTCCCTCAACGGAACCAAGGGTTTTGTATACGGTGAGAGGATCGAGACCATGGATGCATCAGAGAACCCTCTCTTCATCAATTTCATGGCTATCGTCGACAAGTACCGCAGACTCGGTATCCGCACAAATGCTGATACTCCTGAGGATGCCGCCAAGGCTCTTGCATTCGGCGCTGAGGGTATCGGCCTCTTCCGTATCGAGCACATGTTCTACGGCAAGAACTCCGAGACTCCTCTTTCAAAGCTCCGCAAGATGATCATGAGCGACACCGATGAGGAGCGCAAGGCCGCTCTCTCAGAGCTTGAGCCATTCATGAAGGCTGCGGTGAAGAGCACCCTCAAGATCATGGACGGCAAGCCGGTCGTGTTCCGTCTTCTCGATCCGCCTCTCCATGAGTTCGTCCCTAAGTCAGATGACAAGAAGACTGAACTTGCAGAGGAACTTGGTGTTTCAGTAGCTGAAATCGACAAGAGAGGCGAGAGCCTCCACGAGGTGAACCCTATGATGGGTCTCCGTGGTGTACGTCTCCACGTCACATATCCTTTCATCGCCGAGACTCAGTACAGAGCTATCTTCGTGGCTACTGCAGAGTTGAAGAGAGAAGGTCTGAATCCTGTTCCTGAGATTATGATCCCTGTTACCATCAATGCACGTGAGCTCAGCTTCCAGAAAGCTATCTGCGACCGCGTCAAGGCTGAGGTTGAGGGTGAGTACAGACTTGCCATCGACTATAAGTTCGGAACCATGATCGAGATTCCTCGCGCTGCTCTGACATCTGACAGAATGGCACGTACCGCAGAGTTCTTCTCATTCGGTACCAACGACCTCACCCAGATGACATTCGGCTTCTCACGTGATGACGTAGGTACGTTCATGGGCGACTATCTTGGAAATAAGATCCTCGATGCGGATCCATTCCAGACCATCGACACCAAGGCTGTAGGAAGACTCGTGGAGTACGGTGTGCAGGGCGGACGTTCAAAGAGACCGGACCTCAAGTGCGGTATCTGCGGTGAGCATGGTGGCGACCCTGATTCCATCTTCTTCTTCAACCAGATCGGTATCGACTATGTCAGCTGCTCTCCATTCCGTGTGCCTATCGCACGTCTTGCAGCGGCACAGGCAGCCATTACTCAAGCGTAATGGCAGCCAGCAAGGGCTTCTGAACCCCCTGCACCCCCTGTCAGGGGGACTTGCGGACTTCGTCCGGCCGGCAGAAGCCGGCTTGCCTGCGGCGGTTCAGCAGACTTAATGGCAGTATTCATATATAAAAAACGGCAGATCGAAAGAACTGCCGTTTTCTTTATCTCATGAGAAGGCGGAAGTGCCAGAGGAGGACACCGACGGTGACGCTGACATTGAGGGAATGCTTCGTTCCCCACTGCGGGACTTCGAGAGAAAAGTCGGACGCATCGACCACTTCCTGCTGGACACCGTCCACTTCGTTGCCGAAGACCAGCGCATAACGCTTGCCAGGAACGGGCTTGAAATCATTGAGCTTCACTGAGTTCACCGTCTGTTCTACGGCCACGACGGTGTATCCTTCAGCTTTCAGGGCCTTCACCGCATCCTGTGTCCTGCCGAAATGCTTCCACTCCACGCTGTCCTCTGCTCCGAGTGCCGATTTGTGAATCTCCGCCGATGGTGGTACAGCGCAGATCCCGCAGAGGCAGACCTTGTCGGCCTTGAAGGAATCCGCCGTGCGGAAGGCGGAGCCGACGTTGTGGGCGCTGCGGATATTGTCGAGCACCACCACAATTCCGGAGCCCGGCTGAGTCCGATATTCCTCGGTACTCATACGGTGAAGTTCGATGTTCATTAATTTTCTGTCCTTCATGCTCACAAAGGTAGCAAAAAAGGAATTTAATCCTTATATTTGAGAGCTAAAACGAATTTATATGAAACAGGACCTTCAAGTTTTTGATCTCATCCGCAGGGAAAGGGACAGACAGGCATCCGGCCTTGAGCTGATAGCCTCTGAGAACTATGTGAGCAACAATGTCATGGAAGCCATGGGCTCCATCTGCACTAACAAATATGCGGAAGGATATCCGGGCAAGAGGTACTACGGAGGTTGCCAGGTCGTCGACCAGATAGAGCAGCTCGCCATCGACCGCCTTTGCCAGATTTATGATGCCGAGTATGCCAATGTCCAGCCTCATTCCGGCGCTCAGGCCAACATGGCAGTCATCATGGCTTGCCTGAAGCCTGGTGACACTTTCATGGGTCTTGACCTTTCGCAGGGAGGCCATCTCACCCACGGTTCCCCGGTGAACGCTTCCGGCCTCCTTTACAATGCCGTCGCATATGGTCTGAACCAGGAGACTGGTCTCATCGACTATGACGATATGGAGAAGAAGGCCCTCGAGTGCAAGCCGAAGCTTATTATCGGTGGTGCCTCCGCATACTCACGTGAGTGGGATTATGAGAGGATGAGGAAAATTGCCGACGAAGTCGGTGCCATTCTCTGGATAGACATGGCCCACACCGCCGGACTGATTGCCGCAGGCCTTCTCAAAAACCCTGTCAAGTACGCGCATATCGTAACATCCACCACTCATAAGACTCTCCGCGGACCTCGCGGCGGTATCATCCTCCTTGGCAAGGATTTCGACAACCCTTGGGGCATCACTACTCCTAAGGGCGTTGTGAAGAAGATGAGCCAGCTGCTTGATTCAAGCGTGTTCCCTGGCGTCCAGGGCGGTCCGCTCGAGCATGTCATCGCCGCCAAGGCTGTTGCTTTCTACGAGGCCATGCAGCCTGAGTACGTCGAGTATCAGAAGCAGGTCATCGCCAACGCACAGGCCATGTGCAAGGCTTTCCTCAGCAGAGGATACAATGTCGTGTCAGGAGGAACTGACAACCACCTCATGCTCATCGACCTCCGTTCCAAGTTCCCTGAGGTGTCAGGTCGTGTGGCGGAGAAGGAGCTTGAGAAGGCTGACATCACTCTGAACAAGAACATGGTTCCTTTCGACAGCAGAAGCGCTTTCCAGACTTCCGGCTTCCGCATCGGTACACCGGCTGTCACTTCACGCGGCTTTATGGAGAAGGATATGGAGGATATCGTCGACCTTATCGACACCGTTCTTTCATCATGCGCCGCCCATATCGAGGCTCTGACCCTGAAGCAGGCTGATGTCCCTACCGAGGCTCAGAAGGCTTCTCTCGCCGAGCATGCCGCCCTTCTTGAGAAAGTCGAGTCAAAGGTTCATCAGATGACTGCGGGATATCCTCTCAATAAGTACTAGTGACATTTTGTCAGTCATTCGTGACTGGCATGTACTTTGATTTTGATACAGGCGTCTCCATCGTGGAGACGCTTTTTTTGAAAAACAGTTCAAATTCAATATTATTATGATCAAACCATTGGCAGACAGAGTAGTCATTGAGCCAGAGGAGGCTGTGACCAAGACTGCTTCAGGACTTTATATTCCTGATACAGCGAAAGAGAAACCACAGCAGGGCGTTGTCGTAGCGGCAGGTCCGGGAAAGAAGGATGAAGCTATGGAGGTGAAGGTGGGCGACGTGGTCCTTTACGGCAAGTACGCAGGCACCGAGGTCAGCGTCGATGATAAGAAGTACCTCATCGTCAAGCAGTCAGATATTCTTGCAATCATTTAATTCCAGGAGGATAACATTATGGCAAAAGATATAAAGTTTGATGTCGATGTCCGCTCCAAGATGAAGGAAGGAGCAGACGCTCTCGCAAATGCAGTTAAGGTAACTCTCGGCCCGAAAGGTCGCAATGTTGTCATTGATAAGAAGTTCGGCGCCCCTCAGGTGACGAAGGACGGTGTGACCGTGGCAAAGGAGGTTGAACTTGAGGACCGCTTCGCCAACATGGGAGCACAGATGGTCAAGGAGGTCGCTTCCAAGACCAATGACCAGGCCGGTGACGGTACCACCACTGCCACTGTCCTTGCACAGGCCATCATCAATGTGGGTATCAAGAATGTCACTGCAGGTGCAAACCCTATGGACCTCAAGCGCGGCATAGACAAGGCTGTCGCGACTGTCGTGGATGAACTCAAGGCCCAGAGTCAGGAGGTCGGTGAAGATTATTCCAAGATCGAGCAGGTTGGCACAGTCTCCGCCAACAATGACGCATATATCGGCAAACTCATCGCTGACGCCATGTCAAAGGTGAAGAAAGACGGTGTCATCACAGTTGAGGAGTCGAAGGGTACTGAGACCGAGGTCAAGGTAGTCGAGGGCATGCAGTTCGACAGAGGCTACATCTCAGCATACTTCATGACCAACGGTGACAAGATGGAGGCAGTCCTTGATGATCCTTATGTTCTTCTCACTGACAAGAAGATCTCCACCATGAAGGACCTTCTTCCTATTCTCGAGCCTATCGCCCGTGAAGGAAAGTCTCTCCTCATCATAGCCGAGGATGTGGACGGTGAGGCTCTCACCACCCTCGTGGTTAACAGACTCCGCGGCACCTTGAAGATTGCTGCAGTCAAGGCTCCTGGATTCGGAGACCGTCGCAAGGAGATGCTTCAGGATATCGCAGTCCTTACAGGTGGAACCGTCGTTTCAGAAGAGCGCGGCTTCACACTTGAGAATGCCACTCCGGCCATGCTCGGACGCGCCGAGAAGATCACTGTCACGAAGGAGAACACCACCATCGTGGGCGGTGCAGGTGCACAGGATGCCATCGCTGACCGTGCCGCTCTCATCCGCAAGCAGATAGAGGCCTCCACATCAGACTATGACCGTGAGAAACTTCAGGAAAGACTTGGCAAGCTCGCAGGCGGTGTCGCCGTCCTTTATGTCGGCGCTGCCACTGAGGTTGAGATGAAGGAGAAGAAGGACCGCGTCGAGGATGCTCTCAACGCCACCCGTGCCGCTGTCGAGGAAGGATATCTTCCAGGAGGCGGTGTCTCATACATCCGTGCCGCAGCGGCTCTCGCGAACCTCAAGGGTGACAATGATGACGAGACCACTGGTATCAGAATCGTCGCCAAGGCTATCGAGGAGCCTCTCCGCCAGATCGCTGAGAACGCAGGTGTGGACGGAAGCGTCATCATCCAGAAGATCAAGGAGGGCGAGGGTGACTTCGGTTACAATGCCCGTACAGGCGAGTATGTCAATATGTTCGAGGCTGGTGTCATCGATCCTACCAAGGTCGCACGTGTCGCTCTCGAGAATGCTGCGTCCGTCGCTGGAATGTTCCTTACCACCGAGTGCGGTATCGTTGACATTCCTGAGGAAGTGCCTGCCGCTCCTGCTATGCCTGCAGGCGGAATGATGTAGGACTTCTTTATTTCAAAGAAATAATTTGCCAGATTGAAATAAATGGCTATCTTTGCAATCCCGTTCGCACGTCGAGCGGGATTTTTCGACAGCGGTTTGAAATATTTTAAAAATTTTTCAAAATATATTTGGAAGTTCAAATATAAAGTGTACCTTTGCACCCGCTTTTTCGAAAGCACACAACTAGATCTTTGAAAAGACTGAAATTGGAAGTACAAGCAAGTACCGAGAAAAAAGAATCGAGAGCGTTAATTCTTTTGAAGAATAAGAGTTGTCAGGATCTGTATAGAGATAAAGAGATATACAAAGAAGAGTTTGATCCTGGCTCAGGATGAACGCTAGCGGCAGGCTTAACACATGCAAGTCGAGGGGCAGCGAGGGTAGCAATACCTGTCGGCGACCGGCGGAAGG
>JAZRWN010000023.1:0-7837 GCA_045599725.1 Candidatus Cryptobacteroides sp. | reverse complement strand
ACCCCCGGCACGCACGGAATGGCTCAAAGGAGAAATCGGTGCGCAGAAACGACCGAATCACACACGGAACGCCCCACGGAAACTATCGGTGCGCAGAAAGGGCCGAATCACACACGGAATGACGGAAGGAGCCGATCGGTGCGCGGAAACGACGGAATTACACACGGAATGCCTGGTGAAGCTGATTGGTTTTTGGAAAAGGCCGCGGGACAGCGGCGGAGCGGCCTGGAGGATGACGGATGAAGAAGACGGCGCAGACGAAGGCACGATAGGCGAAGCCGTGGCGGCGCGTGTGTCTGACGAGCGGAAGCGAGGAGTCAGCGACGCAGAACATTCGGCAGCCGGATTCCCGTCATCCGAGACCGGCCGCGACACCTGCTGTCCCACTGCCATCCGTGAACAAAAACGACCCCCGGCACGCACGGAACGGCTCAAAGGAGAAATCGGTGCGCAGAAACGACCGAATCACACACGGAATGCCTGGTGAAGCTGATTGGTTTTTGGAAAAGACCGCGGGACAGCGGCGGAGCGGCCTGGAGGATGACGGATGAAGAAGACGGCGCAGACGAAGGCACGATAGGCGAAGCCGTGGCGACGCGTGTGTCTGACCAGCGGAAGCGAGGACTCAGCGACACAGTGACGGCGGCAGCCAGACTCCCGTCATCCGAGACCGGCCGCGACACCTGCTGTCCCACGGCAATCCGTGAATAAAAACGACCCCCGGCACGCACGGAACGCCACGGAGAGCGATTCCGTGAACAAAAACGGCGGAATCACGCACGGAACGCCCCACGGTACCGATCGGTGTGCGGAAACAGCGGAATCACGCACAGAATGACGGCGAGAGAAGTTTTGAAAGAGTCTTGCTGACGGATGAAAACCTAAGGTTTGAAGAAGAAATACAGCGCAGCCCAGACCATCGGTATATCCGCGGCATGCCCAATTGTCTTGTAAGACGCATCCTGAACGGTGCCGTCTTTCTTGATGTGCCCGATCGTGCGATAATCTGAATCCTGCACGGTACCGTCGGACTTGATGTATCCCACGGTCCTGTATCCGCTGTCAGAGATCTTCTGGGCGGAGCAGACCATGCAGGCCAGCAGGACGGATATCAGTATGGCTGCGATTCTTTTCATTTACCGGAGCGCTTGATCCTTATTTCGCCCACGACGACAGCCGCGACCGCCACGAGGAACAGCGCCGGCTCGGCGAACATGAAGAAATGATTCCTGCCGGAAGTCAATGTGACGCAGGTCGATGAAAGGATTATCAGTGCGACACAGACGGTGACGATGTCAATGTACGTGCACCTCACTGCAGCCCCGTTCTGAAGTTTCTTGAATGTCTTCATCAGGAAGGCGGAAACCAGATAGATGAGCGTGCAGAGGACAAGTGACACCACCGGGTAATAGAACAATGTGGTCTTGGCCATGGACGATGTGTAATTGCCGTCAAGGTCGTAATGAAGCGGCAGCTGATCCGGCAGAGCCTTGTAGTTCATGATGACAAGGGCGAAGTTCAGCAGAATCACCGCTGATGTGAGCATCCAAAGTTTTGTTTTCATGCCGCAAAGATAGCGAAATTTCTCATTCGCATCCCAGGCCCCACATATTGTTCATCAGCAATATATTTCGTAAATTGTGCTTCATACATGAACAACACATCCACACTATGAAAAAGATTATCTGCATGGCCGCTGCGCTCGTGCTGGCCACCAGCCTTTTCGCAGGCAACTACAAGAGTTTCAAGGTTTCCGTATATACCAGGGCGTACGAAGTTCAGAAGATGTCCGATCCGCAGTGGCTCGAAGACAGCTGGAACACCATTTCGTCACAGGTAAAGGTCGACAAGATCTACCTCGAGACCCACCGCGACCGTCTGATCGTCCCTCAGGAGACGCTCGACGCGGCAAAGGAGTTCTTCAAGAAGCACGGCGTCGAGGTTGCCGGAGGCATCACATACACCATCCAGGAGTCCAACAACTTCCAGACCTACTGCTACACCACCCCTGAGGACAGGGCGGCGGTGCAGCATATCGCGGAATATACCGCGGCCAATTTCGACGAGTTCATCCTCGACGACTTCTTCTTCACGAACTGCAAGTGCGACAACTGCATAGAGGCGAAAGGTGACCAGGACTGGGACGAGTTCAGAGTGAAACTAATGACAGAAGCCGGCCAGAACCTGGTCATCAACCCAGCCAAGAAAGTGAACCCGAAGGTCAAAGTCATCATCAAGTACCCGAACTGGTACGATGACTTCCAGGGTCTCGGCTTCGACCTCGAGCACGGCCCTCAGATCTTCGACGGTGTCTGGACCGGCACCGAGACCCGCAATCCTGAAGGCGCTCAGCATCTCCAGAACTACGAAAGTTACAATATCATAACCTATTTCGAGAACCTCAGGCCAGGCCACAACGGCGGCGGATGGGTGGACTCCGGCGGCATCAACATGGGCAGCTACCGCTACAATGAGCAGCTCTGGCTCACAATGTTCGCCAAGGCCCGCGAGATGGCGCTGTTCGACTACCGTCAGCTCATCGGCACCAAGATTCCAGAGAAGCGCGACTCCGACCTCACCATCGCCACCCTCTGCAACGACGTGTTCACCACTATTGACAAGTTCGTTTACAAACTCGGCAATCCTGTCGGCGTGCAGTCCTACAAATGCTTCAACACCTGCGGCGAGGACTTCCTCCAGAACTGGTTCGGAATGATAGGCATCCCTATGGACATGCGTCCGACCTTCCCGGAAGGCCAGCAGACCATCCTTCTCACCGAGCAGGCCAAGGCAGACCCGCAGCTTAAGGAAAAAATCGACGCGCAGATAAGGAAAGGCGGCGATGTCATCGTGACCACAGGCCTGCTGAAAGCAGTGCCGGAAGTGATCGACCAGTTCGCCCAGTTCAAAGTGCCGGGCGATGTTCTGGTCAATGATTTCGGCCGCTACGGCAAGGTCAGCAAGGACATCCTGATACCGCACGTGCGCTACTACACCAACGACACATGGGACATAATCTCCGCAGGACGTCCGCTCTCCGGCGGCACCAACGGATTCCCGTTCATGCTCAGAGGCAAATATTCCCAGGGCAACATATATGTCCTCGCCATCCCGGAAGACTTCTCGGACCTCTACGAGCTTCCGGCCGGAGTTCTCAACCAGCTCCGTACCATCCTCAGCAAGGATCTGAAAGTCAGGATCGAAGGCCCGGCCAAGGTCAGTCTGTTCGTCTACGACAATGACAGCTTCATCGTCGAATCATTCCTCGACGAGCCTGTGGACGTGAGCGTAGTGCTCCAGAAAGACGGGGCAAAGGTCACAGACATGGTGTCCGGAAAGAAAGTGGAGTGCGAGAAGAACAGATTCTCCCTCACACTCCAACCTCATACATACAGGGTGTTCTCCTTCTAGGAGATGCCCTCCATGTGTTCCGCTATTTCGCAGGATAAGTATATTTCGCGACGGTCTCGTCACCGAACATGGAGCTTATCTTGACTTCTGCGCCCATCTCCCACCTCGGGGAGAAGCCGGAAAGAGAAGCATTGGCCTTGTCACCGATGGACTTGGCTTCTGACTTGGCTTTCTTGTTGCTCGTCTGGTCGCGAAGAACAAAATGGTTGCTGCCCATTGGTTCAAGCCTGCTGGCGTTGAATGCTGCTTCGAAAGCGTCCTCGACCATCTTGGAGTCCTCCTTCATCTGAGCCAGGATGGCGAAGACATCTTCGGAGCCCACATATGACACTTCAGGAAGAAGTACTGAATATGAAATCAATACGTCACTTCTCTCTTCTTTGAGACATGATGTTGAGAGGGAAAGGATTGCCGCGACAGCGACAATGATGGAAATAAAGTGCTTTTTCATGTTAATTGATATAAATTGTCTGCATTCATAATATTCCGCCAAAGCGGAAAACAAAACAGCCGGCCATATTTGACCGGCTGTTCAGGTGCTCCCTTAGGGGCTCGAACCCTAGACACCCTGATTAAGAGTCAGGTGCTCTACCAACTGAGCTAAGGAAGCAATATCTTGAAAGAACTATAATCTTCTTGTGACCCGTTCGGGGCTCGAACCCGAGACCCCAACATTAAAAGTGTTGTGCTCTACCTACTGAGCTAACGAGTCCTCCGTTTTGGGATTGCAAAGGTAGGGTTTTACTTTTACACTTGCAAACTTTTTCCCAATTATTTTTAAGTTTCTTTATTATCTCACTCCACCGCCGTGGCCGCCGCCTGAGAAGCCGCCACCGCCTCCGAAGGACGCTCCACCGCCGAAGCCGCTGAACGAACCTGCGCTCGGGAAGCTGGACGCGCTGGAAGGTACATAGCGGGCGTTGGTGATATTGTTCGCCAGACTGTTGGTCATGCGGATGACATCATTGAATGTGGTATAGTCATACATCACGACTTCATCGAACGCCTGAGGGTTGATATCTTTCAGTTCCTTGGCCACCTGATCTGCGATACCGTAAACAGAAGCATATACCAGATAGTCCTGCCAGAGAGCGACCTCGACAGATTCCCGGTCTTCCACAAGCGTGAAATCACGAAGGAAGTTCCTGAATCCGAAGACATGCTGCGCCTCGACCTTTCCTGTCTCGGTGTATTTCCGGCCCGTATAAACATTGTCGTGCCTCAATGAGACTTTGGCTTCAGTCTCGATACCACTGGCCCATGAGCGGATGACGGCCTTGTTCGAATTTTTGTTGGACCATCTTGAGAACTCCTTGTCCTGAAGGATGGTGTCAGAACCGCTGGCCTCCTTCATCATGTTATAGAGTCCAAGTTCATGCTCATCGAGTTTCGAGATGTCGGCGAAGTCACTGAAATAGATCTCCACCTTGCCCTTGTCATCCTTATTGGCCGTCAGATAGCCTTTCTGAAGCAGTCTGAGAATGATAGCCGATGCTATGGCATTGCTCTGGCGTTTGGTTTCAAATGTGTCCAGGACAAAGTCTGTCTGATAGATGTCGCCCTTGAAAGGAAGGTCGCGGTACCATGCCACTTTGTCGGGGTCGCTGCCAAGCAGTTTGCGCTTCTGCCTTTTCGTCATCTTCCCGGATCTTATCGCGAAAATGAAAGGGAGGAAGAAAATCAAAGAACACAACAATGCAAACAGGAACTCGAGCAGTTCCTTCCACCACGGAGTCTTTACATACTGTTCGAAATCTGAGCCTCGGAAAGCCTTGTCCAGAACTGCCTGGAATTCCTTGTCCTGAGTGCTTTCTGAGCTGAAAACGCCCTTGTTGAAGCGCATGAGCGCGATCACCGAGCTCTCATAGCGGAAATGCTCGGAAGACTCGAATACAGCCTTGCCGTCCTCGAAAGCGGTCGTTCCGGCGTAGCCGAATCCCCAGATACGCACCCAGTTAGTGTCAATCTGCTGAGTCTGCGCCTCGACCGTCACTTTCACATGAGCAGGAGGAGAAGGCATCTCGTCATTTACCAGCTGAAGATGAAGCATGTCATAGTCATTCAAAGACTTGACAGCATTGGACATCACATACTGTATCCTGTACTGATGGGCGCCGTAACTTCCAATGCCCCAGCAGAGTTCGACTCCACCTCGGGTGTGGTTGATTCCGCACTTGCCAGCCTTCTGGCTGAGACTTCGGTCCACATTCCAGCGGTTCTCGAAAACATACTGCAATCCAGTTTCGTCAGAAACGGTGAAGTTGGAGATTTCCATGTCGCCGAGATTCTCCCTCGGGATATAGACCTCGGTCCCTTCATTAGCAGTAAGGTCCCAGGTCTCGCTCACGACAGCGCTGCCGTCGTTATAGAGACGGACTCTGACATCTATGTCGCGGACGTTCCAGTCCACAGCGAAAACAGCATTGGCGAAGGCCAATGCTGCCGCAATAGTCAGGACTGCGCGTCTCATTAAATCTTCATTGAAGGCATGTCAGTCTTGCCGACTGCCTCATTGAGGTACTCTCTGGTGCTGAATCCAAGAATTCCTGCCACAATGGATGTAGGGAACTGACGGATTTCCTTGTTGTACTTCGTGACAGTGTCGTTGTAGGTCATACGGCTCATGCGGACCTGGTTCTCGTAGACGTTCACGGCATCCATGGTCTTTGCATAGTTCTCGTTGGCCTTGAGGTCAGGATCCTGCTCGGCGACCACATTGATGTTGCGGACGAGAGTTCCGAGTGCCTGCTCCTGAGCCTGGGCGTCTGCTGCGGTGCTCTCCCCTGTGATGGTCTTGCGCATGGCGATGACATCACGGAGAGTGTTGTACTCATGCTCGTTATATGACTTCACGAGCTCAACGAGTGCTGTGAGAGCGTCCCAGCGGCTTGCCTGCTGGACACCTATCTGACTGAGTGCATTCTTGCAGAGTTCATCTTTCTCGACAAGTTTCCTCTGAACACCGATCACCCATAACACTATAAGGGCGACAATTACGAGGATGATAATCAATGCTGACATTTCGTATTATTTTAAAGGTTATTTCGTTGAAGGAGTGACAGGCTTCGCCGGCTGGACATTGCCGGTCATCTTGTCGAAATCCGCCTCCGAGATCATCTGGCAGGTGCCGTCAAACTTGGCGTCAAGCTCGACCTGAAGCCTCTTGATATGAAGGTCGCCCTTCACCTTGGAAGAGCTCTTGAGAGACAGCGTGTCCTTGACAAAGAAGTTGCCTTCCATGGTGCCCCAGAAGTCGACATTGGTGCAGATGATGTCACCCTTGACAACTGCTTTCTCACCTACGACCACCCTGCCCTTGGACTGGATCTTACCCTCGAATGTACCGTCTATGCGGATATCATTTGTTGAAGTGATCTCTCCCTTCACCACGGTTCCGGTCGAAATCCTGCTTACTTCGTTTGCATTAACTGTAGGTTCCATTGTTTTAGCCATATCTTTTTAATTGATTATCTGTTAAATCAAGCCCTTTCCGTGGCAGTTCTTGTACTTGAGACCGCTGCCGCAAGGGCAAGGATCATTGCGGCCGACATGCTTGTCCACCTTGACAGGGGTGTTGGCCTTCTGCTCGCCGTTGGTGGAAAGGTTGTCATGCTGAGTGCGCATCTGGCTCATATCTGTGCGGCGAGGGGCAGCAGGTCTTGTCGGAGCCTCCTCCCTGAGCGGGATGAACGCACGGAGAAGGAACGAGAGCACATCCTGATTGAGTGACTCGAGCATGGAGGCGAACAGGTTGTAAGCCTCGAGCTTGTACACCACGAGCGGATCCTTCTGCTCGTATGAGGCATTCTGGACACTCTGTTTGAGATCGTCCATCTCGCGGAGATGCTCCTTCCAGTGCTCGTCTATCTGCTACACAATCATGGTCTCCCTCAATCGCTTGGCCACCTCCTTGGACTCGGTCTCGTAGGCTTTTTTCAGGTCGACGGAAAGATTCAGCATCTTGCGGCCGTCGCTGATAGGAAGGGCGATGTTCTGGTACATGTTGCCCTGCTTCTCGTACACCTGCTTGATGATAGGCGCAACCTTGGTGACAAGGGCGTCCATACGTCTGTTGTATACCTCAAGCATATGCTCGCAGAGCTTGTCAGTGAGCTGCTGCTCCTTGGCGCTTTCGTAAAATTCCTGGTCGAAGCCGAGATCTATGGAGAGTTTCGCCATGATGTTCTGCTCGAAGTCCTCGTAGGTCATGCCCTTGGACGTCTCGACGATGATGGCCGCTGTGTCGGTCATCATGTTCATGACATCGATCTCAATCCTTTCACCTGAGATGGCGTTGCGGCGGCGGGAGTAGATGGCCTCTCTCTGATAGTTCATGACATCATCATACTCGAGGAGTCTCTTACGGATACCGAAGTTGTTCTCCTCCACCTTCTTCTGGGCCTTCTCTATCGCACTTGAAAGCATG
>JAZRWN010000022.1:0-8113 GCA_045599725.1 Candidatus Cryptobacteroides sp. | reverse complement strand
AGCTGGAACAGCGACAGCTGATAGCCTTCTGTGAGGGGGCTCTGCCCCCTACTATCCCCCGCGGCCTTTTCGCCTTTCCAACTTTTGCTGTCGCAAAAGTCACGGCCCGGCCGGCCGGCTGATGCCGGCTTCGCTTCGCTTGAACCCGTATGGGAAGTGCCGCCGTTTCCATCTGCTGTTTCACCAGCGAAGTCGCTGCCTGCATCAGAAATCCGTGCCACCCTCGGCAACGTAAGAGGGAGGGGCCCATCGTCAGATGGGAGGGGTCCTGCGGAGCAGGACGATTTAGGAGGCAGGACAGCGCGGAGCGATGAAGGAACTGCAGAGCCGCCTTCGAGCTGCTGAAGCGTACGCTCGGCGGACTCCAGGATCTCGCGCGGCATACCTGCCAGACGCGCCACATGGATACCGAAGCTGTGCGCCACACCACCCTCCTTGAGCTTGCGCAGGAAAATCACCTGCTTCCCGACCTCCTTGACGGCAATATGGAAATTCTTGACCCGTGGGTACAGGCCCTCCAGGTCATTCAGTTCGTGATAATGAGTCGCGAAAAGAGTCTTTGCACCCTTGCCGTGCTCGTGAAGGTACTCCACCAGCGCACGTGCTATGGACATGCCGTCATAGGTGGAAGTGCCGCGGCCGATCTCATCCAGCAGCACCAGGGAGCGCTCGGAGAGGTTGTGCATGATCATGGATGTCTCAAGCATTTCCACCATGAAAGTGGACTCGCCTCGGGAAATATTGTCAGTGGCACCGACACGCGTGAAAATCTTGTCGAAATAGCCTATCGTCGCACTGTCGGCAGGAACCCACGAACCGACCTGGGCCATCAGCACGATAAGAGCCGTCTGACGCAGCAGGGCGGACTTTCCGGCCATGTTCGGACCGGTCAGAATGATGATCTGCTGCTGTTGCTTGTCCAGATAGACGTCGTTCGGGACATATTCCTCGCCCGGCCCCATCATCTTCTCGATGACAGGATGACGGCAGGCACGGATGTCCAGTACAAGCCCGTCATTGATGTCCGGACGGCAGTAGCCGCTCTCCGCGGCAATTTCGGCGAAGCCCGCGAGCACATCCAGACGCGCCAGAATCTGGCAGTTGGACTGGATCTCGCGTATATACTGCTGGATCTCAAGCACGAGGTCGGCATAAATCTTCGCCTCTATCTCATATATCCTGCCTTCTGCGGACAGAATCTTCTCCTCATATTCCTTAAGTTCCTCTGTGATGTAGCGCTCAGCGTTAACGAGCGTCTGCTTGCGTATCCACTCCTCCGGAACTTTGTCCTTGAATGCGTTGCGGACCTCAATATAGTAGCCGAAGACATTGTTGTAACTTATCTTGAGCGATGAGATGCCTGTCCTCTCAATCTCGCGCTGCTGCATCTGGAGAAGGTATTCCTTGCCTCCACGGGAAATATCGCGCAGTTCGTCGAGCTCAGGATCGACACCTCTGCCGATCACATCGCCCTTGCCGAGGCCCGCGGCAGGGTTCTCGGCCATCGTGTGATGGATATCCTCCAGAAGGGTGCCGCAGCCGCGGAGCGCGTCCATCATCCTGACAAGCTCAGAAACTTCCGTTGCACGGCAGAGATCCTCGACCGGACCTGTCTGAGCCAGAGAACGGCCGAGCTGCATCACTTCGCGAGGCAGTATCTTGCCCGCAGCGGCGCGGGAGATGATTCTCTCAAGGTCGCCGATATTGCCCAGCAGCTCCTGAAGTTCAAGCAGTTTCTCGCCGTTCTCGACGAAATGCTGGACGACATCGTAGCGGTGGTTCAGTTCGACTGTGTCCATGACCGGCATCGAAAGCCACTGGCGGAGCATGCGCGCGCCCATAGGGGTGCTGCACTTGTCCATGACCTGCACGAGGGAAGTGCCTTCATTGCCGGAGGCGGAGGCGAAGATCTCGAGGTTGCGGAAAGTGAACTTGTCCTTCCAGACGAACTTCGAGCCGTCGATGCGCGAAATCGAGCAGATGTTGCCCAGACCTGTGTGCTGAGTCTGCTCAAGATAGACGAGCAATGCGCCCGCAGCACAGATTCCTAGCGGGCAGGAATCAATAGCGAAGCCTTTCAGTGACTTGACCGCCAATTGCTTGCGTAATTTTTCCTCAGACGCGTCCTTCACGAAGGCCCACTCGTCGAGGACGGTGATGTATGCCGTCGTGCCAAAAGTCTCCTTGAGCTGACGGTCGTATCCGCGAGGCACAACGATCTCCTTCGGAGCAAAAGATGCCAGCAGTGTGCCCACATAGTCTGAGGAACCCTGGGCAAGTTTGAATGTGCCGGTGGAGACATCCAGGAAGGCGACGCCGCCGGTATTGCCGTTGAAACAGACACCCGCAAGGAAATTGTTCTCCTTCTGCTCGAGCATCTGCTCTCCGAACGCGACGCCCGGAGTGATGATCTCAGTGACGCCTCTCTTGACTATGGTCTTCGCAAGCTTCGGATCCTCCAGCTGGTCGCAGATAGCCACTTTATAGCCTGCACGGACCAGTTTCGGGAGATAGACATCTATCGCGTGGTAAGGGACTCCGGCCATCGGAATGGCATCACTGACCGCATTGGAGCGCTTTGTAAGGACGATGCCCAGAACCTTGCTGGCTGTGATGGCATCTTCTCCGTAAGCTTCGTAGAAGTCCCCGCAGCGGAACAGCAGCACAGCCTCAGGGCACTGCGCCTTGAAGCCGAAATACTGCTTCATCATCGGGGTCATCGGGTCTTTTTCCTTACTGCCGGCCATCTACTGTCTGAATTATGATGCTGTATCCCGCAAAATTAATCAATAAAAAGGATTATCGCTTCAAATAATAAGTGACGCTCGTGACGACGCGGACCCTCTTGATATAAGGCGTGTTCGCATCACGGTCATTGATGCTGAAGGTGCCCTGGGAGGCTGTCAGGATTTTGCCGATCTGGCTTCCTGAGTCCTGGGCAAACTTCTGAGCCGCTTCGCGTGCATTGGCGGTAGCCTCTTCGATCATTTCAGGCTTGATGTCGTTCAGGGCTTCGTAGGCGAACTCCACCTGGTTCTCCCAGGAGTTTGCTACGAGCGGGACGCCCTGCTTGAGAAGGTCTGCCGAAGTGGCCTGAAGCTTCAGGACGTCATCCACCTGGCTGCTGCACACGGTCACGACGTTGGTGATGATGTAGCGGTTCACGCGGTTGTTGTTGCCATATTCATCGGCATATTTGTCTGAGATGACCGGTGAAGAGATGGTTATCTGGTCGGCAGGGACTCCTCCGCCGGAAAGGAACTTCAAGATGGTGCTGTTGCAGTTTTCAATCTCACGGAGCAGTGCTGGAAGGTCGTCGCCGACAACTTTGTAGCTCAATGGCCAGATAACTTTGTCTGCATTGACTTCGCGTTCACAGAGACCCTTCACGGTCACAGTTCTGTCGAATGATTTGAGCTTCGCCACGGAGAGTGGAAGCATTGCGGCGGCGATGATGATGGCCGCACCGATGATTATTGCTGATAAATGTTTCATGTCATTTGGGGTATTAATGTTCATGCCCGTCAAGCAGCAACTTCCGTGCTATTTCATCAAGAGGTTGGAGAAGAATATCAGAAGTATGACCGCCGGGGCGACGAAACGGATGAAAAAATACACGACGCCGAACAGCCTGACGCTTGTACGACTTGAACCATCATTCGTGAATTCGCTGTAAACCTCGGACTTTTTCATCCTCCAGCCGACGAAGATGACGAACAGCAGGCTGCCGAAGGTCATGAGGAAGTCAGAGGTCAGATGATCGCAGAAGTCAAAGATGGTTCTGCCGAAGATCTGCACGTCCTGAAGAGGACCGAATGACAGTGAGCAGAAGGCGCCGACCAGCCAGCAGGCCAGAGCCAGGATGATGGTGGCCTTCTTCCTGCTGACATTTTTCTGATCCACGAGATAGGCCACACCGACCTCGAGCATCGAAATCGAAGAGGTGAGGGCGGCGCAGAGAATGGTGAGGAAGAACAGTATCGCCACGATGGAGCTGATGACAGGGGCGGAAGCTCCCATCTTCGTGAAGATGAAAGGCAGAGCCTCGAAAATAAGCCCAGGACCTGCTCCCGGCTCGATGCCGGCGGCAAAGACTGCGGGCATCACCGCGAAGCCGGCCAGAAGAGCGAAAAGCAGGTCAGAAAGTGATGTGAAGGCGCCGGTCGCGAGCAGGTTCTCGTCATGCTTGAGGTACGAAGCATAGGTCAGGATGGTTCCAACTCCCAGAGAAAGGGAGAAGAATGCCTGGCCCATGGCAGAGAGAACCGATGAAGTGCTGAGCTTTGAGAAATCGGGCTTCACCATATAACGGACTCCTTCTGACGCTCCCGGGAGCGTGACGGAATACACCATTGTCAGAACTATCAGCAAAAAAAGCAGCGGGGTTGTGAATTTCGTGAACTTCTCTATGCCTCCACGGACTCCCGCTATCACCACCAAGGCATTGCCAATCATGAAAACAGTGTGACAGATGAGCGGTCCCCAGGCGGAGGAGATGAAACTGCCGAATATGGATGAATGCGCTTCGTATCCAAGGTCGGAGGAGGTAAAGGAAAAGGTGAGCGACTTCAGCAGATATTCAATGGACCAACCTCCCACCACGCTGTAATATGAGAGGATGATGAGGGGGGTTATGACCGTCAGGAAGCCCATCCATTTCCACTTGCTGCCTGGAGCGAGAGCCTCCATGGCACCGAAGGTGCTGAGTTGTGTGCGCTTGCCGATTATCGACTCGGAAATGAAAATCGGAACACAGAGGAAAAGGGCAGCGAAGAGATAGACAAGAATGAATGCGGCGCCACCGTTCTGGCCGACCATATAAGGAAAACGCCAGATGTTGCCGAGACCGATGGCGGAGCCGGCCATCGCCATGATTGCCGCGAAGCGGCTGTCAAAACTGCCTCTGTCCTTCGCCATAAACCTACAAGATAAAATTCGAGATGAAAATCAGCAGCACAGCAGCCGGAGCCACCCACTTGATGAGGAAGTAGATGATATTGAACGGTTTGTCAAAACCTTTGATGCTGCCACCGTTGGTGAACTCATCACGCACATCGGACTTCTTCATCACGAAGCCGACAAAGAACACCACGAGGAACGCCATCATCAGAAGCAGAATGTTGGACGCAGTCCAGTCGAAGATGTCAAATATGTTCTTGCCGGAGACCGTCAGACCACTGAGGGGGCCGAACGAGAGAGAGCAGAACACGCCGGCAGCGCCGCAACCTGCAAAAATAATCGCCACCGCACGTGAACGGGACATATTGTATTTCTCCACCAGATATGCCGTGCCGACCTCAATCAGCGAAATCAGCGAGGTCATGGCGGCAATGATGACGGTGAAGAAGAAGATGATGGCGGCAATGGAACTGAACAACGGAGCCTGTGTGCTCATCTTGCTGAAAATGTACGGAATGCTCTGGAACACGAGCCCCGGACCTGCTCCCGGCTCTATCCCGGCGGCGAACACTGCCGGCATGATGGCTAGTCCCGCCAGAAGAGCGAACATGAGGTCGAATAAGGCGGTGCCTGCGCTTGAGGCCAGAATATTCTCCTTTTTGTCAACATATGACCCGTAGGTGATGACGGCGCCCATGCCGAGCGAGAGGGAGTAGAAGCTCTGCCCGAGTGCGTATGCGATGGTCTCCGGAGAGAATTTGGTGAAATCGGGCTTGAAAAGATATTCCACGCCTTCTTTCGAGCCCGGGAGGCTCAATGAATAGATCGCGATGAGCACAATCAGCACGAAAAGTACCGGAAGTGTGATTTTGCTGAACTTCTCGATACCAGCCTTGACGCCTCTGGAAACGACCAGCGCACAGGCCAGGAAGAAAAGAAGATGCATGATCACCGGAAGCCACGGCTTCGAGATGAATGAAGTGAAGATCTCCGTGGACGCCTCCGGAGTGATGCGGGTGAATGCAAATCCAAGAGACTTGATGAAGAACTCCACCGACCATCCGCCGATGACACTGTAATATGATGCGATAAGCAGCGGAATAAAGATCGGGAGGAAACTTATGGCTTTCCAGAAAGGCTTTCCCGGGGCAAGGATGGAGAAGGCGGATTTAGCGTTGGAACGGCTTCTGCGGCCAACGATTACTTCCGCGAGAAAGACCGGAAGCGAAACCAGCAAGGTCGCCAGCAAATAGACCAGAACGAACATGGCTCCTCCATGCTCGCCTGCCATATACGGAAACCTCCAGATATTGCCAAGTCCGATGGCGGACCCGGCCATGGCCAGAATAACCGCCGTACGGCTTCCGAAACCTTCTCTTTTATTGTCCATCCGCTATGCTTTGCGTTTCTTGTATACCACGAACTCGTACTGGACCCCTGACTCCTCGTCGGTCTGCATAGGAGAGACTGCCACCTTCTCCCAGAACTCTTCCTCGATCACCGGGAAGAAAGCATCCGCTTCTGGAACCGTGGTGTGGACGTGGGTGATGTACAGCGTATCCATATCCATCAGTGCTGCGCGGTAAACTGACGCGCCGCCCATGATGAAGCACTTTTCCGCATCTGCTACTTCCGCGTATGCTTCTTCAAATGAATTCACGCAGGTCACGCCCTCGATAGGGTCTCCGCCGAGGTTAAGGACCACATTCTTGCGGCCTTTCAGAGGCCTGAAAGGCAATGAGAAATATGTGGTGCGGCCCATGATGACAGGGTAGCCGTGGGTGGTGGCCTTGAAGTATTTCAAATCGCCGGGAATGTGCCACGGAAGTCCTCCTTTGACACCTATCTCCCAGTTGTCGCTTACCGCGACTATAAGACATTTCTCCATATATGTTCGTTTATACTGCGACGGGGGCCTTTATCGCCGGCCATGGATCGTAGTCCTCCAGCGTGAAATCCTCGTACTTGAAATCGAATATGCTCTTGACCTCCGGATTCAGCTTCATCTTAGGAAGAGAGCGCGGCTCGCGCGAGAGTTGGACGTTCACCTGCTCGAAGTGGTTCAGGTAGATGTGGGTGTCGCCGGTGGTGTGGACGAACTCTCCCGGCTCGAGACCGCACACCTGCGCAATCATCATGGTCAGAAGGGCGTAGGACGCGATGTTGAACGGCACGCCGAGGAAGGTGTCCGCGCTTCGCTGGTAGAGCTGGCAGCTGAGTTTTCCGTCGGCCACATAGAACTGGAACAGGCAGTGGCATGGCGGCAGGGCCATCTTGTCCACCTCTCCCGGATTCCAGGCACAGACAAGCATCCTGCGTGAGTCCGGATGATTCTTGATCAAGTCTATGACCTGCGAGAGCTGGTCTATCGAGCGGCCGTCAGGAGCCGGCCAGCTGCGCCACTGGTGGCCGTAGACCGGGCCCAGATCGCCGTTCTCGTCGGCCCACTCATCCCAGATGGTCACCTTATGGTCCTGGAGGTACTTGACGTTGGTATCTCCGCTGATGAACCACAGGAGCTCGTAGATGATGGACTTGAGATGGACCTTCTTGGTGGTCAGAAGCGGGAAGCCCTCGCTGAGGTCGAACCTCATCTGGTGGCCGAAGATGCTCCTGGTGCCCACCCCGGTGCGGTCGCTCTTGTCCGTACCGTGGTCCATTATTTCCTGCAGGAGGTCGAGGTACTGTTTCATTTCACTCCGAATGCGTAGATGATGGCCTCGTGGTAAAGCTTGCCGGGCTTGAGGATGGTGCGGGGATAGTCGGGACGGTTGGGGCTGTCGGGATAGTGCTGGCACTCGATGGCCACGCCGTCATAATCGTGATAGATACGGCCGCGCTTGCCTGCAGGGCAGCCTCCGAGCCAGTTGCCGGTATAGACCTGCACGCCGGGCTGGGTGGTGATCACGCGGAGCACGCGTCCGGTCTTCTCGGACCAGAGCTCGGCCGCCTCCTGGAGCTGTCCGGGAGCATGGCCGTCGATGATCCAGCATGCGTCATAGCCCTTGCCGTAGTTGAGTGCGGGGAAATCCTTCTTGATGTCCTTTCCGAGGCGCTTGCCCACCACGAAGTCCATGGGGGTGCCTGCCACGGGCTCGCTGTCGCCCAGAGGGATGAGGGTCTCGTCGGTAGGCAGATACTCGGCCGCGTTGAGGCGGAGCTTGTGGTTGAGCACGGAGCCGCCTCCGTTGAGGTTGAAGTAGGCGTGGTTGGT
>JAZRWN010000021.1:0-5811 GCA_045599725.1 Candidatus Cryptobacteroides sp. | reverse complement strand
TGAGGGGCGCGACCTTCCCCCAGACCTTCGGGAAGACCGGTGCGTCATCCGTGTCCTCCGGACCCAACCCGTGGACGTCCTGACAGAACCAGCAGTAGTAGTCCGGTTCCGGATGGATGAGGCTGTAGAACGAGTCGGTGACCTCACCATTTCTCACGATGACCACTCCCACGCTGCACACGCTGCTGCGCTCGTTGTTGGCCGTTTCAAAATCAATAGCCGCGAAATCTTTCATATTGTGTTTATCAATTGTCCTATACTGATTATTGGATCCTCCTCCCATTGCGAACATCTGTTCAGGATATGGGAAGCCATCTCCTCCGGACTCCTGTCATCGTTTACGATGTAGAACATCCGGTTCTTGTTTGTCCTGACAGCTTCGGAACGGACAGTGACGACAAGCCCGTAATGGAGGTCATCTATGGAGAAGCCAAGTCCTGTCGGCTCCAGGGCCCGCCTCAGGACGGTGTCCAGCGAAGCACGGTAGATGCTGAATATCATGTGCCTTGTCTCCATTTTCAGGTCGGTGTCTTCCATGTCGGTATATAAGAGGGAATTTTGAATCCAAAAGTACTGTTCTGTCGTGAACCCTATTTTCGTTTTGAAAAGTCTCAGAAGCCTATCCTTCGGCACTCGACACCGTGTCCTTTGATGGTTTCCTCGCTGCAGTAGGCAAGGATGTCATTGAAGCCGGGCTGCGCCCCATCGATGATGCCCTGGATGATGCGTTTGCGGGTAATGTTCTCTATCTGGCCTCCGGAGAAGTCGAACCCACCGGCGAGCGTGCGGCTCTGTTCGTCTGAGAGGTCTGGAAGCATGGACTTCCAGATTTTCGCCTTGACGGCTGTTGAAGGTTTCCTGAACCTTACCTTGTAGAGGAACCGTCTCTCGAAGGCCTTGTCAAGGTTCTGGGTGAGGTTGGTCGTGGCGATCATGATACCGTCAAGCTTCTCCATCTCCTGAAGCAGGATGTTCTGGATGCTGTTCTCCATCTTGTCGACAGCCCCGTCGGCTCCCTCCTTCCTGATGCCGAAGATGGCATCCGCCTCGTTGAAGAGGAGTATGGGGGTCTTCTCACAGCTCTTCACGGTCTGCCTGTAGTTGTCGAAGAGGCGCTTCATCTGCTTCTCGCTGTCGCCGACCCACTTGCTCTTTATCTCGGTCACGTTCACAGGCATGATGTCCCTGCCTGTACGTCTGGCAAGTTGGTACACGGACTCCGTCTTTCCTGTTCCCGGATCGCCGTAGAAGAGGCAGGTGAATCCGGTGCGGAGTCCCGAGTCCTTCAGACGCCTGCATGTGTCCTTGTACTTGTCATCACCAAGAAGACTGTAGAGTCTTTCCATCTGGTCAGTCTCCTCACCGTCGAAGAACAGATCCTTGGCTGTGATGGAGCTGTGGAGCATGACCTTTACAGAAGTAGGGGAGTTGGCCCCTCCGATTTCCGCGAATATCTCGTTCTTCACCTCGTCGGTGATGTGCATGGTGGACTTGTCGGCCATGCCATCGGCATTGCCCGGTTCGATGATGTTGCTTGTCAAAAGCCACAGAGAGTCCGCATTGTACGCTCTTTTCAGGTGATCACAGATTCTGCCCTCGTACTTGAGGATGTTATGAATCTGCCACCATCTGACGTCGTCATCGTCATCGGATACGTACATATGGACAAGAATGAGGAAAAGTTTCTCATCTCCGGTGAATGAGTCATCACATAAAAGATCATGGGACTGGCAACCCTTGACGAACAGGTTTTCGGGGTTATGCTTTATGAGGGTCAGGATCTCCTCCCACATGGCGCTGTTGTCGATGTCGTTGTCCTCCTGGGCATCGAAGAGGTCGTTGATCTTGTCAAGCAGGCCACGCGTGTCAAGTTTTTCGAAGGTGGGGGCCTTAAACCTGGCGTTTGTCTTCAGGGCGTCGATGACATAGTCGGGAACGGTGACGTGGCCGCTCCTTTTGCAGTAGCGTACAAGACCTGCATTCATAAGAGCTATTATACTCCCTTCCATACCGATGGTTTTCGTATAAGTCAGGCCGAGCCTGTCGGCGATGTCACTGAGACTGCTGTTGTTTGATCCCAGTTCTACGATTGCGGAAAAGAGCAGCGCGCCCTCGTCCTTCACGCCCAGCATCTTCTTAAGATAGGTTAGGGATTCGCGGCAGTCATCCGCATATTCCTTGTTGAACTCATAGTCATCGCCTTTCTTGCTGGCGGCCTTTGTGATGACGGTGCTCAGGGCATCCAGGATGGTCATCTTCGTCTTGGTCTTCTTTTCCATACTTTCTCGTCGATTTTTCACGATGCAAAGAAACAATTACATTCTGCCAAATTCTGTCCGAGTGAAAATATTTTGACTCTGCCGAAATTTGGCCGAGTATTTCATTACCTTTGCAGAAGATTTTCAAAAACAGGTAACATCATGGCTCGAATTTTCCAGCGCTACGAATGGCTCATCGGAATCATCCACCGAAACCCCGGCGGGATAACCCTTCAGGAACTCCAGGACGCGTGGGATCGCTCCAGCGTCAACGATATGGGCGAGGCCCTCTCCGAGAGGACGTTCCACCGTCACAAGAACGAGATAGAGGAGATCTTCGGCATCGAGATCAAGTGCCACAAGAGCACCAACAGCTATTACATAGCGAACAAGGACGAGGTGAACGACAACGGAGTGCAGAACTGGATGCTCTCGACCATAGCCGTTGACAACATGCTGAATGAATCCAGGGAGCTCCGCGAGCGCATACAGTTTGAGGAGATTCCCGAGGGACGTCAGTACCTCTCCATGATTATATCCGCCATGAAGGAGGGGACGGCTCTCAGCATGGAATACCAGAGCTACTGGTCGGATGAGAAGTATGTCACCGTCCTGAGGCCCTATTTCGTGAAGGTCTTCGGGCAGAGGTGGTATGTCATCGGGAAGACCGACCGCCACAACGGGGCCGTGAGGACCTTCGCCCTGGACAGGATACTATCGCTGGAGACCACTTCAGAGAAGTTCAAGATGCCCCGCAGCTTCCACCCGCAGGAATACTTCACCAACAGCTACGGCATCTTCCATTCCGACGAGCCGGCGGAGATCGTTAGGATCAAGGTGTACGGCAAGCAGGTGCTCTACGTGAAGTCCCTTCCTCTGCACCACTCCCAGACCGTTGTCGAGGAGACTCTGGAATACACGGTGTTCGAGTATTACCTCGTGCCCACCTACGACTTCGTCCAGTATATCCTATCGAGAGGAGCGACGTTCGAGGTACTGACCCCGTCGGCACTCCGGGACTGGGTGGCCGAGGAGACGGAGAAGATGGCCAGGATGTATAGCAAATAAATTACATCAAATATGCAGAAAGACTTTGAAAGGTTCGCAGGCAGCGCCTGCGGAGTAGGGAGCACTACGCTCGGAAGGTACGGAGCGGTGCTGAATTCCAGGATCAACCCCACGATCATCGAAGAGAGACAGCTCAATGTGGCGGCCATGGACGTGTTCTCACGCCTCATGATGGACAGGATAATCTTCCTGGGCGTACCGATTGACGATGACGTCGCCAACATCATCCAGGCGCAGCTCCTCTATCTGGCGTCCGTCGACCCGAAGGCCGGCATCTCCCTCTACATCAACACCCCGGGAGGCTCCGTGTCAGCGGGTCTGGGAATCTATGACACGATGCAGCTCATCGAGCCCGAGGTGTCGACAATATGCACAGGCATGGCCGCATCGATGGGAGCCGTTCTCCTCTGCGCCGGAGCCTCGGGCAAGCGCTCCGTCCTCCCGCACTCGAGGGTTCTCATACATCAGCCCCTGGGCGGGGCAAGCGGCCAGGCATCGGACATCCTTATCGCGGCCAGGGAGATTGAGTCAACGCGAAGGGAGCTCTACAACATCCTTTCGAACCATACAGGCCAGAGCTATGAGAAGATTGCCTCGGATGCCGACCGTGACTTCTGGATGAACGCTCCGGAGGCCGTGGAGTACGGAATGGCGGATGCCATACTCTCCAAAAAGAGGGCGTAAGATACAGTTTGAATGATACATGGCCGCTCGTTTCGGGCGGCCTTTTCCGTCACTGCCGGCAAATGGCAGAGCCGGGGTGCATCTTTGCAGAGAATCAACACCATGCCTATATGACTATCAAACAGTACGAGGAAGATATCAGGAGTGAGATGCTGGATGCTCTTGGAAAGGACGTAGAGCAGTTCTTCCATCAGATGAGCATTGAGAAGAGGACCAGGGACTACTGGCTTCTGGACGTGAAGAACGCCCTGATTCCATCCAGGGAACCGATATACAAGCTGAAGCTGCACGGATACTATCTGGAGGTGTGGCTGGGTGAGCTGGAGTGCATAGCTTCCTTCGGCTGCGAGAGTCTCGATGTCGGTGGACGGCATCTGACCATCCAGAGCTATGAGGAGGCGGTGGCCACCCTGAGGTATTTTGTGGACAGGCTTCCGGGGTTCATGGAAGAGTACAGGAAGAGGATGGACGCCGCCGAGCTCGAGGTGCAGAAGTTCAACATGGTGAGCGACATCTGCGTGGCTACTGCGAAGTCCCAGCTTGACGGGGCCCTCAAGCCCGGCGACCTCTCGTCCTTCCGTTTCACCCCGACAAGGAGTGACATCATGGTCAAGTTCCTGGACCGGAGGACGGACAGGATAAGGATGTTCCGGCTGCGCTATGACAGGCTCACCGATGACATCGGTAGGGTGAAGACCTGGTACGACACCCAGGGCCCCGGAGGGGACAAGGATTATCTCAACCGGTGCGCACTTGCGCTACTCGGTACAGTATGAAGGAAGGCTATCCGGTATTGGGAGGCCTTTTTCTGTATCTGCCGCATTACTGCGGAAGCGAGGCATATCTTTGCCCTGAAGATTAGAAATGATGACAGTACAGGAAGACAACATGCCAGGGGGTTATGATGCAGAACTGGAAAGGAAGAAGATGGCCATGATCCGTGAGATATGTGCATCCACGGCAAGGGGACGACTCAGGAAGGCCCTGGCCCCCGGTGACGGTTCAACGTTCCACGTGTCCGCAAACCAGGACAGTATCCTTGTAGTCTTTACATATGCCTGGACTGGAAAGATGAAGAAGTTCCATATCAGGTACGAAAGGTTTGATTCGGACGTCAAACGAATCAGGACATGGTATGAGAGGAAGGGCCCCGGAAGTTGGCTCGGGCATAACGAAGTTCCGGAAACAGGGAAAAGGAGTAGCCTATCGGGAGTTCTTGGCCCTGAGGTACATCTTAATGGAAAGGTCTTCGGTGTTGGACACCAGTACTTCCCGAGGTATATTACCGTTCCTGGGGCCGATGATGCCGAAAAGCTCTAGCTGATCCATGAGATGCAAGGCGCGCGAATGGCCTACTTTAAGGCTTCGCTGGAGGAACGAGGCACTGCATTGCTGCCGGGAGACGACAGTCCTGGCCGCCTCATACAGGAGCCTGTCCGTTTTTGAGAAACCGACTGTCGGGGTGAAAGCTACAACAGAGGCCAGTTCCCTGGCGACAATAGGCATCACCTTCTCGATATGGGAAGTCAGGGTGAACAGGTGCTCAAGGAATGCCGACATTTTCGAGTCGTCGTAGAAGCAGTCGAACTCGCCGAGGGCATCGGCCGCCCATCTGAACTCGGGATAGAGCTGCGTATAGATATACTGGCCTGCGCGAATATCCGCAGGACGTCCCTTGGCGTACTCTTCGGCCCACTGGACGAGTTCCTCTGGCGACTTCCATTCGGTATTGAGAAGGAAAGATTTCATTGAGAGTTCTTTTACTTGATAATGTTGCTGATAGGAGTTCCTCCGAGTTCCA
>JAZRWN010000020.1:0-19068 GCA_045599725.1 Candidatus Cryptobacteroides sp. | reverse complement strand
CAGGGTCAAAAGAAGTCGGAGACTTTGCTATCCGGCAAAATCTCCGACTCTTTTGACTCCCAAGGAGGCGAGCAGCCTCGCCGTGAAGTCGCATCCATCAACGAAGAAAGCGACCAATAATCACTTATTAGTCGCCTTCTTGATTGTTATTCTCTGATCTAGAAGATGTAGTTGAGTCCGATGTTCACCCCAAGGCCAGGATTGTCGTCCGGGTCAAGTGCCTTTGCGACCTCTGCGCTTACGATGAAGTTCTGGTTCATGACAAGTTTGAGACCCGCACCGGCGCTGTAGTGCAGCTTGGTTACTTCTTTCTTGTCAGTATTGCCCTGGATGTGCTGAGGAAGCGGCATGTTGACAGTACTGTCAAATTTTGACTTGTTGGCGGCCATCTCTTCAAGCCTGTATGGCTGGACGATGGAGCCGAGGTCGAAGAACGGGTTGGTTGCCACATACCAGGACTGGTTGATGAGATTGAAACTGAAGAGCTTGATACGCATCTCAAAGTTACCCCAAGCGTAACCGTCACCTATCATTCTATTGTACAATGTTCCGCGGACAGTATTGATGCTGCCGAGACCTTCGGATAGGATCTGACGGAGATAGAGGGTCGTGATGTTGGACTGCATATAGAACGGCACCTCGCCTGCTATGGTCCCCTGATATGCAAGATGATATGCAAAGGTGAGCTTGTTGTCAGGAGCGAGCGGAATGTACTGGCGGAAATGCGCGCTGAGCTTTGCGTATTTGTATCCGTCTCCGAAAACATCCGGCGATGCATTGACATAGGCCTCGGCCCAGATACCCTTTGAAGGAGCAGAATCCAAATCTCTGGTATCATAAACGAGTCCTGCCTTCATCTCAAGGCGGCTGCCTCCGTCAGCTTCGTCCTCCTTGATGATGTTACGGTACTGATAGTCCTTGTAGAGGGTGTTCCAGTAATAATAGTCCTCCTTGTCGATATCGCTGATATCGAAGTTCCAGAACGAAAGTCCGGCAGCCCAGTTCAGGTTCGGGGCAATCTCACCCTGGAAATCAGCCAGGAAGCGGAACATGTTGCGCTGGAAGTTGTAATAGGCGGTGAATTCATCCTTGTTCGCGTTCCACTCCGGCACATAAGGCTGGGCGGATCCGTTGAAGCCGTAGAACGAGAACATCGGGTTGTTCATGTATGTAGCGGCAGCTGTGACGCGTATGCCCGGGATGAGGTACTTGGAGTCATAGAAGAGATGAAGCCTGGTCATTCCCTTGGTGTAATGAGATATCTCTGTGGAGAACTTGTGCTTGTAACGAGGAAAGATTGAACCGTCACCATAGTTGTATATATCAGCGTTGATTCCATACTGGAAACCGAGGTCGGAGTTGTAGCTGACAGCCGGGACAAAGCCAAAATTCCAGCCGGACTTGATTTTTGTCTCGGCGTCATTTGCTGCGGAAAGAGTGACACAGACCGCCATGAGGGCAGTCAAGGTCAGAAAGAGTTTCTTCATATAGGATAGTATTGATTAAGTAAAATGTTTTACCAACTTCACAAAAATAGTAATAATTGGTATATTATTAGACTTATTTGATTAAATTCGCTTACTTAATGATAATTTAACCATCAATTATTACAGATATGAAAAAGTATTTTGCTGAAATGATCGGAACCATGGTACTGGTTCTCATGGGCTGCGGTACTGCTGTCAGCCTCGGTTGCTCAAACGCCGTCGCAGCTACTGTGGTGGGTACAGCTTTCGCATTCGGACTTGCTGTTGTCGCCATGGCATACACCATCGGAGGCATCTCCGGCTGCCACATCAACCCTGCTATCACCCTCGCAGTATGGCTTTCAGGCAAGATGAGTGGAAAGGATGCTGCATTCTACATGCTTTTCCAGGTTATCGGCGCTATCATCGGCTCAGCCATCCTCTGCCTCCTCACCGCTAATGTAGATTTCTCAGGCACTGGTGCAAACGCTTGCCAGGAAGGAGTTTCACTCATCGGAGGCCTCCTCGCTGAGGTCTTCTTCACCTTCGTATTCGTCCTTGTTGTCCTCGGAACCACTGACGAGAAGTACGGTGCAGGCAACTTCGCCGGCCTCGCCATCGGTCTCTCCCTCATCCTCGTGCATCTCGCATGCATCAGGTACACAGGTACTTCCGTGAACCCAGCACGTTCCATCGGACCAGCTCTCTTCCAGGGTGGTGACGCTCTCAAGCAGATCTGGATCTTCATCCTCGGCCCTCTCGCAGGCGGTGCTTTCGCTGCCGGTGCATGGAAGTGGCTCAAGGGTGAGTGCTGCTGCAAGAAGTCAGCTGAATAATTCTTATACAGCATAAAGCAGTATGATGGCAGTCCGGCTTGTCCGGACTGCCATTTTTTCTTATATTTGGCATACAAAGGACATGGCGGACTTGATGTTCATATTGAAAGGCCTCATCATCGGGATCATAGTATCGGTCCCGATAGGCCCCATCATGATGCTGACTGTCCAGAAATGCGTCAATGACGGGCACAAGTCCGGATTCTCCTGCGGCCTCGGCGCGACCATCGTCGACACTGCCTGCGCCATCGTGTCAGCCTTCGCCCTCTCCGCCATTGGCAGGGTGATAGAAGAATACACCGCCCCAATCGAAATAGTCGGAGGCATCTTCATCACATTCGTAGGCATCAACATGCTGCGCACAAAGATTGTTGAGAACCGCAGCCGCAAGTCATACAGCACGAAAAACACCGTGAAGGCGGCAACGATGGGCTTCTCGAATCCCGCCGCCCTCGCTGTCATGCTGGCGATGTTCGCCACTTTCAAGATGGACATGAGCGGACAGCCTTTCATCGTCCCGCTTCTGACAATCCTCGCCATTGCCGCAGGCTCTGCCGGATACTGGTACATGATCTCGAGGGTAGTCGCTCATTTCGGAGAGAATTTCAAGTTCAAGGTTCTTCTGGTCATCAACCGGCTCGCCGGGGCAGGAGTCATCCTGTTCGGCCTGTACCTTGTCTTCAAGGGTATTATGTTGATTGTCTGATATCCAAACTTATATACTATGAGCCAGGTTGAGACATGTTTTTTCGAAAGATACGCGAGCATATCGCTGCGCACTCTTCTCGGACACCGTTATGACCATCTTGTGAACAGGGACCGTCCTGACCTTCAGACCCCTGACGGCCGTACGATCGGCATCGAGGTGACAAGGGCGATGGAGCAGAGCAAGGATGCCGCCGAGCAGCTGCTTGACGAAGTCGCAGGAGTAGTCCCACGTGAGGAGGATGCTGAAGAGTACAGCCGCATCCTGAGCTCCGGCTACGGATATGGACTTCAAGGTGGCCGGTACATCGGTTCAAAAGAACTGTTCTACTGGGAGCTCGCCAGGCCGCTCAGGGAAATCATCGAATCGAAGGTCTCAAAGGCCGCCTGCGGTCTGTACGGCGAGTTCGAGCGTATGGGACTGTATGTATTCTGCAAGGACTCACTTTCCGAAATGGAAGTGATGAAGACCATCAGATACACCCTTGAACTGCAGGAATATGCCGGTGGAGGATATGACACCCTGTTCCTGTCAGAAATCAATGAGCTGCATGTCTGCAACCTGCGCGACGGCATCAGCGACTCGGCCAGACTTGCCAGTTATGAAATTCCTCAGGAACTCAGGCATGAGTTCTTTGTCAGGTCATTGTAGTCCTCATCATGAAAAAAGCACTGATAAAACTGCATGCGGCAGTACTTCTGGCAGGAGCCACCGGACTATTCGGAAGACTTGTCAGCCTCGGAGAGATTCCGCTTGTGTGGTACAGACTGCTGCTGACCACGGTGATCCTGGTTCCACTGCTGCTTGCCACCGGAAGGTTTGAGAAACTGCCCCGTCGTGAAGCCATGCTGACCGGCGGAGCCGGCATGCTGCTCGGACTTCACTGGGTGCTCTTCTATGCCAGCATCAGGGCGTCGAATGTGTCCATCGGAGTACTCTGCTATGCTCTCATCGGGTTCTATACGGCCATCCTTGACCCATTCGTCAACCACAGGAAATTCGACTGGAGGGACATTCTTTTCAGTGCCATCACCCTGGTCGGCCTGCTTCTCATATACAGTTTCGATTCGAGATACAGGGTTGGAATAGCCATCGGTGCGCTGTCTTCACTCATCGCAGCGTTCTTCAGCATGAGCACCAAGAAACTGACCGGCATGTACAGTCACCCATCAAGCACTTTCGTGATGTACGAGATGATGGGAGGTCTTCTTGTCCTGACAGTCGCCATGCCTTTCTTCATGGTTCTGAACCCTGACGCATCCTTGACCCCTTGTCTGAAAGACTTCCTGCTTCTGCTGGTCCTCGCGGCTGTCTGCACCATAGGACAATACCTCCTTCAGTTTGATGCGCTGAAAGAGGTATCCACCTTCACTGTAAATCTGACTTACAATCTTGAGCCGATATACAGCATTATTTTCGCGATGCTTCTTTTCGGAGAAGCCAGGGAGCTCAATTTCTCCTTCTATCTGGGACTGGTCCTGATCATATCATCAGTCATTCTCCAGAACCTTGTCGCATTCAGGAAGAAACGCTGATCATTTCAGGATGGTCCTGACCGGCGTGAGCATGTACTTGAACTCGTAGTCCTGATAAGGGATCATATATTCAGGACGCGGAAGTGCACCCCAGCTGTTCACACATCCAAGTCCCATCTGCACCTTGTCGACAAGGAGATTGGTGAGAGGAGCAGGGTCTATTTCATTTGAATGGCCCTGCTGCTTCGCCATTCCTTCATCAAGAGACTCGATGGTGTAATGCAGCGCGGATGCTGAGAACGGAGCTTCGGAAGTCACCATGAGGCCCTTTCCGGACGGAGAGAGAATCTTCCACCAGCGGATATCGGTCTTGGTTCCGTTCTCCTGAGGCCTGATGTATGGGTAGAACTGCTCTGTGACAGTCTGGTCATAGAGGCCGAGGTCGGTCACATATTTTCTGTCGGAATAGTTCTCCCCAGGTCCGCGGCCATAATAAACTATCCTCTCAAATGATTCAGGCATTGGGATCTGCATGCCGAAACGGAACATGTTGGAGACCTTCGCCTCCTTGTCTGCGACAAGTTTCTGGGTCACCTCGACTGCGCCGGCATTGTTTATCCTGTACTGAAGGGACAGAGTGGCGCTGACATCAGGAATCTGATATTCTGCGGTCACGACTGCAAGCCCGTCCACCATTTCACTGTTCATGGCGGTCAGTCTTATCTGAGGGTTCTTCCAGACAGAATACCTTCTCTGAAGACCAGCACCGAAATCGTTGTCAGTAGGAGCTCTCCAGAAATTAGGCGTGATGGATGCACCTTCAGCAAGCATTTCCACACCATCCACATTGTATGACACGATGTAACCGGTGCGGCGGGCGATGAGAATATTGAAACCTTCACCGCTGACAGGGATATAGTTGCGGTCTGTATCATCGATGGAAGGGAATGCCGTGGCGACGTTGTTGACCTCGACATTCTTGATTCCGAACTCAGGGGCGCTGTATTCTGAAAGCGCGATCTGCTTCTTTGCAGCAACGAAGCCGGCTGGAAGCAGGCCCTCGGACTCCTTGACGGTGAAGCTGATGTTCAGCAGCCACTCTGCGGAACCATCGGTCTTTCCGAACGGAATGCTGTAGTTTCTCCTGGCATGAGGGGCGACGTCCAGGGTCTGGATGCTTCCCCTGCGGACAGGACTGCCATCCTTGAGGAGCTCCCACTCCAAAGCATAGTTGGACAGGTCGCGGAAGAAGTTCTCGTTATAGACCTCCACCTCACCGGATGCCGCATTCTTGAGTTCAGCCCAGATATTCTGATAGAAATATCCGACCTCATACATATGAGGGTTAGGGACGCGGTCAGGGCTGATGAGACCGTTATCGCAGAAGTTCTGGTCACTGGCGTCGAAAAGGTTGAAGTCACCGCCGTATGCGTATATCATTTTTCCGTTCTTGCCTGTCCAGCGGAGCGACTGGTCCACGAAGTCCCAGATGAAACCGCCCTGGTACTTGTCATATTTGCGGATGATGTCCCAGTACTCCTTGAATCCACCCTCGGAGTTGCCCATGGCATGGGCGTACTCGCACTGAATCAGAGGTTTAGTCCTTGAAGGGTCCTCGCTATAGCGGATACAGCCGTTGTAGTCATAGTACATAGGGCAGAATATATCGCTCTTGCCATTGTATTCGGCACGCTCGTACTGTACAGGACGTGAAGGGTCCATCTCCTTGACCATGTCATAAGCCTTCTCGAAAGCAGGTCCGTAGCCCGCTTCGTTACCAAGAGACCATATGATCACTGCCGGATGGTTGAAGTTGCGTTCGACGTTTCTTCTGTTCCTCTGGAGATGAGCGAGTTCGTACTTTGGGTCCTTGGCGAGAGTGGATGCGCCGTAGCCCATTCCGTGGGATTCGACATTCGCCTCGGCCACCATATAGATTCCATACTGGTCGCAGAGGTCATACCAGTAGCTGTCATCCGGATAGTGAGAGGTACGCACAGCGTTGATGTTGAACTCCTTCATCACCTTGATATCCTGAAGCATACGCTCGCGGGAGACAAGATATCCTCCGTCCGGATCGAGTTCGTGACGGTCAGCGCCCTTGATGAGCACCGGCTGACCGTTGACCAGAAGCTGAGCGTTCTTTATCTCCACCTTGCGGAAGCCGACTTTCACCGGAATCACCTCATCGGCAGTGCTCACCCGGACAGTATAGAGATAAGGAGTTTCAGCGGTCCATTTGCTGACAGCTGCGGCTTCGAGAGCCACCACTGCATCAGAGGATACCGCATCCTTCGAATCTATTACCTTGCCGGCGGCATCAAGAAGCTCTACCTTCATCGCAAGTTTCGAGTTGGCGTTGACCTTCACTTCAAGAAAACCGTTCTTGTAGTCCTCATCCAGGTCAGGAGTCACGCGGATGTCCTCGACATGCTTTTTCGGCCTTGAATAGAGATAACTGTCACGGGCAAATCCGCAGAGACGGAAGAAATCCTGATCCTCCAGATAAGAGCCGTCACACCAGCGGAAAACCTGGAATGCGAAGAGATTCTTCTCTCCCGGCTTTATGAACTTGCTGATATTGAACTCCGGTTCAAGCTTGCTGTCCTCGCTGTATCCGACAAACTTGCCGTTCACCCACATATATACATTGGATGTCACAGAGCCCAGGTGAGCGATGACATCACGTCCGGACCACGATGCAGGGATAAAAATTTCTTTTCTGTAAGAGCCCACATGGTTGTTCTTGACAGGGACTGCCGGAGGGTTCGGTTCGAACTGATTGTTCCAGGCGTATCCCGCATTGACATAGAGAGGGTCGCCGAAACCATTGAGTTCCCATATGCCAGGAAGAGGCATGCTGTCCCAGCCCTTGTCATCGAAATCAGGGTTCCAGAAGCCGGTCGGACGACGGTCGGCATCATTGACCCAGTTGAAACTCCAGGTTCCGTGGAGGGTCAGATAATTGGCCGAATTCTCCGGCACGGCTGCTTCTGCGGACGCAGCGGACTCGTAGGAGAAATAGGCTGCATGCATCGGAGCACGGTTGATTTCATTGATTCCGGGATCCTGCCACTCTTTGAATGTCTGTGCCTGCACAGCAATAGGGACTATGGCCAAAATGGCGGCAAAAAGAAGTTTTCGCATGAGAAATAAAGATAATGGTTCTTTGCGAAGGTAGTAAATAATATTGGGAATTCTTGTTATCTTTGATGCATTCAACATCTTTTTCCGACATCAACACAATACGATATGAAAAAACTTGCACTATTGTCAACTATTCTCCTGTGCAGTGCGCTTGCAGCACAGCCGAAGACCGTGAGCAGCCCGGACGGAAGGCTGAAGGTCACTGTGACCGAGGATGCGTTCTATTCCATCGAACTTGACGGAAACGCCATTCTGAACGCGTCAAAACTAGGATTCAAATCCAACAGAGCTGATTTCGCAAACGTCACCATGACAGAGGCCGTGGAAGGCAGGATCAGCTACGACTACACTCTCGACCGCATCAAGAAAGGCTCCATCAGGCATGATGCCAACACCCTCATTTGCACCTTCACCGTCCCGAAGAAGGAAGAACCTCAGGGACCAGGACCTCAGTTCAGACGCAGGAGCGTTCCTGAGTACTACAAGGTCGAGTTCAGAGTAAGTGACAGCGACGTCGCCTTCAGATATGTTCTTGACAACCCGTCCTGGGCCAGTGTGAAGATCTTCGAGGAGGAGACCACATTCAACTTCCCGGAGAAGACCACCACCTTCCTCACCCCTCAGAGCGACGCCATGATCGGCTGGCAGCGCACGAAACCGAGTTATGAAGAGTACTATGTGCTCGACAAGCCTCTCAAGGAGAAGTCCGAGTTCGGGCACGGATTCACTTTCCCATGCCTCTTCAAGGTCGGAGAGGACGGATGGGCTCTCATCAGTGAGTCCGGGACAAGCGGAAAGTACTGCGGATGCAGGCTTCTGGACTGGAAGGAAGGCGGATTCCAGATCGGTTTCCCTATGCCGGAGGAGAACGAAGGCCTCGGTTCCATCGAACCTGCATTCTCCCTGCCAGGAGCCACCCCGTGGCGCACCATCGCCATAGGCAGCACTCTCAAGCCAGTGGCTGAGAGCACTGTCACCTGGGATGTGGCCGAGCAGCTTTACGAGCCGAGCATCGACTACAAGTTCGGAAAGAGCACCTGGAGCTGGATCGTATGGCAGGATGCATCATGCAACTGGGACGATCAGGTGACCTTCATCGACCTTGCCCACGACCTCAACTTCCAGTACATCCTCATCGATGCCGGATGGGACAAGAACATCGGCTACGAGAAGATGTCCGAACTCATCAAATACGCGAACTCCAAGAACGTCGACGTGTTCCTCTGGTATTCATCAAGCGGTTACTGGAACGACATCTACCAGAGTCCTGTGAACAGGATGGAGGACCCGATTGTCCGCAAGAAGGAGATGAAATGGCTCCATGACAACAATGTCAAGGGCATCAAGTGCGACTTCTTCGGAGGTGACAAGCAGGAGACCATCCGCATCTACGAAGGCATCCTCAGCGATGCCAACGACTACGGCATCATGTGCATCTTCCACGGAGCCACAATGCCTCGCGGCTGGGAGAAGATGTATCCGAACTATGTCGGAAGCGAGGCGGTGCGTGCGTCCGAGAACCTCATCTTCGGACAGCACGAGTGCGATGTGGAGGCACAGAGCGCGACCATCCATCCGTTCATCCGTAACGCCGCCGGCGCAATGGAGTTTGGCGGAACCTTCCTCAACAAGCATCTCAGCAAGGACAATGTGCACGGCACCACCCGCAAGACCACCAATGACTTCGAGCTCGCCACAGCAGTCCTTTTCCAGAACCCGGTACAGAACTTCGCCATCTGCCCTAACAATCTCGAGGACTCCCCTGCCTACACCATCGACTTCATGCGACAGGTTCCGACCACATGGGACGACATCAAGTACATCGACGGTTATCCTGGAAAGAATGCTGTCATAGCACGTGAGAAGGACGGGGTCTGGTACATCGCCGCCATCAACGCTGAACAGACGCCTTACCAGCTCGACCTCAACGCCATAGCGGCCGAGTTCGGCTCCCCTGCCAGCATCACGGTCCTCCACGGAGACCAGCAGCAGGAAAAGGCCATCAACTACAAGGCAAAGGCAAAATCAAAGGCATACAAGGCAAATGTCATCTCCATCACCGAGGGTGACGGAGCAGTTGTGATCATCAAATAGTGAAAGAATCCTCGTCAAATCATATTCAATACGATTTCTCCACCGTCTTCGACAGGCACGACACGAATTCCGTGAAATGGGATCTCTGTCCTGATCCTGATGTCATCCCGATGTGGGTGGCGGACATGGACTTCAAGGCCGCTCCATTCATACTGGATGCAGTCAGGAAGAGAGTGGAGCATGGAATATTCGGCTACACACATGTGCCCGAAAGGTACTATGACGCAGTTGTGGAATGGTTCGGCAGACGGCGCGGATGGCATATCGAGAAGGAATGGATCAGGTACATCTCAGGGATTGTACCTGCCCTTTCCGTCATCGTGGATGCATTGACGGAGCCGGGTGAAAAGGTTGTGTTCCAGACGCCGGCCTACAACTGCTTCTTCTCCTGCGTGAAGAACAACGGCCGCGAGATATCTGAGAACCGTCTGATTTATGACGAAAGCGGTGAACAACCGACTTTCCGGATGGATTTCGAGGACCTTGAGAGCAAATGCTCCGACCCTGACGCGAAACTTTTCATCCTCTGCAACCCACAGAATCCTGCCGGCCGCATCTGGACGCGCGAGGAACTGCTGAAGGTCGGGGACATCTGCCGCAGGCACGGAGTTACTGTCGTCAGCGACGAGATCCACTGCGAGCTCGAGATGCCGGGGCATAAGTACGTCCCGTTCGCCTCTCTGTGCCCGGAGGACTTCCCTGTCACATTCTGCTCCCCTTCCAAGTCATTCAACATCGCCGGGCTTGAGATAGCGAACATCGTCACCGCTGACCCGGTCAAGTATGAGAAGATAATGACGACCATGCGGAAGTTCGAGCAGTGTGACATCAATCCAATAGGAGTCGACGCACTTGTCGCCGCCTATTCTCTGGAAGGTGAAGAATGGCTCTCGCAGCTGAACAACTACCTGTATCAGAATTATTTGACCCTTGTTGAGATATTCACGAAGGTATGTCCGCAGATAAAGGTCTGCAGGCTCGAGGGCACCTATCTGGTCTGGATCGACTGCAAGGCGCTCACCTCGAAGGGCATCAGCACTCTCGAGATTCAGGACAACCTCACGGCCAATGAGAAAGTATGGATAAACTCCGGCACGATGTACGGTGACGGCGACTTCATGCGCATAAACATAGCCTGCCCCCACAGCACCCTCGTAGAAGGAATTTCGCGTGTGACAGCAGGCTTGAAACGTCTTCTGGCGGCCGTCTAGTCAGTCAGGACGTTGGTGTAGATCTTACCGTTGTTCGGCTCCAGTTTGACACCTTTCGCCTTGAAAAGTTCCGGAACAGTCACGAACTTGAATCCCTGGGCCTTGAGCTCGGGGATTATTGTTTTCAGAGCCTCGACGGTGTTGTCATTGCCTTCCATGTCATGAAGAAGGACAATCTGTCCGTCAGCCGCATTCTTAATGACAGAAGCCGCCCTCTGCTCCGCAGTGACCGCCGGCTCCCAGTCCGTGCACCCCATACCACAGATGAAAGTCAGATCTATACACTTGTGCATGAGTTCATTATGATTTATGTACGGAGGCCTGAAAAACTTAGGTTTCCTGCCGACATATTTCTTGACAAGGGCGCTGGTGGCTGCTATCTCGTCCCTGATCTCCTGCTCGGAGAGAGTGGACATCTGAGAATGGGTCAGTGAATGGTTCTCAAGATCACAGCCCATCTTCTTCGCACGTTTCATCACCGCGGCGGACTCGTCACTGATATTGTTGCCGATGAGGAAGAAAGACGCCTTTATCCCGTTCTCTTCAAGGACATCAAGGACTTTCGGGGTAGTGACAAGATTCGGTCCGTCATCAAAGCTCAGGGCTATGAGTTTCTCCGGGGTCTTGTTGCGTGCTGATGAAATACAGATGGATGAAGTCATGATCAACAGAACAGAAAGAATGGTTTTTCTCATATTGAATTTCTAAAACGATTTCTAGGCAAAATTATCAAATAATTCATAACTTTGCTCAGTTATTATCCTAAATGTCTTTGACAATGAAGAAAATCATCACTACCCTCATCGCGGCATCCATGATGCTCGCCGGGACATCAGCGTTCGCACAGATCAGTGTCGGCGTCGGCTATCTCGGTTCTCCCGAGAAGCTTTCCGCCACAAACATGGACCTCTCAAAATCCTTCTATATGAATGGCTTGTATGCCGGAATAGACAACACCTTCCAGTTTGACCAGAACATGGGAATGTCAGTCGGTGTATACTATGTCTATTCTGCAGCTTCCGCTGCATCGATGTTTGAGACCCTGGAACTTGTAAAAGGCGTTGTCAAAGGAACTCTCAACGAGCATTTCATCAACATCCCATTCAACCTCAAGTTCGGTGCTGACATTCAAGAAGGTCTCAGAGCATTTTTCTTCGTAGGGCCTACCGTCAGCTGCGGTCTTTCATCAAAAGTCAGAGTAAACGCATTTGATATCATCAAAGGCGATATCAGCGACAACTACAAGCACGACTATTTCGAGCGCTTCGACCTCCTCTTCGGTGCAGGAGCCGGTCTCGATATTGCAGATCATTTCAGACTCAAGGCAGGTTATGATTTCGGTCTGTTCAACCGCGTCGGCGAGGGTCTTACCATCAAGGACAGACAGGGCAATGTGAAGGTTGCAGCCAGTGAGAAGGCCACTCTCAACAGGAGCCAGTTCACCTTTGGTTTGGCATACATTTTTTAATCAGCAATAATTCAGATACTTATGAAACTAGACGGAAGAAGGGAAAGCACGAATGTGGATGACCGCAGAGGTGGCAGCACCGTGGCGAAAGCCGGCGGCATCGGTCTTGGCGGAGTCATCATCATAGGTCTCATCACCCTGCTTATGGGCGGTGACCCATCAGATGTTATCCAGAATGTCCAGAACATGGGCGGCATGGGGACAGAGTATACAACCAACTACACCCCTACCGCAGAGGAAGAGGAACTCGCGACATTCGCAAAGCAGATCCTTGCGGGAACGGAGGATGTCTGGACAAAGATATTCCAGCAGAACGGACTCACCTACACTCCTCCTAAGCTCGTTCTCTTCAGCGGATCCGTTCAGTCCGGATGCGGTGGCGCCACCGCATCTTCAGGTCCTTTCTACTGCAGCGGTGACCACTGCGTCTATCTCGACCTTTCCTTCTTCACTTCCATGAAGAAGCAGATAGGTGCTGATGGTGATTTCGCATACGCCTATGTCATCGCTCACGAGGTCGGACACCATGTCCAGTACCTTCTCGGAGACTTGAACAAGATTCACAGCCAGATGTCAAGGTCCAGCAAGACAGAAAGCAACCATCTCAGCGTCCGTCTCGAACTCCAGGCAGACTTCTACGCAGGCATCTGGGCCTACTACGACAACAAGCTCTTCGGTTCTCTCGAGAATGGTGACATCGAGGAAGGTCTGGCTGTTGCTTCAAAGATCGGCGACGACTACCTCCAGAAACAGGCATATGGTTATACCGTTCCTGACTCGTTCAACCATGGCACTTCCGCCCAGCGTTCAAGATGGCTCAAGAAAGGTCTCACCACCGGCAACCTCAGCCTCGGCGACTCCTTCTCGCCAGCTTACAATGATCTGTAGGACAGCGTTTCCATAGAAATATTCCAGCGGGGCTGACATTCGTCAATCCCGCTGTTTTTTATCGACCGTTCTGGCTCTTCAGCAGACGGAAGAAGTATAGGGAGATGAGAAGGCCGAAGCCGGCGGCCAGAATGGATGCCTCGGGGCCGAAAGAACCTCCAGTGATGAACTCCGGTCCGGAGACGGTTGATTCGATAAGGCTTGTACTCACTTCAGTACCAGAAACTTCGAAACCGAAGATATTGCCCTGGGTGAAATTCCATGCCCAATGTATGCCTATCGGGAACCATAGATTGCCAGAGCATTTATATGCAAGACCGAGCATGATGCCGGCTTCAATGGCTATCGCAGATGAACTCCAGACCGTCGCACCCGGATTGCCGAGGTGGACGAAGCCGAATACAAGGGCAGACACCAGCAACGCCACCCAGGTATTGAAACGTTCGTCTATCATCCTGAACAGGATTCCTCTGAAAATCACCTCCTCGCCTGCCGCGACTATGAAAAAGAACGCGAAAGACTCGATCAGGGCAGGAATATCAGCAGATATCTCATCTGCCTCATAATGGTCGGAAAGGAACAGGACAAGGGTGATGGAGCAGAAAAGCACGAATCCCACCAGAAGCCCCAGCCCCAACGAGGGATGCACCGCCCCGGGGCCTAATTCTGAAACCGGTCTGCCTTCTATCAGTCTCACCCATAAGATGTACACGGCCAGAAGAAACATACCGCCGAAAAGCTCGCATATTATTTTCAAGGCTTGCGGCTGGTTGATGAGAGAGACTGTAGTGGTCAGGCCATACAGCATGGGGAAAGCCAGCATGCCGAAGAACAATACCGGTATCCATGCAAGCAATGACATCCTTCCGCAAGGAGTATCCATCCTTTTCATTATCATTCATGTCTAGTTGATTATGCAAATATAACAAACACTTTTGCTATATTCGCATTAGAAACCAATGACTATGAAAGGATACTACAAACTAAGCTGGAAGGAGCGCATAGGCATCTGCTCCGGAGAGCTGGCACAGAACCTCATCTATCAGACTGTCAGCATCTGGCTGCTTTTCTTCTACACCAACGTCTACGGCCTCAAGCCCGAGGTGGCAGCCGTCATGTTCCTGGTCGTAAGAATCATTGATGTCATATGGGATCCTGTTGTCGGTACATTTGTCGACAAGGCGAACCCGCGCTGGGGCAAATACCGTTCCTGGCTGTTGTTCGGAGGCATCCCTCTAGCCGGAGCCGCCATCCTGTGCTTCTGGAACGGATTCAGCGGTTCATTGCTTTATGCGTACATCACTTACGTAGGTCTGAGCATGTGCTTCACCTTGATCAGTGTCCCGTACGGAGCCATTCACTCGTCCATGACCCGTGACACCAACGAGATCACGATCCTGACAAGCGTCAGAATGCTGTTCGCCAATTTTGCCGGACTGCTCATCAAGACCCTGCCGCTCATCATAGCCATTTTCGCCCCGAAAGTGTTCAACCCGGAGACAGGCAGGAACGAAGCCGTCTACAACACTCCCGAGGCGGCTCCTGCATGGTTCATCACCATGAGCATCTTTGCCATCGTGGGTCTAGCCCTCATTCTTTTCTGCTTCACACAGAGCAAGGAGAAAATCGTCATGGACGAAAAGGAAACGGCGAATGTCAAGGTCAGCGACCTCTGGATGGAACTTGTCCGTAACAGACCGCTGCGCGTACTGTCATTCTTCTTTGTGACAGCCTTCACCACCATGAGCATAAGCAACGCCGCCGACTCATACTTCCTTTCATACAATGTCGGAGCCACGCCTTTGATGACCTCGGCGTTCATGTGGCTCGGTACTATCCCGGCATTCATTTTCATGCCTATGGTGCCGGCTGTCAAGCGCAGAATCGGGAAAAGACGTATGTTCTACCTTTTCATAGGCGTTGCTGTTGCCGGCATGGCACTTATGTACATCACAGCCTCGATCCCGGCTCTCAAGTCGAATTTCATACTTCTGTGCATCATGCAGTTCATAAAGAGTTCCGGTGTCGGCGTGGCGACAGGTTACATGTGGGCTCTCGTTCCTGATGTAGTGACATTCAGCGAATTCACGACTGGCAAGCGCGTGGCGGGCATCGTCAACGCACTTATCTGCATCTTCATGAAAGCCGGAATGGCGCTTGGCGGAGTCATCCCGGGACTCGTGCTTGCCTGGGTGGGTTTCAACGCCGCGAATGCAGTTCAGACTCCCCTCGCCCTCCAGGGCATACTCTGGCTTGTAACTGCCATCCCTGCAGCGCTTCTGCTGCTTGGTGGCTTCATCATCAGCAGATACGAGCTTGATGATGCGAGAATGGATGAGATCAATGCCGCAATTGAAAAAGCAAACTGTTGATAGATATGAACTATTCATCTGACCCTGACAAGATTACGAGAGACTATTTCGACTCGCTGCTGCTCGAGACGCAGTATCTTGATTCGACCCTGCCGTCAACACAGTTCGAGCTGTTCGGAGAAAGTTTCAGCACCCCAGTCATGACCGCGGCGCTTTCGCACCTCGGCAACACCGCCCCTGACGGAATGAAGATATACGCGAAGGCGGCGGCGCTCGCTGACACCGTACACTGGGTGGGAATGGGCAGCGACGAGGAACTGGAAAGCATTGTCGCCACCGGCGCAAGGACCATAAAGATCATAAAGCCTCACGCTGACAACTCCGAGGTTTTCCGCAAGATAGAGCACGCGGTGAATGCCGGATGCTTCGCTGTAGGGATGGATATCGACCACGCATTCAATTCGAATGGTGGCTACGACAATGTATTCGGGCTGCCGATGAAGGCCAAGTCAACAGAAGAGATCAGCGAATTCGTGAAAGCCGCCGGGGTTCCTTTCATCGTGAAGGGAGTGCTCGGCACACGTGACGCGGAAAAGTGCCTCAAGGCTGGCTGCGCAGGTATAGTCGTTTCCCATCACCACGGAATGATGCCGTATTCCGTACCTCCGCTTATGGTTCTTGAAAGCATCATCGACGCTGTAGGAGGTGAGATACCCGTGTTTGTGGACTGTGGCATCACCAGCGGCTTGGATGCATACAAGTGCCTTGCGCTGGGCGCGAAGGGCGTTTCCGTGGGGCGTCACCTGATGCCTCTGCTGAAGAACGGCCCCGAAGCCGTTGCCGGAAGAATCAAAGAAATGACTGCGGAACTGGCTGGCGTCATGGCACGCACAGGAGTGGCGGCGCTTGACCGGATGGACAAGTCAATCATTCATAAAAGAGCATTCTGATGTTACTGGGTATTTCATCTTCTCTGGAGCACAAATCTCCCGAAGACTGGGCCGCAAAACATGTCGCGCTCGGTCTGAAATCCATCAATTTCCCTGTCGATTATCTCGCGGGAGAAAGAACATACATGGCATACAAGGAGGCTGCTGAAAAAGCAGGTCTGGTGATAGCCGAAGTAGGAGTCTGGAGGAACACACTGGCAGCTGATCCGGAAGAACGCAGGAAATGGATCGACTATGCTGTCGGACAGCTCAGGATGGCGGACAAGATAGGCGCACGCTGCTGCGTGAACGTGGTAGGAACTCCTTACGGCCCTCGCTGGGACGGAGGATATCGGGACAATTTCAGTGATGAACTGTGGAAAATGGCCGTGGAGATGATTCAGCGGATTATCGACACCGCACAGCCTCAGCACACCGTATTCAGCATAGAATCCATGCCATGGATGATTCCGAGCAGTCCGGACGAGTATCTTCGACTGATAGAGGATGTGGACAGGCCGCAGTTCGCGGCGCACCTTGATGTGGTCAACATGATCACCTCGCCTCGACGCTATTTCTACAATGATGAATTCCTGGAAGAGTGTTTCGCCAAGCTGAAAGGTCGTATCTGCAGCTGCCACCTGAAAGACATCAGGCTCAAGGAGGAATACACTTTCCAGTTGGAGGAATGCGCCTGCGGCGAAGGATCGTTCGACCTTGAACGCTATGCGCGCCTGGCAGATGAAGAGGATCCGGACATGCCTATGATCATCGAACATCTGCACACTGACGAGGAGTACTTCCGCAGTGTCGCCTATGTACGGGAAAGACTCTCCTGCTGACTTTAATTCCAGAATAATTACAAAGCAAAAGAATAAATCATGAAAGTAGATTTCTGCAGTATTGAAGAAAACATAATCCCTAATTTCAAGGGAGGAGAAAAGGAGTTCGCGGCAAAGATGTTTTTTGACGGTCTGAACAGAATCATGAAGGGAAGGTTGATACCCGGTGCCTCCATCGGGCTTCATACCCATGACACGAGTTCCGAGATAATGTTTATCACAAAGGGTTCAGGCTGTGTCATTTACGATGGCGAAAAGATCAGTCTGAAGGCCGGCGACGTGCATTATTGCCCTAAAGGCCATTCTCACACTCTCATAAACGACAGTGACAGCGACCTCGAGTTCTCAGCAGTCGTGCCACAACAATAATCATCATGAACGAGGTTACACTTATTAAAGAAATGACCACACCGGATGGCGTGATCATCAAGTATGTCAAGACTTGTCAGGCAGTCTGCTCCCAGCAGATAGGCATAGCTGTCGAAGGCGATGTCATCCGGGAAGTCGCATTTGCCGGAGGATGCTCCGGCAATACTCAAGGTATCGCGAAACTTGTCGAAGGCATGAAGGTCAGCGACGCCATATCGAGGCTCGAAGGAATACGCTGCGGCTCCAAACAGACCAGCTGCCCTGACCAGCTGGCCAGAGCACTCAAGCTTTTCCTGTAAAACATCAAGATGAAAAGAATCAAACTCATACTTGCCGCCGCACTCATAATCGCAGGAAGCGGATGCGGCAGGCAGAAGCTCACAAATAAAGAAGTCATCGACTACGGAGAGATCGGTTTTGCCGACATAGTGTCGTACATCGTGATAGGATATCAGTCCAACTGGGAGGATATGGATCCAGCTGCCGAGATGCAGCTCAGCAGCGTGTACACATACAGATCGCCATACTGCGGATTCACACAGAAGGACATCAATGGTGACGGCATTCCGGAACTTCTGATCGGCGACAAGTTCGAGGACGGCACCACCGTCATCTATGACATCTACACGATTCATCCAAGGACAGCTTCTCTGATTCACCTCGCAAGCGGCGGAGAGAGGGACCGTTTCACCATCAATGAGTCCGGTACCATCATAGAGGAAGGGTCCAACTCAGCCTCAGACAGTTTCACGAAGGTATTCAGGATCAAGAAGGGGAAACTCGTAGAACAGAAGGCCATGACATTGGAGAACTGCCCGATGGACATTGAAGTGGAGACCTTCGAGAGTCTGACCCGCTGACACAAATCGTGTTCGTGAAATTCATCGGGCATACAAACAGGCCTCCCAAGAGCCTGAAAGCCATTATGCCATGCTCAATGAGACCTGGCAGAGCACATCGAGCAGTGTGTCTTCCATCTGAGCGCACTTGATGGCACATCGGTATGCTCAATCAATTTCACGAGAACTGAGCGCAGACTCGTAGAGCATTTTTAGCGAATATCGCAAAATTATTTATCGTTTTTCGCAAAATTGGCATTACCTTTGCTTTTGGTAAGTGAAAAATCAGTTATCATGAAAACAAAAGCCAAAGCTAAACTTGTCAAGAGGGCCAAGGGCCTTTCAATTGCCATTATGATTATCGGGGCCGCATTGCTCGCCTGGATATATGTTTCAACTTTACTTCATTTCACCGGTAGTGGCGGACAAGATAAGATCGTCTGGATTGAAGGTCACGAAAACTGGCAGACATACATTGTAGTCGCA
>JAZRWN010000019.1:0-26040 GCA_045599725.1 Candidatus Cryptobacteroides sp. | reverse complement strand
GAAAATTCTTTTAGCCATAAACTATTGGTTTTCTGATGCTAAGTTATGGATATTTATGCTATCCCGCAAATTTATTTATAAGAAATACCCGTCTATCCCCAAAATTTAATATGGTCAAATCTGGGCTGACCCCAAAATGTTGGCAGGCCTATATTTTCGGCACAAGGTTTACAGCCTTTCTCTTGTTCTCATCGACAATCTTTGCGTAAATCTGAGTTGTGCGGATGTTGCAGTGGCCGAGAAGTTTGGAGACGGTGTAGAGGTCGGCTCCGTAAGTCAGTGTGAGAGTGGCGAAGGTATGGCGGCTGACGTGGAATGAGACTTTCTTGTCAATGACGGTGTGGCGAATGAGAGTCTTAAGCCGGGCATCCGCATTACCGGGTTGATCAGGAAGGTTGGAAAATACACGGTCGCTGTCCTTTGCTTCGCCTCGTTCAGGCAGGAATGACAGGGCGTTTTCGGAAAGAGGGACCGAGACGCTGTGCTTTGTTTTCTTCATCATTGTCTCAATCTGGTATTGGCCGTCAGCTGTCTGCTTGATTTCTCCTCAGGTCAGTTTCAACAGATCCGAATGGCGAAGCCCGCTTCTCAGCGGAGCGGCCGTCTGGAGGCACGGGCAGGCTTGATATGACACTATTAGTTGCATATGCTGGAGGCGAAGTTTCCGGAGTTTTTATATATTTGCAGCAGAATCATTAATGAACAGAAATATGAGTGCGGGAAAAGTTTTCAAAAGAGTAATTCTCATCCTTGTGGGAGTAGTAACAGTCCTGGCCGCGGCGGTGGCGTTGATATGGGGCCGCGAGATATCCACCATCAACACCGTGCATAAGGTGGATGGGAACAACTATCTCTACACCATGCAGTACAAGGCGAAGTACGACCTTGACGATGTGATCGCATCAGACTTGGACAGCAATCCTGCTCTTCTGAACTACATCGTCGGAAGGATAGGGAAGGGGCTCCCTCTCAAGATCAAGAGCTCGCAGGTCGCAAGTGAAGATGAGGAGATGGCAGTGTTCAACTGCACCAGTTTCCAGGCGAAGAACGCGGGCGGTGAAGGCTTCTTCTATGGCCGCAACTATGACTATTTCAAGAATCCTACACTCGTGACGTTCTCCTATCCGAAGAACGGATATGCGTCCATCGGGGTCAGTGACATGTCGCATTTCGGATACAAGCTCGACAAACTCCCGACATCGTTCTTTTCGAAGCTCCTCTGCCTCGCATCCATTTATACGCCAGTTGACGGAATCAACGAGAAAGGCCTTTGCACATCCATAATGGCTCTCCCGAAGCAGCCTTCACAGCAGGAGACCGGCAAGCACAAGGTCGGCACCACCATCATCATGAGGCTCTTCCTCGACAGATGCGCCACCGTCGATGAGGCGCTGGAGTTAGTCTCGCAACTTGACATACGCCACGATGTGGCGGGAGGTTCAGGCTATCACTATATGGTGGCTGACGCCAACGGGGACTGCGCCGTGATAGAGTTTGACAAGGATGACGGATGGAAGACAATGATCGTCCGCAAGGAGGAGGGCGCGAACAGCATGCTGGTGACCAACCACCTTCTGAGCCCGAAATATTATACTGAGATTCCTGACCAGTCGGTCGGCAACACCCACAGCCGCAGCTGGTGGCGCTATGAGACCGCCGGCGCGTTTCTTAACGAGCATAATGGTGTGTTGAGTCGCGAAGAAGCACAGGAGTGCCTTTCAAAGGTGCATTGGGCCAACTTGCTCTGGGATGATGGTGTAACCGTTGAGGACACCCAGTACAGTGCGGTCTATGACCAGACTTCGAAGGAACTGTACCTCCGTGACTGGAGCGACTACGGCACCACTCACCATTTCCAGCTATAGTTGTCCTGTGAAACCTTTCCAGATCAGGAAAGGAATGTCGAATCCTGAATCTATCTGAGTGGAAATACCTCCGGTGAAGCGGGGGTTGGCCTCGAGAATATACGGAATGCCTGCGGCGTCGACCTTGAAGTCGAAGCCGCAGACTCCTTTATAGTCAAGGTGGTCGAGAATTGCGCGTGCTATGTCAGCCAGGGCGGGGAAGTCGGATATCTCACGCTGGATGGCGGGACCATTGCCCTTGGTGCTCAGGGCTCTGTACGTGCTGGCGCGGAAGAAGCCGTCGAAACGCACTGCGTCCACGCTCCAGTCCTCACCTTCGACATAGTCTTCTATCAGGTACGGTTCTCCGGGAGACTGGTGTTCGATCAGCCGCAGGAGCGCTTCTGATGTCCTGGGACGATGCACACCATGTCCTCCGAAAGAGATGTCCCTCTTGAAGATCACATCGCGGCCGGAAGCCTCTTCCACAGATGAGTATAAATGAGGCTGTCTGATGCCCATCCCGTTCATCAGACAGCTGAAAGGGACCTTGCGGTCCAGCATTATTATCTTGTCTTCATCCTCCACTGCGGCGGTGACACCCTCCGGAAGTGAAGGCTTGAATCTGGCGAGCGCAAGGGGATTGCCGACAGGCATAACCACGGACGGTACGTAAGCCTCGACAGCTTTGCGGAGACCGCGTCCGTATCCCCACTCGTCACGGAAAACGTTCTGTGCGAAGTCCACGCTCCTGACGGCCAGACCATGCGACTCAAGCGATCGGCGCACGGCGGGGGCTATCTCCCCCATGGTTCCGAACAGGAGAACGTCGCAGGCCAATTTCGTCAGAATTTGTCAACAAGGTCGAAAATCCTGTCACGGACTTCTTCGATAGTGCCTACTCCATCTATCTCATTGTAGCTTCCCGCCTTTTTGTAGAAGTCGATAAGAGGCTCAGTCTGAGAATGATAAGTGTCAATTCGATTCTTGATGATGCTGACATCAGCGTCATCTGCACGTCCTTCGATGGCTGCTCTCTTGGAGATTCGGTCGATGATCATTCCGTCAGGGATCATGATGCTGACGATGGAAGTGACCTTCTCATTGTTTTTTGCAAGAATGGCGTCAAGAGCCTCAGCCTGTGCGATGGTGCGAGGGAAACCGTCCAGAAGGAAACCTTCCACGCCCTTCACAGTGGCGAATTCAGATTCGATCATCCCTTCAACGACTTCGTCTGGGACAAGAGCGCCGGCCTCGATGAGACTCTTTGCCTTGAGACCGAGTTCAGTGCCTGCGGCAATCTCCTTGCGCAGAAGAGCGCCTGTGCTGATGTGGTGGAGCTTGTATTTCTCAACCATGGATGTGGCCTGGGTGCCTTTTCCCGCTCCCGGAGGGCCGAACAGAATGTAGTACTTCATAGCTGTATTTGTTAATCGTTTGATATTGCGTAAATGTCTGAGAGATTCCTTCCCTGCTCGTCATAGTCGAGACCGTATCCGACGATAAACTTGTTCGCGATCTCCATGCCGACGAAGTCAAGCTTTTCTGATTTCTTATATATTTCAGGTTTTGTAAGCATCGTGCAGATCTTAACGTCCTTGGCACCCTTGTCAAGGAGAAGTTCCTTGAGGGCTACGATGGTGTTGCCGGTGTCAACGATGTCCTCGAAGATCAAGACTCTGCGTCCGGTGACATCTCCGGTGAGACCGAGAGGAATGAGGACGGTGCCGGTTGATTCCGTGCCCTGATAGGAGGACAGTTTGATGGACATGAGTTCAGCCTTGAAGTTGAGTCTCTTCATCATGGCCGCCGTGAACATTATGGCTCCGTTGAGGACACAGAGGAAAATAGGAACATCATCAGAATTTGAATATTCTGCGTTGACCTTTTCTGCCACACTGTCGATGGCCGCTTCAAGAACTTCGTTCGAGATGAACGGTTTGAAGGTCTTTCCATGGAAAGTCACTGAATCATACATGATGTGCTTTTGTTTAAGTGTGAATTACAAATTTAACAAAATTCATCAATAATGGACAGGTTTTTTGAAGTATATATCTTTCTGTCCGCCGATTTGTTTTTTATGACATATCTTCCTCGTCATGAAAATACTTGCTTTGACCGTTATGGTCGCGGCGCTGCCGTTTTCCGCCGCAGTCTCCCAGCCTTACGACTTGGAAAAGTCCATGCTCGTGCTGACAGGAGCATCTTCCCTGGAGGATCTTGGAGAAGAGACGCTGGACATCTTCAGTTCGTACGCCCGCCATCCTGTCAGGATAAACCGTGCTTCTGAGAGGTCTCTTGTCTCATCCGGCCTGTTCAGCCGATATCAGGCTGCTTCTGTCGCAGATTACAGGAAAAGGAACGGGGACATACTGTCATTCCAGGAACTGATGCTGGTCGATGGCTTTGATGCCCGGACAGCATATGCGCTGTCAGCATTCGTCTCTTTTGATACTGATAATCCGGCAGGACAGGTCGCAGGACAGGGTGGAGGGATATCCGGTGAGACCATGGCCAGAACTTCAGTTAAATCGCAATCGGGGTCAGAAACGTGGAGCCATGCTTTCAAACTGAAGGTGGAGAAGGAGAACAGCTGGAGTGTGGCGTTCACCGCAAAGGGTGGGGCCTGGCCTCCGGAGAATGTGTCAGGAAACCTGTCTTGTTCGGGAAGGGGAGGGTGGTCAGTCATGGTTGGAGATTTCAACACCCGCTTCGGCCAGGGACTTGTTCTATGGAGTGGTTTCTCATTGTCAGGAGCCCAGTCCGCAGCCTCCTTTGCCAGACATCCTTCCGGGCTCTCGCCAGCCTGGACTGTTTCTCCGTCTGCCGTTCACAGGGGAGCGGCGGCTGAACTGGACGTGGGAAGGTTCGTCATGTCGGGTTTCTGGTCGCTTGACCGAAGCTCGGGCGCAAATATCACATACCTTGCCCGGTACGGGCAGCTGGGTCTCACTGCTTCAGGGCATCTTTTCTCGACTGACTGGCGATGGTCTTCAGGAAAGCTTGACTGCTTCGGTGAGGTGTCATTTGATGCTGGTGATGATGTTGTCGCAGCTGTGGCGGGAATGACATACAATCCTGCATATCAGCTGAGGTTCTCCGCTCTGGGACGCTGGTATCCCGAAGTATATGACGGCAGTCGTGCCGGAGCGTTCAGAAGCTCCACGAAGACTTCCGACGAAAAAGGGGTTGCCCTGGCCTTTGATGGAAAGTCCTTTTCTCTCACGGCAGATGCTGCATTCCATCCTTCCAAAGGAACTTCGCAGCACAAGGCGGTCATCAAGTACAGTCCGCAGCTGTCTGACCGGCTGGGTCTCGCATTCAGATATGTATCAAGATTCCGTCCTGAAGACAGTTCCTCATGGCGGAATGAAGCAAGGATGGAGGCTTCCCTGACTCTGTTTCAATGGTTTGTTCTTCGTGGCTGTGCGGACTTCTGCAAATGCAAAGACTGGTCATGGCTGGCGTTCGCGGAAGCAGGCTGCAAACGGGAAGGGAACAAACGCAGGATTCAGGCGTATGTCAGGCTGACTGCCTTCGTCATAGACAACTGGGACGACAGGATATATATGTACGAGCGTGATATTCCGGGAACATTTTCCGTCCCTGCATATTACGGACGCGGTTATTCCTTGTCAGGGGTGGCCGGGTACAAATGGAAAAGGTCCTTGTCCATCAATGCCAGGATCTCTTCCACGGAGTATCCCGGCATGACAGAAAAAAAGCCCGGAAAGACCGGGCTCAACATTCAGTTACTGTGGGATTTTTAATGTCATGCCCGGCTTGATGTTAGCCGAGATGCTGTTGATCTTCATGATGTCGTTGGCGGATACTCCCGGATAGCGGGAGGCTATGCCATACAGCGTGTCCCCGGATTTGACCGTGTAGGTGATATAGCCCGAAGAAGATGAGCTGCTGCTTGGCGAGGAGGTGGTCTTCGCGCTGGACGATGTGCTTTTTGAGCTTGAAGATGAGGACGGCTTTGCCCCGTTCCTGTATATGTACAGGACCTGACCTATTCTCAAGTTTGTGCCTTTCAAGTTGTTCCACTGCTGGAGCTGCTTGACCGTGACGCCGTATCTTGAGGCTATGCGTCCTAGGTAGTCCCCGCTCTTGACCTTGTATGCGACTCTTTCTTCGGAACTCCCGGCATGTATGTCAGCCATGACTTTCTGGTTCATAAGTTCCGCCGACTTGTGCGTGTACAGTGAGTCTTGATTGTCTATGAAGGCATTGGTGTAGGTGTATGGGAGGGTCAGGATATATGGAGCCTCGTTGCCGGGGATGATGTCATGGGTGTACTGTGGATTCAGGTTCTTGAGCTCTTCCATCGGGATGCCGATGACCTCGCTGATCTGACTGAAGTGAAGATTCCTGTTTATCTTGAAGGTGTCCGTGTGCGCTGGCATCTGAACCGGTTCGGGAACGATTCCGTATTCTTTGTAGTAAGCCATGGCATACAGAGCGCCCACGAATGCCGGCACATAGCCTCTGGTTTCACGTGGCAGATACGGGTAGACAGACCAGAAATCCGTCTTTCCGCCGGCCCTTCTTATGGCTTTGTTGACATTTCCGGGGCCGCAGTTGTATGAGGCGATGGCGAGACACCAGTCACCGAAGACCTTGTACGAGTCGCGAAGGTAACGTGCAGCTGCATCGACGGATTTCTCGACGTCCATTCGCTCGTCCACATAGGAGTTTATCTTGAGCCCGTAGTTCTTGCCTGTGTTGTGCATGAACTGCCACATGCCTTTTGCACCGGCCCTCGATGTGGCGAAAGGATTCAGAGCCGACTCGATGATGGCCATGGCTTTCAGTTCCTCGGGCAGTCCGTATCTGTTGAACGCCTCCTCGAAGATAGGCATGTAGTATGTGCTGAGACTGAGGATATGGCTCATCTTTGACCTCATCTTCTCGGAGTAGAGAACCATGTAGTTCTTCACGGTCTCATTGAAAGGAAGGGAAATGAACGAGTTCATGTCCTTGAGTCTCTGGATGAGGACGGAATCCGGGACATCTGTGGTGAAAGTGACGGAGTCAATGTCATATTCCGGGACCTCGACGATGGATTCGAGCTGCTTGTGGACATACCACAGGTCCAGAAGGCTGTCCGTCACTTCCGGAGTGTAGCCGATGATCACCCCATCCTCCTCATCGCTGTCATATATGCTTGACATCAAGGAAGCAAGGCTGTCTTCATAGAAGTACTGCTGTTCTTGATAGTCCTGAAGCAGATGCATCAGAGAGTCCACTTGTGAGCGCAGCTCCTCATTTTCCTTCAGCAGCCTGCCTCTGGTCTTCAATTCCTGGCCCGGGGCTGTCTGGGAAATGCAGAGCAGTGCCGCCATGACCGCCAGAGAGATTTTCTTGAATAGCATATTGTGCTCGGTTAAAATCTGAATCCCACGCTGAATCCCACGGCTGTGGAGCCGGAATTCAGGGCGTATTGGGTGTCAGGGGTGATAATGGTGGGACTTATCTGCATGGAGAGGTCGTCGTTGACCTCGAAATCCTGCATGTATGAGAACACATTGGCGTCGATGACCTGCAGCAGGTATGCGGCGGCCACGGCCACAACAGACCAGTCACGATACCTGCGGTAGACGTTCCTGTAGTACAGGGCTGTTTCGGCAGTTATCCTTCCGGAATACGAACCTTCCGGGTCAGTGGCTTCATTGTGTATTCTCTTGAATCTTTTGTAGCTTGTCTGGTTCTTGTCGTAGGCATACACGGTGCCGGCCAGCACTCCCCAGTAGAAAGGTATCTTCCATGCTTCGCCGTTGTATGCCTGCCCGAGGCCGGGAAGAAGTATCGAATACAAAGTGGCCTTGCCGGGATGATGAGGATTGTCGGTCGGGAAATTGATCACTCCATCCATCATGGACCCCCAGTAGAAGAGTGCGCCTCCGGCGAACATCAGAGTGCTCATTGTCTTTGCCTTGTTGTCAGGGGAGAGACTTGTGAGCGGGTCAGCCGCAAAGGCGGCGTCGTAGGCTTCCAGAGACTGTTTGTATTTGTTCCTGTAGTAAATGCCTCCGCCGACTCCGGCACCGATCCCGCCGTAGATTATCGGCAGTTTCCAGTACTGGCGGTTGTATATCTGCTGTCCGCCGATGAATACGGCGGAACCGCCGGCGAGCGTTCCTATCTTGACCTCCTGCTTGTGACTGAGGCCTGCAAAATACTCTTTGAGAGAGAAGACGGCCTGGGCGGAGTCGAGCTGAGCGTTCGGGTCATTTGCACCGAAACCGTTCCCGAACGGTTCCGACTTGAACTGGGCGGAGGCCGGCAGCACGGATACTGTCAGCAAAAGGAGAACGAGTATATGTTTCAGCCTAGATCTGAGCATCTTCAAGAGCCTTGAGGAAAGAGAGCATCTCTTCATCGGAACTGAACTTGATGGTCATGGTCCCTTTACCTCCGGAGTTCCTTTTCAACGATATGTCCTGTTTGAAATATTTGCCGATATGCTCGAGGACGCGGAAGTACTCCTCCGGGAGTTCCTGGGAAGGCGCCGGCTTCGGCCTGTCCCTGTCTTCCGTCAGGCTTTTTACCTTGTCTTCGAGCTGCCTGACTGAAAGCCCGTCCTTGATGACCATGTCACAGAGCTCCTCCTGAAGGGAGCGGTCCTCCACTCCGAGTATCACTTTCGCGTGTCCGACGCTCAGCAGTCCGACCTTGAGGTCATGCTGGACCTTGGCCGGGAGTTTCAGAAGTCTGAGGGAATTGGTGACGGAAGCACGCTTCTTTCCCACTCTTGATGCCATCTGCTCTTGAGTGAGGTTGCATTCGTCTATCAGACGCTGGTAACCGAGAGCGACTTCAATAGGGTCAAGATCCTCTCTCTGGATGTTCTCGACTATCGCCATCTCCATCATGCTCTGGTCGGACGCTGAAAGTACATATGCCGGAATCATATCCATTCCGGCCGCCCGGCAGGCGCGGAAACGCCTCTCACCGCTGATTATCTGGTATCTTCTGTCACCTGTCCGTCTGACCGTGATGGGCTGGATGAGCCCGAGGGTGCGTATGGATGCGGTGAGCTCTTCGAGAGCCTCCGGGTCAAAGGACATCCTCGGCTGGAAAGGATTTGGCTCTATCATGTCCGTCGGAATACGGACCACATCTGCGCTGTCCTTGACTTCGTCCTTTCCGACGATTTCCTTGTTCACGTATCCTACTGGTTTCCTGAACTGGTCGATGTTGGCATTGTCGCCCAATATGGCTCCCAAGCCTCTTCCGAGGCCTCTTGGCTCTTTGCTGCTCATATTACTCGAATGGTTGAGGTTCATTTCTGTCCAGCACCTCCTTCGCGAGGTTGAGGTAGTTGGACGCTCCATTGCTCATGATGTCATAGAGCACGATAGGCTTTCCGTGAGACGGCGCCTCGCTCAGACGTATGTTTCTCTGTATGATGGTCTTGAATACCATGTCCTTGAAATGCTCGCGAAGCTGGCTGACCACCTGGGTGTGTACTCTCGTCCTTCCGTCGAACATCGTCACCACGAAACCTTCTATGGTAAGATTCCTGTTCACGCCGCTCTGAACTATCTTGATGGTCTGCAGAAGTTTGCCCAGTCCCTCAAGGGCGAAGAACTCGGGCTGCACGGGGATGATCACGGAATCGGCCGCAGTCAGAGCGTTGACTGTGATAAGTCCCAGAGAAGGAGAGCAGTCGATGATGATGTAGTCGTAGCGGTCTTTCACAGGGTTCAGGGCGTTCTTCAGAATGGATTCTCTTTCTTCGGCGTCGAGCATCTCTATCTCCACTCCCACGAGGTTGATGTGGGACGGAATCATGTGAAGGTTCTCGAGCTCTGTCTGAATCAAGGCGTCATCAACTCTCAAATCACCTATCATAACTTCGTAGAGTGTCCTTTTCTGGTCATTGTCAGGTGAAAAGTTCAGCCCCGACGTGGTGTTGGCCTGAGGGTCGGCGTCGATGATGAGGACTCTCTTCTCAAGCACTGCCAGGGAGGCGGCAAGATTGATGGCGGTGGTGGTCTTTCCGACTCCGCCTTTCTGATTGGCTATTGCGATGATTTTACCCATGTTCGAAATCAGGATAATTATTCCATGAAATACAAAAATACAAAAATAATTCCATTATTTTAGGTCAGTCGGGCCGATTTTACTAATTTTGCTGATGCAAAGACATTTTTTACCATATGACCGACACTAGAACTGAATGGTACATCATCATCAATCCTCATGCCGGGTCTGGAAAGACCATGGAGCAGTGGGCTATTGCTGAGAAGCAGCTTGCGGAGCTCGGAATCCCTTATGCCGCCGCTTACACGGGATACAAGGCACATGCGAAACAGCTTGCTGCTCAAGCAGCTGAAGATGGCTACAGGAAGATTCTTGCAGTTGGAGGTGACGGTTCGGTCCACGAAGTCTTCACTGGTGTGCTGTCGTGGTGCGAGGAGACAGGGACTGCTTCCGAGGAGTTCTATTTCGGAGTGATCCCCATCGGTTCCGGCAATGACTGGATCAAGTCGCTGAATGTCCCTCACGACACTTTGAAAGTGGTCTCCCTGATTGAGAAAGGTTCGTTCAGAAGGCAGGATGTCGTCAGAGTGAAGTCCGCCGGAGACAAAGTCTGCTATATGGCGAACATAGGTGGAGTCGGCTTCGACTCTCATGTCTGCGAGAGGGTGAACGCGAAGAAGGAGAGGGGGCACCGCAGCAAAAGGATTTATGTCAATGCATTGATCTACACTATACTCCACCTTCAGCGTTTCCAGGCTTCCGTGATGGGTGACGGCGAGGAGTATTATAGCGGGAACTGCTACTCCATAGCCTTCGGCAACGGCAGATATTCCGGAGGCGGCATGCTCCAGACAGCGGCGTCAGAGATAGATGACGGATTGCTGGATGTCATGATCGTACCGGTGCTGCCTCTGCATAAGATCGTCAGGGAGGTCAGGAGAATCTTCGACGGAACCATACAGGAGTCAGGCTCGGTCATCTACAGGAAGTGCAGTTGCCTGAAGGTTGTGCCGCTCAATGCCAGGTCTGCGGATATCATTGAAATGGACGGCGAGGTCGAAGGGCGTCTGCCTCTAGAAATCACCTTGCCAGGGCAGCAGGTGAACGTTCTCGTGGGTTGATTTTGTATTAATGATACAAAAGCGTTTTTTTAATGATACAAAAGCATTTTTTTCTTCTGTTTTTGTGTTTTATTTTTTATATTGCGTCAATTAAGGAACAAGCATGGGATACAGACATTTGACAGAAAGTGAGATTCTCAGGCTTCGGGGCCAGATGTGCCAGTCATCCGACTGGGACAGAGTCCTCGTTGCGGAGGGCTTCTGCCCGGATTTCATTATGTCGGCCAGGTTTTCGGGCGACATAAAGCTGGGTGTCTTCGAGAAGGAGTTCCTGCTTGCCGGAGGTATGAAGAAACATGCCGGCATCTTCAATGCGACGCTTCACAATGTCTCCATCGGTGACAACTGCTGCATAGAGAACATCAACAACTACATCGCCAACTATTCCATCGGCCCGGACACTTTCATCGAGAATGTCGACATCATTCTGACAGATGGCCTCTCCTCTTTTGGAAACGGTGTGGAAGTGGCTGTGCTGAACGAGACTGGCGGCCGTGAGGTCATGATCTTCGACAAACTTTCCGCCCAGCTGGCGTATGTGATGGCTCTTTACCGCCACCGCCCTGAACTGATAGGGAAGATCAAGGAAATGATATCGGCGTACAAGGATTCCGTGTCTTCGGACAACGGCACCATCGGATCCAATGTCATCATTGCTGACACCGGTTACCTCAAGAATGTGAAAGTAGGTGATTTCTGTAAGATCGAAGGCGCTTCGAGACTCAAGAACGGCAGCATCAACAGCAACTCCCATGCACCGGTCCACATCGGATCCGGCGTGATAGGGGATGACTTCATCGTTTCCAGCGGTGCTTCCGTGGAGGATGGAGTGACTTTCAGCCGATGTTTCATCGGCCAGGCATGCAAGCTCGGTCACAACTACTCCGCATCTGATTCGCTGTTCTTCGGAAACTGCCAGGGAGAGAATGGAGAAGCCTGTGCGGTCTTCGCCGGACCTTTCACCGTCACTCATCACAAGTCCAGTCTTCTGATCGCGGGAATGTTCTCGTTCATGAACGCCGGCTCAGGTTCGAACCAGAGCAACCATATGTACAAGCTCGGGCCTATTCACCAGGGAATCATGGAGAGAGGAGCCAAGACCACTTCCGACTCATATATCCTCTGGCCGGCCAAGGTGGGCGCGTTCTCCCTTGTCATGGGACGCCACACTTATCATCAGGACACTTCTGATATGCCGTTCTCATATCTTCTCGAGGTCCAGGGCGAGACATTCATAGTCCCTGGCGCCAACCTCAAGAGCGTCGGCACCATAAGGGATGCGAAGAAATGGCCTTTGCGCGATGCCAGAAAGGATCCTGAGAGGCTGGACAGCATCAACTACAACTTGCTAAGCCCGTATACCATCCAGAAAATGTTCAGGGCCAGGACCATCCTGGCCGGGCTCCAGAAGGCTTCCGGCACCAGCACAAGTGTCTACTCATACCAGAACGGAAAGATAAAGGGTTCCGCCCTTGCGAAAGGTCTCTACTATTATGGACTGGCCATCGACAAGTTCCTCGGCAACTCGTTGATCTCCCGCATCCGCAAGGGTGAGGAGCCGTCAAGTATCGAGGAACTCAGGAAGGCTTTGATACCTGATTCATCCACTGGTTCCGGTGACTGGGTGGACATAGCCGGGATGATAGCGCCGCAGAGTGCGGTGTCAGACATCCTTGATGACATCGAGAGCGGTGCCGTCTCCGATGTCATGACCATCAACGAAAGGTTCGCGGCACTTCACGCAAACTACTATTCCTACGAGTGGACGTGGGCGTACGATGCGATAAAGGAATACTATGGCGTTGACCTGGACAATGTCAGCGCAGAAACGCTGATGAATCTAGTGCGTCGTTGGAAGGATGCAGTCGTCACTCTCGACCACCTTGTCTATGAGGATGCCAGGAAGGAGTTCTCTTTGAGCGCCATGACCAGTTTCGGCGCGGACGGGGACGAAAAGCAGAAGGACCTCGACTTCTTCCAGGTCAGGGGCGCTTCTTTTGAAAATGATCCTTTCGTGAAGTCTGTCGCAGACCACATAGTCGTGAAGTCTGCTCTCGCGAGGGATATCCAGAAACTGCTTGATTTAATGTAATACAATCAAAGTGATCATGAGAAACTTCGTCATACTATTCACCGTTGCCACCTTGCTTCTGTCCGTCCGTTCATACGGACAGGACGGGATAAGTCCGTTGGTTTTCGACTCCATAGCATTCGACTTCGGAACCGTGAATGAGGCGGACGGAACTCTCTTCCATACCTTCACTTTCATCAACGGAGCTTCCGTTCCGGTCAGAATTTCTCAGATTTCCACTACTTGCAACTGTGTCTCAGTCGCTTACCCCCAGCACGAGATGAAAGGGGGAGAGGTCGGGACTGTCAGTGTGGCTTTCAATCCCATAGGAATGGCCGGTGAGGTCATGAGACAGATTGATGTCATCCTGTCCGATGGCTATCCCGGAGTGACACTTGAGATCGTGACAGACATTGTCCCTTCTGAATACGATATAACACAGCAGTACAAAGTGGCCCTGCCTGACGGACTCAGAGTGGAAGGGCTTGCCGCAAAGTTCGGCTATATACCAGTAGGACAGTCTTCAGAAAGGCATCTTGCTGTCTTCAACGATTCGGACACTTCTCTGTCCTTTGAAGCTGAACCGCTCAACCCGGGATCTCCACTTGTCGTCTCCTGTCCGAAAAGCCTCGGGCCTGGAGAGGCCGGAGCCATCATCCTCAGGTACAATCTGGCTTCCTCCGGCTATGACTCTTACAAGGACGAACTGCAGATTTCAGTCAATGGCGCACCTTGCAACAGGATTGTCACAGTCTCAGCCGTGGGAATAGATGATTTCTCCAAGAGCAAGTCAGCCGCCCCGTCCATGCAGATCTATCCATCGGAGCTGCAAGTGAAGAAAGTGCCTCTCCTGGAGAAATATTACACTTCATTTGAAATAACGAACAGCGGTAAGTCCGACCTTGTGATACGCAGGACTGTGGTTCCTGAAGGCGTGGAGACGGACCTGGAGGACGGCACAGCGATAAAGCCAGGGACAAAAAAGAAAGTTTCCGTCAAAAGTGTCATCCCGGATTTTGCCGTCGAAGTCATAGCTAATGACCCTTCAAGACCATATAAAGAAATAAGAACTTCAATCTCCAAATAACTGTTATATTATGAAAAGATTTGCTTTAATGATGTTTGCTGCGATGCTGCTTCTGGCATCCTGCAATGACAACAAGGGTGGGTATGAGTATCCTTACCAGAACCCTAAGCTTTCAATTGATGACAGAGTGGAGAACCTTTTGTCACTGCTTACTCCTGAGGAGAAGGTGGGACTTATGATGAATGGTTCTATCTCTGTTGCCAGACTTGACATTCCTGCTTACAACTGGTGGAGCGAGGCATGTCATGGTATCTGCACATCCGGTGCTACTGTATTCCCTCAGTCCATCGGACTTGCCGCCTCATTCGACGCTGACCAGCAGCTGGAAATCTTCACTGTCGTTTCAGATGAGGCTAGAGCAAGATGGAACACCACTGACCACAACCAGATGGACAAGACCGTCGCTACCGGCGGCATCTGGAACCAGGGTCTTTCATTCTGGTGCCCTAATGTGAATATCTTCCGTGACCCTAGGTGGGGACGTGGCCAGGAGACCTGTGGTGAGGACCCATTCCTCGCAGGTGTCATGGGTACCCAGACTGTAAAGGGCATGCAGGGCGACGACAAGAAGTATTTCAAGACCCACTCATGTGCAAAGCACTATGCTGTTCACAGTGGTCCTGAGAGCCTTCGTCACAAGTATGACGCTGTAGTTTCCATGAGAGATCTCTGGGAGACTTATCTTCCTGCATTCAAGACTCTCGTCCAGGAAGGTAATGTCCAGGAGGTCATGTGCGCTTACAACCGCTATGAAGGTGAGCCTTGCTGCGGCAGCGACAGACTTCTCCAGAACATCCTCCGCGAGAAATGGGACTACAAGGCACTCGTAGTTTCAGACTGCGGCGCTATCAACAACTTCTACACCAAGGGACAGCATGAGACTCATCCGGATGCAGCCACCGCTTCAGCTGACGGCGTCCTCTCAGGAACTGACATCGAGTGCGGTACCAGCTACCAGTCACTTCTCGAAAGTATGGAAAGAGGTCTCATCGCAGAGTCTGACCTTGATGTTTCCCTCCGCAGAATCCTCCGCTCACGCTTCGAGCTCGGTATGTTCGATCCAGAAGAAATGGATCCTTGGTCATATCTCGGAGCTGATGACATCAGCAGCCCTGAGCACGCTGCTCTTGCAAGAAAGGCTGCCAATGAGGCTATGACCCTTCTCAAGAACAACGGTGTACTTCCTCTCTCAAAGGACATCAAGAAGCTTGCTGTCGTCGGTCCTAACGCTGACAATGCTTCAATGCATAATGGAAACTACAGTGGAACTCCTACCGCTGAGAACACCCTCTCAATCCTCGAGGCTATCAAGAAGGTCGTCCCAGGTGCTGAGATCATCTATGACAGAGCATGCGAACTCGCTGACCCTTATCTGACAGACAACAAGCTTGGAACACTCAACCAGGGCAAGGGAGTCCATGTAGACTTCTTCAACAACACCAAGTTCGAGGGAACTCCAGTCGCTTCTGCTGACCTTGATGCAGTCAACATGCGTACATACGGTGACTACAGATTCGCTGATGGTGTCAACGCAAATGACTTCTCTGCAAAGCTCACCGGCAAGTATGTCGCAGACTACACAGGTAATCTTACCTATGCTGTACGTGGCGCAGGCGCTTATAAGTTCATCGTGGACGGCAAGGTCCTCGCTTCACAGGAGGAGACCGGCAACCAGCGTGTCAGCACACGTAACAACTCCATCCCTACAACTTCCTTCCCGGTAGTCGCAGGCAAGACCTATGATATCACTGTTGAGTACACAAAGGGTTCAGAGGGTTCTGCATTCCTTTCATTCGAGCTTTGCAAGAGATATCCAGCTGAGTTCGGCGCACTTGTAGAGAAGATCAAGGATGTGGACGCCATCATCATGGTCGGCGGTCTTTCTGCTCGTCTCGAGGGTGAGGAAATGAATGTTCCTTACGACGGATTCTCAGGTGGTGACCGTACAAAGATCGAGCTTCCTGACGTTCAGCTCAAGCTCCTTGCCGCTCTCCATTCTACTGGAAAGCCAGTCGTTCTGGTCAACTGTACCGGCAGCGCCATCGCATTCGGTGGTGTTGAGAATCAGTATGACGCTCTTCTCCAGGCTTGGTACGCAGGTCAGGCTACAGGTTACGCAGTTGCTGATGTTCTCTTTGGCAATTACAACCCTGCAGGCCGTCTCCCTGTCACATTCTACAAGTCAACCTCACAGCTTCCTGACTTCCTTGACTACAGCATGGAAGGACGTACTTACAGATATTTCCATGGAGAGCCTCTCTATGCATTCGGATATGGCCTTTCATACACCACATTCGAATATGGCACAGCTTCTCTGTCAAAGGCTTCTGTAAAGGCCGGTGCAAGTGTTGATATCACTGTCCCTGTGAAGAACTCAGGTTCAATGGACGGAGACGAGGTCGTTCAGATCTATGTCAAGAGTCTTGACAACCCTGAGGCTCCTATCAAGTCCCTCAAGGGCTTCAAGAGAGTCAACATCGCTGCTGGCCAGACAGCCAGTGTGAAGATCACTCTCGAGCCTAAGGCATTCGAGTTCTATGATGAGAGCATTGATGAACTTTCAGTGAAGACCGGCAAGTACCAGATCCTTTACGGTTCATCATCTAACGACAAGGATCTCAAGGCACTTGATTTTGAGGTTATCTAGTCTTCCTGCTTGATACGCTTCACAAAAGCTGACGGAGAAATGTTGAACTGCTTCTGGAAGCTGGTCGTGAAATACGACGGGGATGAGAATCCCACCAGATAAGCCACTTCATTGATTCTGTACTTTTGTGATGACAGCATCTCTGCCGCCTCCTTGAGGCGGCAGAGTCGTATATACTCGTTGATGTTCAACCCTGTATTGGCTTTTATCTTCCTGTACAGGGTTGACTTGCTTGTTCCGAGTATGGCTGTGAGGGCCTCAATGTTGAGATCCTGCTCTGAAAGGTGTTTCATGACTTCTGAATGAAGCCTCTCCATGAAATCGTCATCCATGCTGTTGACGACGACGCCATTGTAATGAGTCAGAGGGGACTGGGTGAACTGTCTGTATGATATCTCCTTGTTCTTGAAGATATTGGCTATGTTGGCGCGAAGAAGGTCTATTGAGAACGGCTTCTCGATGTAGCCGTCGGCGCCTACCTTGAGCGTCTCGATCCTGGTCTCTACCCCGACAGCGGCGGTGAGCAGTATCACAGGGATATGGCAGTAGTCTATTTCGGTCTTGATGCGGTTGCACAGTTCACATCCGTCCATTACTGGCATCATGATGTCGCTGACAACGAGGTCGACTTTCTGTTCCTGAATCACCTTCATGGCTTCTTCTCCATTGGAAGTCAGGATGGTGTTGTAGTCGCCGGACAGCTCTTTCCCGATGTAGTTCCTCATCTCGGCAGAGTCCTCCACTACCAGTATGGAGTGTCTGCTGCTGTCCATGATCTGGTTGAGGGAGTCGTTCTTCACCTCCTCTTCCTTGATGAAGACGGCATCTGGCTGTTCCACCGGTATTTCAAGGACGAAAGAATTGGCATCGGTGACGTTGTCATCCAGATACAATCTTCCACTATGGAGCTCGGCGAGAGACTTTGCGAAAGGAAGTCCGAGACCTGTTCCGTTGCTGCCTTGCAGATTGTCGTCAGACATCCTTGCTTGGAAGAAAGGCTCGAATATCCTCTCACGGTCGGAGTTCGCGATTCGGGTGCCGTTGCTGTTGATGCGGATGGATATGGTCCCATTGCCCTCCGAAAGTATGACGTCTATCTTGTCCTTTCCGTACTTGATGGCGTTGGACAGCAGATTCGAAAGTATCTTCTTTATGCTTTCAGGTGCGCACATTCCGTTGACTGGCGCATCAGGAGTCATCACGTTCATCACAATATGCCTCTCCTTTGCGGTGACGGTGAAGTATTCGCATGTCTGGAGAAGGATTTTCCTGACGTCTTCTTTGGTGAAAATGAGTTTGAGCTCCTTCTGCTCCACCTTCCTCAGGTCGAGCAGCTGGTTGGTGAGCTCGAGCAGACGGTCGGTGTTCGCCTTGATGGTCAGCATGTCCTCCTTGGCTCCAGACTTGTATCCTTCCGTCGCCAGTATCTTGTCCACAGGCATCTTTATCAGGGACAGAGGTGTCCTGATCTCGTGTGTGATGTTTGTGAAATACTTGATCTTGGCATCATAGATTTCCTTCTGCTTTTCGTTCTCCAGCCGTGTCAGGCTTCTTTTTCTGTCATTGTCCTTCTTTCTGGAAATGAGGAAGATGCAGGCTCCGACCAATGACACCAGCAACAATGCATACAGCACCCTTGCTGCGAGTGAGAGGTACAGAGGAGGGATTACTTTGACTTCGATTCTTTTCTTGGTGCCTTCCCAGTTACATCCGGCCATCCTGACATTGAAAACATATTGCCCGGGGCGTATGCTTGTGAAGACAGCCTTTCCTTCGGAAGTCCTCAAGGTCCCGCAGCCTGCCTCCTTGCGTTTTCTTGACAGGGAGTACAGGTACTCGACGCTTAGAATGCCCGAGTAGTCCGGAACGGAGAAATAGAACTCAAGTGTGGAAACGTCCTTTGACTTGATTTCGATCCTGTCGGAGGTGAAGGAGGAGTGTCCCGGTGTGTGTATGTCCATGGAACCTTCTGATGAGATGGCCTTTATGTCTGTGATGTACAGATGTTTGGATGGAATTATGCTCTTGATTACAGATGGCGTGAATGAGACTATTCCATCCGTGGTTCCCATAAAGATGATTCCGCTCGGGATGGTGCATCTTGAATCGAAAGAATACTGGCTTTCTGTAATCTGGGAATTGCCGAAGAACGAAGAGATGATCGTTTTTGTCCTTGGGTCAAAACGGACCAGCCCGCGTGTGCTTGAAATCCATATCATCCCTTCCATGTCTTCAACTACTGCGCAGGCTACATTGGACGGGAGACCCTCGGATTTGTCTATCATAGTGAACACCACGTTGTCAGGTCTTGCCCCGGGTTCAGAGTAGAGTGCTCCACCGCCTTCTGTAGTCACCCAGATTCTGTGTCTGCTGTCCTCGAAGATTGATGATATGCGGTCTGATTTCAGCCCGTTCTCTTCATTTGCATTGATTTTGGCTACGAGATTGTAATATGGGTCAAGCACCCTGATCCCGTTTCCCTGAGTGCCTGTCCAAATGTTCCCGGCATGGTCCTGGTACAATGCGTGGATGAATTGAGGGTTGATGGAATTGATTTCATAGAAACTGTCAGCCTCTTTGTCGTACACGAACAGCCCGTTTCTTGTCCCTGCTAGAATATCACCATTTGCAGTCTGCAGAAGCTTTGTTATGTAACCTGTCCCCAGGTCGTAATGGGCGACCATCTTCTTCGTGTCAGGCCTGAACCTGAAGAGGCCGCTGCCGAATGAGCCTATCCAGATCTCGTCTTCGACAGGCAGCAGGTCATGGATGTTGTACAGGTACTCTTTCTGTGAGAACATGACCATTTCGTGAGTCATAGGGTCATACATGTTCAGTTCCCCGTCTTCGGTGCCTATCCAGAGATGGCCGGAACTGTCTTTCTTTATAGGTCTCACGACATTGCCCTTCAGCGAGTTCGATGACTTGTAGTCATAATAGATCTGATATGAGTCCTTCTTGTCCTGCCATAGGTTGAGTCCGGTGTAGTAAGTGCCTGCCCAGACGTTTCCATCCTTGTCGGCGAACATGTTCGTGACATAACTTGTCGATATCGCATACTTGTCCTCAGCCGATTCCTGGATGGTGTCAGTTATGCCTTCTCCCTTGGTGTAGATGTAAATTCCGGTCTCCGTGCCTATCCAATATTCGCCCGGGATCCGCTCCACCATACACAGTATGTTTCTCCATGTCTCTGTCTCATCCGCCTCCAGAAGGGTCTCCGTGGCCAATGTCTGCGGGTTCACCACTTTCACGGCATTGTCATGGGTGCATATCAGAAGTTCACCCTCAAGAGTCGGTACCATTCTCCTGATGCCAGACACCGGAAGCCTGTCGAAAGAATCAGTCCTGTTGTTGTGCCTGTACAGAGTTCCGTCCGACAGGAACATCATGTTGCCGATGGCGTCTGAAACCATGGCGGAAGGCAGGATATACTCTTCTCTTGGATAGACCTTGACCTTCCCGTCCGACTTGTTGTATCTGTACAGATTGTCAGCAACAATCCAGATGTTCCCTCTGGTGTCGTTTATGATCCGGCTCGCCCTTCCGCTTCCGAACATGTCATATGATTTCCTCTCACCGGTGACAGGGTCGTAGCTTCTTACACCGTTTCTGGTGCAGAACCAGATGATTCCGTCATCGTCGACACACATTGTGATGCTTTCCCCTGATGCGACCCGGTCCTGTTCATTGATGTCGATCTCTATCTCCACGAATCTGTCCCCGTCGAATCTGCACAGACCATCCCTGGTACTGACCCAAATGAATCCGAGCTTGTCCTGCACCACGCTGTTGACCGTGTTGCTCAACAGTCCGTTCTGGGTGGAGTAATGGTTGAAGTAGTAGTGCTTGGCATGGACGTCCGAGCTTGACAGAAACACGGTGGCTGCGAGCCATAAAATAAGAAAACGGTCTTTCATCTGTGACAGGGTTCAATATTGATGCAAAAATATAAAATTGCTGTGCAAAATAATACTCTTTGGTCTATTACAGGAATCGATTGGAGGATTTTTGATATGAATATGACCCTGTAATGATTAATTTTGTATTAACAAGATATTTCTATCAATCGTTTCATCAGTAAGATTGGTAGTGGTTGTTAAAGTTGATAAATGTGTTCTTTGTGAGAGAGGGCCATGCGTGAGCATCGCCCCTCTTTTTTTTGCTTTTTCAGAAAAGTTACCTATTTTTATATATAATCCTTGAATTTCAATAATAACTTATACTTGATCATGAAAAAAATGATTATCACATTGATACTAGCTGCCTTTATTCCGGCCGCAGTATCCGGACAGGAGAATGTCTCTGTCAACATCAGCTCCAAGGCACCGTCAGGAATCATTGACGAGATGCTTTATGGTCAGCTTTTCGAGCATATTTACTTTTCCGCCAACAACGGCGTCTGGCAGGAACTTATATTCGAGCGATCGTTCGAACCCGAGCATTATCCTGGCATTCCTCCGAGAGACGGATATTTCGACGGCTGGTTCATGGATGAAGAGAATGTCCTCCATTCACCTACCCGTTATGAGCAGCCTTTGCACATCACGACCGTTGACACGGACAATTACGAGATAACGATGGATGTCAACTGGCGTTCATACAAGTTCGCCAGACGTTCATGGAGCGGTGGCCTCCTGGACATGAGATTCGCTGTAAAGGACAGTCCTTCTGGCGAGCCGTATTTTGTGCGCGTACATAATCCTTATTATGAAGCCCGCATTCTGAATGTCGGACAGACCGAGGCCATGATACAGGCCGCCCAGGCCGCGCAGGTCCGTGCCGCCGCTTCAGCTCAGAAGACAAACCCTTATTTCGCCATATCCCGTATGGTGGAGAAGGAGACCTCGATGGGCGGAAGGACAAGAGTGGTCAGGACTCTTGAACCGTTAGCATCGAAGGATGCCACAAGCCTCCAGATCAACGAGAACCGCGACTGGCACAAGCTCCGTATCGTATGTCAGGGCAAGTCGGTCAAGGTCTACTGGGACGGAAAGAATGTTGTCAGTTACAGCAAACTTGAGGCTGCCGGCAAGAACAACATTGACCTATGGGTGAACTACACCGAGACCCTCTACAAGAACATCAAGGTCACTTCCCTCAACGGAAAGACCGTCTATTTCGAGGGGACCCCTGAAGATGTGAAGATTCCTGCAGTGGCTCCTCAGTGGAATGCCTTCGGCAATGCTGAGTACGAACTTGTCAAGGGAGATGCTGTCAGCATGGATTATTCTCAGAAAATCACTGCCAAGTCAAAGGCCGGAATATCACAGGGACCTCAGAGCCTCAAGCAGGGCGATGTCTTCATCGGCTCTATCTACGCCAAGGGCAATGGAACTCTGTCAGTGGGCATGAAGAGAGGAGACAATTTCATTATTGAGCAGAAACTTGGTGTCCCTGGACAGGAATGGAAGAAACTTGACATATCCCTTCCTGCCGGACAGTATACCGGCGATGCCGACTTCGCCATCTGTGTCGAGAACGGAACTGTCCAGGTGGACATGGTGACTCTCTCCACAGCTGAAGGACTTGCCACTGGCGGCTTCCGTCCTGACATCCTCCAGGCAGTCAAGGATCTTCACCCGACCACTCTCCGCTGGCCAGGAGGCGGTTATGCAGCACAGTATCAGTGGAAATGGGGTATCGGCCGCCAGGAAGACCGCCACAGGTCACCGAACTGGCAGTGGCTTGACTATGACCAGAACTGTTTCGGAACTGACGAGTACATCAAATTCTGCCGCGAGATCGGTTCTGAACCTCTGATCGTGGTCCCTATCGGATACGAGCGTCCTGAAGAGGAACGCGGATGGTGGCTCCAGAATGCCATCGACTGGGTCAGGTACTGCAATGAGCCTGCTACCGGCGAATGGGGCAAGGTGCGTGCCGCCAACGGACATCCTGAACCATACAATGTGAAGTACTGGGAGATCGACAATGAGCAGTGGGAGTTCGGTATCGAGAAGTATGAAGCCTGTGTGCGCATGTTCTCAGAGGCCATGCGTGAGGTGGATCCGTCCATCAAGATCGTCGTCTGCGGCGGCTTCTCCGAGGACGAGGAATTCTTCAACAGGTCCGGCAACTATTTCGACTATGTCAGCCTCCATCATTACGAGCAGGCCAACGGCTATGCGACCGGTCCGAAGAGGCTGGCAGAGCAGTATGACAGATATGCTCAGATGTTCGCCAACTGCCCGAACCCTAACCTGAAACTTTTCATCTCCGAGTGGAACCTCAACAGCACGGACTGGAGAACCGGCCTTTTCGCAGGTGGTTTCCTGAACATATGTGAGGCCCGTGATGTGGTCGCGATGGGTGCAGCTGCACTGTTCATCCGTCGTACTGACGCCCCTGACTGGAACAACGCTTTCATCAACTTCGACTATCAGGGACTCTTCGTGGCTCCGAACTTCCTCATCACCGAACTCTGGTACGACCATTTCTCAAAGTACCGTGTCGACTTCACGGGCGACACCAAGGAACTGAGTGTCATGACCACCATGTCCGAGAATGGAAAGGACATCATAGTCAAGGTCGTCAATCCTACAGAGACCGCATACAAGCTGACTCTCAACGGAGACTGGCCGGGCCTTGCCGCTGCGGACTGCGAGTACTATGCACCGGGATCTCTTACCGCTGCCAACACCATGGAGAACAGGAACGCACTTAAACTGCAGAAGAAGGACATTGCCGTTTCCGGAGGTTCTGTCACCCTTGACATAGCCCCTCTTTCCGCCGGCGTGATAACATTGACCAAACAATTCAATTAATGATATGAAAAAAATTCTATTATCCTTGATTATGCTCTGTTGCGTCCTCAGCGGCAGCGCTCGCGACAAGAATTTCCATATTTTCATCTGTATAGGCCAGTCAAATATGGAAGGAAATGCTAGGCCGGAGCCTCAGGACAAGGAGGGAATAGCCCCGAACTATGTCATGATGGCCGCCGTCGATTTTCCTGACCTGGGCCGCAAGAAAGGGGAGTGGTATCCAGCTGTTCCACCTCTCTGCCGTCAGGATACTGGCCTGACTCCTGCTGATTACTTCGGCCGCACTATGGCTGAATACCTTCCGGAAGGACACAAGGTCGGAGTCATCAATGTTTCAGTCGCAGGCTGCAAGATTGAAGCTTTCATGTCCGAGGAGGCAGAGGCTTATGCTGCATCCGGTGCTGACTGGCTCCAGAACATCATGAAGATTTATGAGAACGACCCATATGCATATGTGGTGAAGCTCGCCAAGCAGGCTCAGAAGGACGGAGTCATCTCAGGAGTGCTCCTGCATCAGGGAGAGTCAAACACCGGCGAAGAGGATTGGCCTGCCAAGGTCAAGATCATCTATGACAGGCTTCTCAAGGACCTCAAACTTACCGCCGAAGAGTGCCCGCTCCTGGTGGGTGAGGTTGTCAACAGCGACCGTGGTGGCACCTGCGCCGCACATAACGCCGTCATCAACAAGATTCCTGAAGTCATCCCTACAGGCCATGTCATTTCATCAAGTGGCTGCCGTGAGAACTTTGACCGCCTGCATTTCAGTGCAGCCGGATACCGCGAACTTGGACGCCGATATGCCAGGACCATGCTTGAACTCATGAATATTGACATCCCTACAGGCAGGTACTGGTATTCTGACAATGCAGTAGAGTCTCCTCTCGTTCATGCTATGCCTAACTTCCCGAGAAGGGCGCAGGCGCCTGAGAATGCTGACCGTCCTCGCAGGGCAATGCCTCAGAATGTGACTTTCAATGTCAGTGCTCCAAGGGCGAAGACCGTCCTCTTCACATCGCAGTTCACTCAGGGAAACCAGCCTATGGTCATGAACAGCAAGGGTATATGGAGCATCACTCTTCCAGTCGAGAATCCTGACATCTATCCTTACAATTTCATAATTGATGGAGTCAGAGTGGCAGATCCTCTGAACACGAACATCTTCCCTAACGAGAACTTCAAGTCAAGCCTTCTCGAGGTTCCGAACAGCGAGGCTCTCTATACAATGAACGATGTCCCTCATGGAAAGATGGTCTACTGCAACTACAAGTCATCCGTCCTGAACATGTACCGTCCGCTCGTGGTCTACACTCCTGCAGGATATGAGACTGACGGCAAGGATTATCCGGTGTTCTACCTCGTCAGCGGCACCACTGATACCGAAGAGACCTGGTTCAAGGTCGGAAAGCTTAACATCATCCTTGACAACCTCATCGCCCAGGGCAAGGCTGAGCCTATGATAGTTGTCATGCCATACGGCTATATGATGAACGGCACTCCTGCTCCTGACTCCATGGCATCAGTCGAAATGTACAAGACATTCTCAAGCGAGATGACAGAGTGCATAATGCCATTTGTCGAAAGCAGCTTCAGAACATTGAATGACCGTGAGCACAGAGCCATCGCCGGCTTCTCACGCGGAGGCGGGCAGTCACTTTTCACTGCACTGTCAAACCTCGACAAGTTCGCGTGGCTCGCATCGTACAGCGCTTACCTGATTCCGGAGGCTCTGGATACCTGTTTTCCTCAGTATGCCCAGAACCCTGCACTTCTTAATGACGGCCTCAAGCTCTTCTGGTTCGGAGTCGGCACTTCTGACTTCCTGCACAAGAATGTCCTTGACCATCAGGCATATAATGACGCCCATGGCATAAACTATGAAAAAATATTCACTGAAGGCGGTCATACATGGATGAACGCCAGATACTATCTAGCAACAACACTTCAAAGATTTTTCAAATAATGAAACTTAGATCAATTCTGGCCACCGCGCTTCTGATGTCCACTGCTTGCGGGCTTTCTGCGCAGAGCCTCAAACTGAATGACCTTGAATACTTCGAGGACAGGGGAATAAACTTCCTCGTATACAGCAACGACTACAATGGAATGTTCTGCGACGAAAAGACAGCTGCCATCGAGATCATCCAGAGAGGTGACCGAATCGCCACGGGCGGAGGCATCCGTCTGATGAACACTCCTGAACAGTGGGATATCTACCCTGTCCTTGAGAGCAGGAATGTCAATAAGGCGGACAACTCCATAGAGGTTGTACTTAACTACGCCGATTACAATTTCAAACCTACCGTTAAAGTCGCATCTGACGGCAAGGGCATCTCAATGGCAGTCTACCTTGACGCTCCTGTTCCTGAGAACCTGGTCGGCAAGGCCGGCATGAACATCGAGTTCTTCCCTGCGACATATTTCGGCAGGACTTACTTGATGGACGGCCGTCCTGACATCCTTCCGCGTCATCCTGCAGGAACTACTTCCATGCATCCAAACAGCGAGAAGGTG
>JAZRWN010000018.1:0-3101 GCA_045599725.1 Candidatus Cryptobacteroides sp. | reverse complement strand
ATCCCCCTCATCGCAGCCTTCCTTGCAGAACGGAAGGGCGTCACGGTGGAGGAGGTGGCACGGGTCACCACATACAACGCACGACAACTGTTTTCAATATGAGCATATTTCTCATCTACACGGGAGGCACCATCGGAATGAAGGAAGACCCCGCCGACGGAACCCTCAAGCCGTTCGACTTCAGCGGCATTATGGAAGAAGTGCCGGAGATCCGCAAGTTCGCGGTTTCGGTCGACAGCTACACTTTCACCCCACTCATCGACTCGTCGGACGTCGAACCCTCGCTCTGGCAGTCGCTTGCCGAACTGATATATGAAAATTACGAGAAATACGACGGGTTCGTGATCCTCCACGGCACCGACACGATGGCCTACAGCGCATCAGCCCTGAGTTTTATGCTGGACAACCTTTCCAAGCCGGTCATCTTCACGGGCAGCCAGCTGCCCATCGGACAGCCCCGCACAGACGGCAAGGAGAACCTCATTTCCGCCATAGAGATAGCCACAGCCAGGAATGCGCAGGGCCTCGCCAGGGTGCCGGAGGTGTGTATATGCTTCAACTCCCAGCTGCTCAGGGGCAACAGAAGCACCAAGATCAATTCGGTCGGCTTCGATGCCTTCAGTTCGCCCAACTACCCTCCGCTCGCCACGGCAGGCATCAACATCAAGTACAATGACAGTATCATCCGCAGCTCCTCCGAGCATTGGGGCGAAATGTCCATCCACACCAGGCTGGACACCAGGGTTTCCATCCTCAAGGTCCACCCCGGCATCACCGAAGAGGCCGTGAGGGACATCCTGCTCGGTCCGGGGACAAGGGCTGTCATCATCGAGACATACGGTTCGGGCAACGCCATCTCCAAACCGTGGTTCCTTGAAATCGTCCGCGAAGCCGCTGCCTCGGGGAAGATTCTCCTCAATGTGACGCAGTGTCTCAGCGGCGATGTCAATATGGATTTGTACGCCACCGGCCGCACATTGAAGGACGCTGGAGTCATATCCGGTCACGACCTCACGACGGAGAGCGCCTTGGGAAAATTGTTCTACCTGATGGGAGAACACGCGGACAACGGAAAAGTTAAAGCGCTTTTGGAGAAGAACCTGAAGGGAGAAATATCCAAATAATTATTGCCATTTGAAATATTTTTGCTAAATTGCACCGCATTTAAGCGTAATTAATTTTACAACTAATACATTATCAAATTCATTATGAAAAAGTTTTTCATGTTTTTGGCAGTCGTAGGCATCATGGCCTTCTCTGCTAGCATCGCATCTGCTCAGACCGACGGCGCAAAAGCCGCTTCTGAAATGACAGCAGCAGATCTTCTCTCCGGCTCTGGCGAAGAGATTCCTCTCCACCAGGCTCTCAAGACAAAGTTCATCGAGGGTGGTGCAGGCTTCATGTCCCTCATCATCATCTGCTTGATCATCGGTCTCGCACTCGCCATCGAGCGTATCCTCTATCTCTCATTCTCAAAGACCAACACCAAGAAGCTTCTCGAGAATGTCGAGGCTGCCCTCGCCAATGGTGGCATCGAGGCTGCCAAGGATGTCTGCCGTGACACCAAGGGCCCCGTCGCTTCCATCTTCTATCAGGGCCTCCTCCGCTATGATCAGGGTGTTGACGTTGTTGAGAAGACTGTCGTTTCCTACGGTTCAGTACAGATGAGCGAGATGGAGAACGGTCTCTCCTGGATCTCCCTCTTCATCGCAATCGCACCGTCTCTCGGATTCCTCGGAACCGTTATCGGTATGGTCAACGCATTCGATGCTATCCAGGCTGCAGGTGACATTTCTCCTAACGTTGTCGCAGGTGGTATGAAGGTCGCTTTGATCACCACCATCGGTGGTTTGATCGTCGCTATGATCCTCCAGGTGTTCTACAACTACATCCTCTCAAAGATCGACGGCCTCACCATTGATATGGAAGATTCTTCAATCTGCCTCATCGACCTCCTCACCAAGTACAACGCGAAGAAATAATCCACTTCAGTTCTGCAAATCATGAAACTCAATAAAATCATCAAATGGGGAATGATAGCGCTGATACTCATCAGTGTTGCTCTCCTTGTCTGGGGCTTCGCACAGGGTCTCACGGCAAAGGACGGGCAGGCTGTTGAAGTATTGCTCTACTGGGCCTATGTGATGCTCGGTCTGGCTGTTCTCAGCTGGATTGGTGTCGGCCTTGTGATGAGCGCTAAGGTCAACCCGAAGAGCCTTGTCAAGACAGGCATCATTCTGGTTGGCGCAGCTGCCGTTTGCGTTATCGCTTTCCTCCTTGCCAAGGGCAACCCCGCCATGGCATACAACGGTGCCCCCGTTACTGAAGGCACTCTTAAACTTACAGATACAATCCTCATCCTGACAGCCATCGCCGGTGTCGCAGCCATCGCTGCCATCATAGTCGGCGAGATCCGCATGTCAATCGCTAGCAAGAAATAATCATGGGCAGCAAAAAGAAAGTACCAGCAATGAACACCAGCTCGACTGCGGATATCGCATTCCTGCTGTTGTGCTACTTCCTGATGACTACCACCATGGGTTCACAGACCGGCCTTTCACGCCGTCTCCCGCCTATGCCTGACCAGAATCAGAAGGTAGAAGACCAGAAGGTCAACCGCCGCAATATCATTGTGGTGAAGATCAATTCTGCGGACAGGATTCTTGCCGGTAGCGAGCCTATGGAAGTTAGCCAGATCAAGGATAAGATCAAGGAATTCCTGACAAACCCGGCGGACGATCCGAATCTTCCTGAAAAGGAGATCATCGACATCGAAGGCTTCGGCAACTGCCCTGTCTCCATGGGTGTCATCTCTCTTCAGAATGACCGTGGTACCAGTTACCAGGCGTACATCTCTGTCCAGAATGAGCTCGTGAAGGCTGTGAACGAAATCCGTGATGATTTCTCAATGAAGAACTACGGCAAGAAATTCATGGCACTCGACGAAGACAAGCAGAACATCGTGAAGAAGGCCGTTCCTCAGAACATCTCTGAGGCCGAGCCTAAGGACGTTGCCAAGAAAAGATAAATAGGAGATAAGAATATGTCAAAATTCGGTGGAAGCAACAATAAGAAGGAAGTGCCGGCAATGACCAGCAGCT
>JAZRWN010000017.1:0-8691 GCA_045599725.1 Candidatus Cryptobacteroides sp. | reverse complement strand
TTTCTTCAGCGCTGACGGACAGAACTGGGGATTCCCGACATACAACTGGGAGGAGATGGCTAAGGATGATTTCGCTTGGTGGAAGAGCCGCCTGCGCAAGATGAGCCAGTATTTCGACGCGTTCCGCATCGACCATATCCTCGGTTTCTTCCGTATATGGGAGATTCCTGCCGAGCATAAGAGTGGCGTGAACGGCCATTTCAATCCTGCTCTGCCATATAGCCGTCAGGAAATCGATATCATGGGGCTCCCGATAGAAGGTCTGTTCCATGACGATCCGCGCCATCCGGAGATGTATCAGCCATTGATCACTCCGGACTCCGGGAAACTCCCTATGTGGCAGCAGGAGCGTTTCAACGCCCTGTACACCGATTTCTTCTATCATCGTCACGACGAGTTCTGGAAAAGGAACGCCGAACGCAAACTTCCTGAACTTCTCGGTGCGACCGGCATGCTGGCCTGTGGCGAGGACCACGGAATGGTTCCGGACTGTGTACCTGTCGTTATGGAACACGAGAAGATCCTTTCGTTCGAGATGGCGAACATGGACAAGGGCCGTCCTTGGCCATACCTGAGCGTGTGTGCGACTTCAAATCACGACATGCCTACCCTTCGCATGCAGAGTGAGACTGACCTTCATCCTGATGAAGTCCGTGCCATCATCTGGGATCACCTGAAGTCGGCTTCCATGCTGGCGATCCTGCCTCTTCAGGACTGGCTTGCGCTTGACAGCGGGCTCCGCCGCAAGGACTATATGAACGAGCGTGTGAACCAGCCTGCTGACCCGGAAAACCATTGGCGCTTCCGCTTCCATATCGACTTGAATGTGCTGCTTTCAGAGAAGGCTGCCGCTCTTACTGCTGATGTCGCGGACTTGCTCCGTGGCTCAAACAGGTAGTCTGACATTTTCCTTTGGGCATCAGCGGGATATTTTCTCGATTTTGAGCTTCATGATCCCTGCAGGGGCGTGGACTTCCGCGATGTCTCCGACACGCTTTCCCATCAATGCCTGGCCGATGGGTGATTTAATGGATATCTTGCCGCCTTCAAGATTCATTTCATGAGGGCTGACGATGGTGTAGGTCATCCTGGTGTTCGTGGCGAGATTGGTGAACTCGACTTTGCTGAGCAAAGTCACGACGTCTTTCGGCAGGTTGTCCGTGTCTATGACCCTGGAGTTCTCAAGTACCCTTTGCAGGAAGCGTATCCTGCTGATGGTCTTCGCCTGGGCGCTCCTGGCTGCACGATATCCGCAGTTCTCGCTGAGGTCACCCTGTGCCCGGGCTTCCACGAGGTCATCCTTTATTTTCGGATATACTACGTTGATGAGGTTCTTGAGTTCCGCACATATTTCTTCGTATCGTTCCTTTGACAGGTATTCCATAGCGCATCAGATTTGTCCGGTTTATACGTTAAGAAGGATGATGCCGGCAAGAACGAGCACGAGACCGCAGAATTTCTTCAATGTGACAGGGCGTCTCTCGGCTCCCAGAAGTCCGAAATGGTCGATGAACACGCTGCAGACCAGCATTCCGAATATGTTCAGGATGGTCAGCAGCCCGACGCCGATTTCTTTCACGAGAGCTGCCTGACCTATCACCATGCAGACTCCCAGAAGACCGCCGATCCATGTCCAGAACGGCCTTCTGACCGTGAACATACGATAGAGGTTTGTGCGATGCTCCTTGACTGAGCATGCGAAGACGGCCAGTATGACTGTGCCGCAAACGAATGAGATCAGGGAAGCATATGTGGGGGAGTCGAGCCTGATGGCGAGCTGCGAGTTCATGGCCGGCTGCATCGCCAGGATGGCGCCCGCCCCGATGCCGAGGAACTGCCAGACAAGTGTGTCCTTCCTGCGGAAATGCTTTCCCTTGTGCGAAACTACATAGAAGACACCGACCAGGACGACTGCAAAGCCCAGGAATCTGAGCGCGCTCACAGGATATACAGGTGAGAGGAAAAGTCCGAAAGAATCTACGACAAAGCCCGTGATGATCTGTCCCAGCATCGGCATCAGCACGGTCTGCATGGCACCAAGTTTCGGGAACAGGAGGATGTTGGCGGTGATGCCTATGGCGCCAGCCGCTCCTCCCGCCCAGGCCCACCATGGGAGTCCTCTGACCTGATCCGCCGATACGGCCAGGCTGTGCTCGGTTATCAATGTAAGAATCACCAAAGCCGCCGTTCCCACAATGAAGCTGCACAACGATGCGGCTACCGGCGAATACAGATATTCCTTCGCCTTGGAGTTCGAGGAAGTCTGGACAGGCGACAGCGCGCCGAGCAGGAATATTATGGCTAGATACAAGTAGAGCATAAACAAATATACATCAATTCCCCCTTCAGTGGTAACTGCTCCATAAAAAAAACAGGCAGGAAGCCTGTTATTTTGTGGAGCATAGGAGACTCGAACTCCCGACTTTCAGATTGCGAACCTGACGCTCTACCAGCTGAGCTAATACCCCATCGCGACTGCAAATATATCAATAATTGATAAATTGTGCAATTATACTGACTTAGTCCATAGGATATTTTATACCCCATTCCTTACGCAGCGCATCCATCTGTTTCATGATGGAGAGAGTCTCTGCATGAGGCATATACGGTGATTCCAGCCAACCGTTCTCAAGCGCCTCCTTGCAGGCAAGCACCTGCCATTCATATCCGGTCACCTGACCCTTCGGAGGGAAGAATTCAGCTATTAGCTTGTAGTCCTTGTCAAAAACTTTCGCTCCTTGAGGGCAGTTGACGTTGTCAACTACGATGTAGGCGTCATCACCGACGATCAAGCCCTCGCGGTTGCAGCGGCCGAAGCAGCTGGTGACGAGATTCGCCATCTTGCCGTCAGCGAACTTGAGGACAATGGTGTCGTACATGTCCATGCCAGTCTCGCTTTTGATGCAGTTCGTGTTCAAGGTCTCGAAATCTGTCCCGAAGAACATTCTCGCGAAGTTGATGCAATATACTCCGAGGTCAAGGAGAGCGCCGCCGCAGAGGTCAGGACGAAGGATGCGCTCCTTCTGCTCCATGGCGTAGCAGAGGCTTGACACGAGAAGACGAGGACGACCGATGAAACCGCTGTCGATGAGTTCCTTGATCTTGAGTGAAAGAGGCATGTACCTGGTCCATATGGCTTCAGTGATGAATACTTTCTTCTCATGTGCGAAGTTCAGCAGGTCCTCCGCCTCCCTGGCATTGGCGGTGAAGGCCTTCTCGCAGAGAACAGCCTTTCCTGCGGCAATGGCCATACGGCTGTGCTCGTAGTGATGTGAGTGAGGTGTGGCGATATATACAAGGTTCACCTCCGGGTCGGCAAGCATCTCTTCATAACTGCCGTACGCTTTCTGGAATCCCCAGTGATCAGCGAATGCCTGAGCTTTCTCGAGGCTTCTGGATGAAATGGCATAAGGTATGATCTCATCATTCTTGAGACCGGTGATAGTTTCTCCCATCTTGTCGGCTATCCAGCCGGCTCCGATGATTCCGAGTTTGATAATCATGTCGTTATTAAGTTTAGTAATATGCAGTTTTCACAAATGTACTAAAAAATACCTAACTTTGTCGCATGAAAGATTATTCTTGGCAAGTATGACATTACTTCTGATATTCCTGCTCGGTGCGATGGCCATCTCGTTTCTCTGCTCAGTGCTTGAGGCGACCTTGATGTCCACCCCGATATCATATGCCACCATGCGTGAGGAGGACGGCTACAAGCCTGCTTCGAAATTCAAGGCTTTCAAACAGGACAGTTCCCGTCCTATCGCAGCCATACTCTCGCTTAACACTATCGCCAATACCATCGGTGCCGCCGGCGTAGGTCAGCAGGCTACGTTGGTGTTCGGCTCGCAGTGGTTCGGTGTGGTCAGCGCAGTCACCACCATACTCATCCTTGTCTTTTCTGAGATCATCCCGAAGACGATAGGCACCACCCACTGGAAATCCCTCATGGGCTTCGCCACCAGGACGATAAGCGTGCTTATCATAATCATGTACCCTATCGTCGTATGCATCGAGTTCCTCCAGAAACTCATCACGCCCAAGGACAACGAGGCGACCGTCTCGAGGGATGAAGTAAGCGCCATGGCCAATGTCGCAGAGGAGGAGGGGGACTTGGAGGAAGACGAAAACGCCATCATCCAGAACCTTATCAACATGGACGAGGTGACGGCCTCAGATGCCATGACTCCTCGCGTCGTGTCCGCGATCGCCTCTGAGAAGATGACCATAAAGTCATTCTACAAGGACAAGCGTTTCCTGCATCACAGCCGTATTCCGGTATATGCCGACAATGATGAGTACATCACCGGATACATTCTCAGGATGGAAGCCCTCCAGCTCATGGCTGAGGACAAGTATGACATGACTCTCGGAGAGATAAAGCGCGATGTGGCATCGTTCAATGAAGACACCCCTCTGGATGAAATCTGGGAGGAGATGATGCGCAAGGACGAGCAGATATCCGTGATAATAAATGAATACGGCAGTTTCCAGGGCATTCTTACACTCGAGGATGTCATCGAAACCCTGCTTGGCAGCGAGATTGTGGATGAATCGGACACAGTGCGCGACATGCAGCAGCTCGCCCGTGACAAATGGAAGAAACGTCGCGCTATCCCAGAAGGAAATTCCTGAAAGCCTCGTAGTCGTTCGGAAGTTCGACACTGACTTTCTTTCCCTTCATGAATGCCTGCAGCTTTGCAGGTATTTCTATTTCCTGACCGATGATCTTTTCAACTGTATCCTTGAACTTGGCAGGATGAGCCGTCTCGCAGAACACTCCTGTCTCTCCTGGCTTGAGACCTTCGGCCAGAGCGCGGTATCCGCATGCTCCGTGAGGGTCGCAGAGGTAGCCTGTTGACTCGAATACGTCCTTGATGGTCTCCGCTATCTGCGCGTCACTGTACGTGGCACCGGATATCTCCTTGCATATGTTTTCGTGGCTGTGGCCGTAGAGGTCCCATATACGGGCGAAGTTTGACGGATCCCCCACGTCCATGGCATTGGCGATGGTCTGCACGGACGGGCGTGGCCTGTATTCTCCGTCACGCAGGAACTCGAAGAAAACGCTGTTGGCGTTGTTCGAGGCTATGAATCTCTTGACCGGAAGCCCCATCTTCCATGCGAAAAGGCCTGCGCAGATATTGCCGAAATTGCCGGAAGGCGTGCAGATCACAAGCTCGTCAGCGAGACCGGCCTTCTTCATCTGAGCGTATGCCCAGAAATAATAGAACGACTGAGGCAGGAAGCGGGCGACGTTTATGCTGTTTGCGGAAGTCAGCTTCATCTTCGAGTTGAGGTCCGTGTCCATGAACGCGTTCTTGACCAGGGCCTGGCAGTCATCGAAGACACCGTCGATCTCGAGTGCGGTGATGTTCTGCCCGAGTGTGGTGAACTGGCATTCCTGAATAGGGCTGACCTTGCCCTTCGGGTAGAGCACAAAGACATTGATGCCTTCGACACCAAGGAAACCGTTGGCGACGGCGCTTCCGGTGTCACCTGAGGTGGCAACAAGCACATTAAGTTTCTCGTCTCCGGTGAAATATTGCAGCAGACGGGCCATGAAACGCCCTCCTACGTCCTTGAACGCCAGGGTCGGACCATGGAACAGTTCGAGCGCATGGATGCTGCCGCTGACCTTCACGACAGGACAGTCGAAACTGAGTGTGTCGCAGACTATCCTGTGAAGGGCCTCCTTCTCGACATCCTCTCCGAAGAATGCGTCGGCGACTGCGCAGGACACTTCCTGGAAAGACATCTTGTCTATATCATCGAAAAATTCCTTGGGAAGGACTTTTATCTGTTCGGGCATGTACAGGCCTCTGTCCTCTGCAAGACCTTTGACGACCGCCTTGCGGAGCGATGCGTGAGGGGCTTTCCCGTTGGTGCTGTAGTAGTTCATTATTGTGCAAGAAGTTTTGCTCCCTTGTTCGTGACTTTCACGACATAGACATCGCAGTGGATGCCGCGGGACTCGAAATGCTCTTTCATTATGTCTCCGGCCTTGTGGGCTGTCTCGCGCTTGTCAGAAAGCGAGAAAACGGAAGGACCTGATCCCGATATGTTCATTGCCATGGAACCGGATGCCAGTATCTTCTCCCTGAGTTCGTCGAAGCCCGGGATGAACTGTTTCCTGTAAGGTTCCGCCACGGAGTCCTTCATGGCTCTTCCCACCAGTCCGATATTGCCGGAATACAGGCCGGCCACCAGGCCGCCTACATTACCCCACTGGCTGACAGCGTTGTGCATAGGCACCGCCTTCGGCAATATGTTTCTCGCCTCTTTAGTGGAAACCATGATGCGGGGATGGACGACTGCGCAGTAGAAATTGCCGGGAATAGGAAGCTGGATCAGGTCAAGAGGCTCGTAACCGCGGATGAGGATGATACCACCGAGGAGAGCCGGGGCGGCATTGTCGGCATGGTAGCCGCCGCTGGCTAGGTTTTCACCTTCCATGGCGCAGATGACCATCTCCTCATCGGAGAGGGGGCAGTCGAAGAGTTCGTTCATGCCATAGGCTGCAGCTGCACTTGAAGCCGCGCTGGAACCGATTCCGGAGCCTGGGTAGATCTTCTGGCATACAGTCACGTCTATCTTCGCTTTCTTTCCTGTCATCTCGAAGAACTTGCGGATGACCGGGGTGATGACGTTGTCATCAATGTTCTCAGGAAGCGGAACATCAGTCTTGTTCGTGATGGTGATACCGTCGCCTTCGGAGGCTGTCATTTCGAGAATGTCACCGACCTCGTCAAGCGCGAGGCCCATGATGTCGAAACCGCAGCCGAGGTTTGCGATGGATGCCGGTGCGAATACTCTGACTTTCTTCATTGCCGTATGCTGGATTATTGATTATACGTTTGCTATGCTCATGATGTCGGCGAATACACCGGCGGCGGTCACGCTTGAGCCGGCACCGTATCCCTGGATGAGCATAGGATGCTTGTTGTATCTTTCAGTTGTGAGAAGGATGATGTTGTTCGAGCCTTCGAGGTTGTAGAACGGAGTCCTGCCGTCGAACTCGCGGAGTGACACCGTGTATTCACCGTTCTCCATTCTTGCGACGACCCTCCAGCGTTTGCCCGCTTCGGCAAGTATCTTTCTCCGTTCCTCGAAATCCGCATCAAGCTCAGGAAGTTTCTTCCAGAACTCGTCAATGCTGCAGTCAAAGAACTCGGCAGGAATGAGGTTTTCGGCCTTGACATCCTCCTGATTGACCTTGTAACCTGCTTCGCGGGCCAGAATGACAAGTTTGCGGATAACGTCCCTGCCGGAAAGGTCGATGCGAGGGTCAGGCTCTGAGAATCCCTGATCCTTGGCCATACGGACTGTCTGGCTGAAAGGAATATCCTCCGAGAGCGTGTTGAAGATGAAGTTCAATGTGCCGCTGAGGACCGCTTCTATCTTCAGGATCTTGTCACCGCTGTTCTTGAGCGCGTTTATGGTGTTGATGACAGGAAGGCCCGCACCTACATTTGTCTCGAAGAGATATTTGACATTGCGCTTGCGGGCGAGTGCCTTCAGCATGGCGTAATTCTCATAGTCGGATGAAGCGGCGATCTTGTTGGCTGCGACCACTGAGATACCTTTGTCGAAGAAATCCTTGTACAGTGAAGCGACCTCTGCGCTGGCGGTGCAGTCCACGAACACGGAGTTGAAGATGTTCATTCCGATGACTTCGTTCTTCAGTGTCTCGATATCCATAGGCATGCCGTCTGCGAGAAGTTCCTGGTAGTTCGCGAGGTCTATGCCTTCGCGGTTGAAGATGCCCTTCCTGCTCCTGGCGATACCTACGACATTGATCTTGAGATTGTTCTCCTTCATCAGCTTCTCTTTCTGGGATGCTATCTGCTGGATGAGGTCGCCGCCTACGGTGCCTATGCCGCAGATGAATACGTTGAGTTCCTGATACACAGAAAGGAAGAAACTGTCATGTATGACATTGAGGGATTTCTTGAGGTATTTCTTGTCCACGACGAAGGAAATGTTCCTTTCCTCTGTTCCCTGGGCGCAGGCTATGATGCTTATGCCGTTCTTTCCGAGAACACTGAACAGTTTTCCGGCGATACCGGCATTGCTCTTCATGTTCTCACCGACGATGGCGACTGTGGCGAGGTCCTTCATGAGCTGCACAGGCATCATGGAACCTTCGGAGATTTCATGGGCGAACTCCTTGTTGAGAAGTTCGCAGGCGAGGTCCGCGTGTTCTGCCTTGACACCGAGGGAGATATGGGTCTCAGATGATGACTGGCTTACGAGGAAAACGCTTATGTTGTTGTCAGCAAGGACAGTGAAGATGCGGCTGTTGACACCGATGATGCCTGCCATGGAAGTACCTGCCACAGTGATGATGCAGGTGTCGTTGATGGAAGATATGCCGGTGACGGTCCGTCCTCCCTTGCAGTGCTGACGGATGACGGTGCCCTTGGCTGAAGGGTTGAACGTGTTCTTGATGAGAACAGGTATGTCCTTCGCACAGACAGGGTAGATTGCAGGCGGGTATATGACCTTCGCACCGAAGTTGCAGAGCTCCATGGCATCGGAGAAACTGAGTTCGTCGATGACGTATGAAGTCTTTATGATGCGCGGGTCCGCGGTCATGAAACCATCGACATCGGTCCAGATCTCGAGGATTTCTGCGTCCAGTGCCGCTGCGATGATGCTGGCGGTGTAGTCCGAGCCTCCACGGCCGAG
>JAZRWN010000016.1:0-2889 GCA_045599725.1 Candidatus Cryptobacteroides sp. | reverse complement strand
TAACTTCCAGGTGCCTACTGAGTTGAGACCGGAAAGAAAAGTTTCTCTCTCCATGAAGAATATGATACTTTACGCCCGCAAGCGTTCCGGCCGCTCTATGGCAGAAAAACTCTGCGCAGAGATCGTCGCAGCATACAACAATGAAGGTGGTGCATTCAAGAGAAAAGAGGATATGCACCGTATGGCTGAAGCCAACAAGGCTTTCGCCCACTTCCGCTTCTAATTTGTATGTCAATTAATGGCTAAAAGAGATCTTAAATACACGAGGAATATCGGCATCATGGCCCACATCGATGCCGGCAAGACCACTACTTCCGAGCGTATCCTCTACTATACCGGGAAAACCCACAGGATGGGAGAGGTGCATGAGGGAGCCGCCACCATGGACTGGATGGTGCAGGAGCAGGAGAGAGGTATCACCATCACTTCTGCCGCCACCACCGCGTTCTGGCACTACGGCGGTGAGACCTATCAGATCAACCTGATAGACACTCCGGGTCATGTCGATTTCACCGTTGAGGTGGAACGGTCCCTCCGTGTGCTCGACGGAACCATCGCCACATTCTGTGCGGTGGGCCGTGTACAGCCACAGTCCGAGACCGTCTGGCGTCAGGCTGACAAGTACGGAGTACCTAAGATCGCTTATGTGAACAAGATGGACAGAGTCGGTGCAGACTTCCTTGCGGTTGTCAGCGAGATTCATTCCAAGCTTGGCGCAAATGCCGTTCCTGTATGCCTCCCTATAGGGGCAGAGGACAATTTCCAAGGTATTATTGACCTTATCTCAAGAAAAGCGATATATTACGACAGTGGCGAGGAGCTTGTCAACTATGAAATCAAGGATATCCCGGAGGACATGGCTGACGAGGTCGAGACGTGGAGGGACAAACTTCTGGAATCTGCCGCAGAGGTTGACGAGTCCTTGATGGAGAAATACTTCGAGGACCCGGAATCGGTGACAGAGGACGAAATCGTAGCTGCCATCAGGAAAGGTACCATCTCCATGCAGATAGTTCCGGCCTGCTGCGGATCTTCGTTCAAGAACAAGGGAGTCCAGTTCCTTCTCGACTGTGTGATGCGCTATCTTCCTTCTCCGCTTGATGTGGAGGCCGTCAAGGGTACCAACCCGAAGAATGACGAGAAGATCGAGCGCAATCCTTCTCCGGATGAGCCGTTCTGCGCTCTGGTGTTCAAGATAGCCACCGACCCGTTCGTCGGACGTCTTGCATTCCTCAGAGCCTATTCCGGCCATCTTGATTCCGGCTCCACTGTCCTCAATGTCCGCTCCGGAAAGCGCGAGAGAGTCGCCCGCCTGTATCAGATGCATTCCAACCATCAGAACCCTATCGAGTTCGTCGAGGCTGGAGACATCTGTGCCGCAGTCGGATTCAAGGAACTCAGGACAGGTGACACCATCTGTGCGGAGGCCCATCCGATCACTCTCGAATCCATGGAATTCCCTGATCCTGTGATCGGAATAGCCGTGGAGCCCAAGACCCAGAAGGACCTTGACAAACTCGGGGTTGCACTCGGCAAGCTGGCCGAGGAGGATCCGACTTTCACTGTCAGGACCGATATGGAGACAGGCCAGACCATTATCAGCGGCATGGGTGAGCTTCATCTGGACATCATCGTTGACCGCCTCCGCCGTGAGTTCGGCGTGGAGATCAATCAGGGTGCCCCGCAGGTGAACTACAAGGAGGCTGTGACAGCCACCGTCCAGCACCGCGAGGTCTTCAAGAAACAGACCGGCGGCAGGGGCAAGTTCGCTGACATAGTAGTTGAGATAGGACCGGCGGATGAAGGTGTAACAGGCCTTCAGTTCGTCGATCAGGTCAAAGGAGGAAATGTCCCGAAGGAATTTATTCCTAGTGTACAGAAAGGTTTCGAGTCAGCCATGACTAATGGTTGCCTGGCAGGATACCAGGTCCAGTCACTCAAGGTCACTCTTCTGGACGGTTCGTTCCATCCGGTGGATTCTGACCAGTTGTCCTTCGAGCTTGCCGCACGTATGGCTTTCCGCCATGTCTATTCCAAGTGCAAGCCGGTCCTTCTGGAACCTATCATGCATATCGAGGTGGTGACACCTGAAGAGTATATGGGTGATATAGTCGGCGACCTCAACCGCCGCAGGGGACAGATCAACGCCATGGATTCGACATCCAGCGGGGCAAGAGTGATAAAGGCCTTCGTACCGCTATCAGAGCAGTTCGGCTATGTGACAGTCCTCAGGACTCTGTCTTCAGGACGAGCCAACAGCACATTGAGGTTCGACCACTATTCCGAAGTCCCTGGCTATATGGCCAAGGAAATCATAGAGAAGAGCGGATACAACTCCCTGATGCACATGGAAGGCTTTTAGCCGATAATTAGAAATTAACAAATAAACAAAACAGATATGAGTCAGAAAATTAGAATTAAACTCAAATCTTTCGACCACATGCTCGTTGACAAGTCAGCTGCGAAGATTGTTGAAACCGTGAAGTCCACCGGCGCAAAGGTGAACGGTCCTATTCCGCTCCCTACCAACAAGAAGATCTTCACAGTCAACCGCTCAACCTTCGTCAACAAGAAGGCCCGTGAGCAGTTCGAGCTCGATTCATACCGCAGACTTCTCGACATCGAGGACAGCAACGCCAAGACCGTTGACGCTCTCATGAAGCTCGAGTTGCCTTCAGGTGTTGAGGTTGAGATCAAAGTCTGAGAGAATTGACGATTTTTCGGTGGACTGCAAGGCAGTCTGACTGATTTTTACTATATTTGCAGAGCCGTTTCTAACCGGCTTTGCAGATTTCGGTCCCATAGCTCAGTTGGTTAGAGCACCTGACTCATAATCAGGGAGTCGCAGGATCATGCCCTGCTGGGACCACAACGCTAAGAAAACCCGCC
>JAZRWN010000015.1:0-12423 GCA_045599725.1 Candidatus Cryptobacteroides sp. | reverse complement strand
AATCAGGTAATAGAATCCTGATGTCTTGTGCTGGATGGAGTAAGCAAGCTGCTTGAGACCCCAGTCCTCTTCATACACGACCTCACCGCCATTGTTCTTGATGAGATCTGTGTACTTGGCAACCGCTTCCTTCATCTGAGCATCAGACAAAACGGGAGTTGCAATGAAAACGGTTTCGTACTGTTTGATCATCTTGTTGATAATTAATAGTTTAAAAAATAATCAGGCCTTTCTGCCGAAATAATCGCGCGGAAAAGCCTGCAAATGTATCAATTCTTTTGCTGAAATGCAAATCTTTTAATGAGTTATGAACTTTTCGGGATGTTTGCCCACCACCCCGAGCTCTTCATAGTGCTTCTGTATCCTGTCCGTGTCCCCACGCGCGTCTTCGGTGGTGTCGAACCTGACGCCGCAGCCCACATGCTTGGCTTTCCAGTCGAAATATGACAGATAGACAGGACAATCCACCTGGCGCGCTATGACGTGATAGCCAGTCTTCCATCTCTTCACAGGCTTGCGCGTGCCCTCTGGACAAACCACGAGGAAAAAATCATCCGAATCCTTCATCTCATCTATCAGGCTGACCATGAGAGACGTGGCGTCCTTGCGGTCAACGGGGAAGGCACCCATGCCACGCAGTATCCAGCTCAGAGGCCAGACAAAGGCTTCCTTCTTGATCATTGTCCTCAGATGCTTTCCGTTAGACCTGGCATAGAAATAGCCGATCACGAAATCCCATATGCTCGTGTGAGGGACACCCAGGAAGACGGCGACCTTGTCCTCGACCTCGAACTTGTCGTCGATGGTCCAGCCAAGCACCTTCGTCAGTATGAATCTGCAGAATCCCCGGCTCATTGCATCAGATGTTAACGTCCTCGAGTTCTTCCTCGGACTTGAGATTCTCGCGTATGAAGTTCTGGCGCTCTATGGTGTTGTCACCCATGTAGAACTCCATTATGTCGGAAATGGACTCTTCGTCGGCCAGTTTGACGAGGTCGAGCCTCATGTTCTCGCCGATGAAGTCCACGAACTCGTTCGATGATATCTCTCCCAGACCTTTGAACCTGGTGATCTCGACCCCGGTCTTGAGCTCCTTTATCGCAGCCTCCTTCTCTTCAGGGGAGTAGCAGTAGCGGGTGGCTTTCTTGTTCCTGACTCTGAACAATGGAGTCTGCAGGATATGGACGTGACCGCGGCGGATGAGGTCCGGATAGTACTTCATTATGAAAGTGAGCACGAGCATCCTGATGTGCATTCCGTCATCATCGGCATCGGTCGCCACGATGATGTTGTTGTACCTGAGGTTCTCGAGGTCATCCTCCACTCCGAGGGCGGAGATAAGCAGGTTGAGCTCTTCGTTCTCAGCGACTTTCTTGCGGCTTTCCTTGTAACAGTTGATCGGCTTTCCGCGCAGGCTGAAGACAGCCTGGTTGTTGGCGTTCCTGACCTTTGTGATGGTTCCGCTTGCGGAGTCACCTTCGGTGATGAAGATGCTGGACTTCTCTATCTCCTCGGCAGTCTTTTCCGTTACTTTGTCATTGAAGTGATATCTGCAGTCGCGGAGCTTCTTGTTGTAGACATTTGCCTTCTTGTTGCGCTCACGGGTCTTTTTCTGGATGCTGGAGATCTCCTCTCGCTCCTTCTGCGAAGCCTTTATCTTCTCCTCGATGACAGGCTGGAGATCCTTGTTGATGCGGAGATAGTTGTCCAGATTCTTGGCAAGGAACTCATTCACGAAGCTGCGTATGGTCTGTCCGTGTTCGTCCTTGTCCGGCTTCTCCCAGATGTAGTTCGAGCCGAGCTTGGTCTTGGTCTGACCTTCGAAGTTTGGCTCCTGTATCTGTATGCTTATGGCTCCCACGACTCCCTGGCGGCAGTCTTCCGGAGCGTAGTTCTTCTTGTAGAAGTCCTTGAGTGTCTTGGCAATGGCTTCGCGGTAAGCTGCGAGATGCGTGCCTCCGTCGCGGGTGTTCTGACCGTTCACGAAAGAGGATATGTTCTCGCCGTAGGCGTTGCCGTGAGTCAGCACGATCTCAATGTCTTCACCTTCAAGGTGAATTGGCGGGTAGAGCGGCTCTTCACTGAGGTTCTCCCTGACGAGGTCGAGAAGGCCATTCTCAGACTTGTACGGGGTGCCGTTGAGCACAAGGGTGAGGCCTTTCTTGAGGTAGGAGTAGTTCTTGACCATGGTCTCGACAAAGTCGAGGTTGTAGTTGAAGCCCTTGAACATAGTCGGGTCCGGTGCGAACTCGACCAGAGTGCCGTTCTTCTCCTTTGTCGTGCCTGTTCCGCTGTCAACTATCTCTCCGCGTTCGAAACGTGCCCATGAACATTCGCCATCCCTGTGCGAGCATACGTAGAAACTCTCTGAAAGTGCGTTGACGGCTTTCGTGCCGACTCCGTTCAGGCCGACAGACTTCTTGAAAGCCTTGTCATCGAACTTTCCGCCTGTGTTGAGGATGCTCACGGCCTTGACCACAGAGCCGAGTGGTATGCCACGGCCGTAGTCACGTACACGAACTTTGTTGTCAACTATGTCAATGACAATCTGCTTGCCGAAGCCCATGGAGAACTCGTCGACAGAGTTGTCAACGATTTCCTTGAGCAGTACATATATTCCATCTCCGGGATTGTTTCCGTTCCCCAGGCGTCCGATATACATTCCCGGGCGCATCCTTACATGCTTTACACCTTCAAGTGTCTGAATATTGGCTTCATTGTAGCCGTTTTCCTGTACTATCTTTTCTGCCATGGATTACTGGATGGTGCCTTCAAGCTGCAGTGAAACAACTGGTCTCAGAGGTGAGTTTGTATAGAGGTTGAGAGCGATGATATGATCTCCCTTAGGCATCCCCTTGGTATCAAGTTCAATTACTATCTTTCCTTTCTTGCCCGGCTCAGTCTTGGCCATTTCCTTTACTGTAACGTTGTGACAGTCAGCGTCGAGCTTGTAGAACTCGCTGTCACGTTTGCCCTTGTTGGTGTATTCGAAGGTAAGCGTGGTCTTCGATCCTGCGCTCATCTTTCCGAAAGAAAGGGTGCTCTTCGTGAATGCCGGGTTCGCTCCGTCCTGCTTGTAATCTTCAGGCACGGTGGAGAAGTTCTCCTTGGTCGTGGCCCAGAAAGCGATTTCGCTCTTTCCTATGCCGACCCTTGGGTTAGGCTCTGTGTAGAAGACATTGTCTTCAGCCGGCTGCTGCTTGCCCGTGGCCTTGAACACTCTCCCGTCGATGACCGGGGTGGCGTAGTACCAGTTCTTTCCCCAGCGCTCGCGGCTGGATGTTATGGTGTAGCTGACAGTGGCTGTGCTCCTGGCAGGTACAGGATTCGGATAGATGCTGAGAGTCAGACCTTCCGAGACATCCTTGAACTCTACCTTCATAGGGGCTCTGCCGACATTCGCCACGACAACGTTGCCGCTTTTCTTGTCCCTTTGCGAAAGGTTCCCGGCCTTTATCTCCAGACTCTTGACACCGAGGTTGCCGATGATGATGGGGTATGTTTCCTTGAGAGGCAGGGACTGCACATGGGCGCTTCCCCTGATGTGGAGAATGACGGGTTTCTTGCTCTCGGAGAGGTAGACGGTGATGGTCTTGTCGAACGGGTAAGGACCGTCCGTGTTGTTGTATGTGGCCTTCACTGTTCCGGTCTTGCCAGGCTGGATAGGCTCGCGCGTCCATTCGGCTTCGGTGCATCCGCATGATGAAACCACTTCGAAGAGCAGGAGCGGCTTTTGGCTTATGTTGGTGAAGGTGAAGGTGCAGGATACTGCTCCTGATCCGTCGTATATGTCTCCGAAATCATGTACGGTCTTGTCAACGGACACGATGCCGTCGAAGACTGTCTGTGCCATTGAGGTTCCTGAAATGAGGAATAGGGCCAGAAGTATGTGTGCAAGTTTTTTCATATGCTGTCAAGGTATTTCATATTTCATACCATACTGCAAACATACGCAAAATCTTTCAATTTTGCCTATATTTGCGTTCGCTTAAAAAGAAAACAGATATGCAGGAGACACCGGTTCTGCTTCTGACAGGATATCTCGGAAGCGGCAAGACAACATTAGTCAACAAGATACTTTCAAACAGGAAAGGAATAAAGTTCGCCGTGATAGTCAATGACATCGGCGAAGTGAACATCGACGCGGACCTTATAGAGAAAGACGGCGTGGTGGGCAAGAGGGATGACAGCCTCGTGGCTCTTCAGAACGGCTGCATATGCTGCACGCTCAAGATGGACCTTGTCGAACAGCTCAGGGACATCGTCTCCATGCACAAGTTCGACTATATCGTCATCGAGGCGAGCGGAGTCTGTGAGCCCGAGCCTATAGCGAGGACCATCTGCTCCATCCCTTATATGGGTCCGGAGTACACGGAGGAAGGTGTCCCGCGTCTCGACTGCATCGTGACCGTGGTGGACGCGCTCCGCATGCGTGACGAATTCGCCTGTGCGAAGGATCTCCTTCGCGGCAACATTGACGAGGACGACATCGAGAACCTGGTCATCCAGCAGGTTGAGTTCTGCAATATCGTGCTGCTGAACAAGGCGTCCGAGATATCAAAGGACGAGTTGGGGAAGATCAAGGAGATAGTGCGTTCGCTCCAGCCGAAGGCTTCCATCATTGAATGCGACTGGGGCGAGGTGGGTTTTGAGGAAATACTTGATACTCATAAGTTTGATTATGATTCTGTCGCTGCTTCCGCAGCGTGGATCAGCGCTGTCGAGGGACACGATGATGATGACGACGATGACGATGATGATGACGATGACGAGCATGAAGAAGGCCACGGTCATCATGAACACCACCATCACCACCATGACGGAGAAGGGGAGGCTGACGAATATGGCATAGGAACTTATGTCTACACACAGCGCGCTCCGCTGGACATTAACAAGTTTGACAATTTCGTCGCGAAGCACTGGCCTGTGGGCATCATCCGCGCCAAGGGCCTGTGCTGGTTCACAGTCGAGCCGGACAACTGCTATCTTTTCGAACAGGCGGGCAGTCAGATTTCATTGAGGAACATAGGCAAGTGGTATGCCACCATGCCTGACGATGAACTGGCTAAGATGCTTGCCTCTGACCCGAAGCTCCGCCGTGACTGGGATGAGGAGTACGGTGACAGGATGCAGAAGATAGTCTTCATCGGACAGAATCTTGACAGGGAGGCTCTCAAGAACACTCTTGACGCCTGCCTCCAGGAGTTCTGATTCACTGTTTCTTCAGGAAAAGATGCCTGTCGATGCATTCAGGCAGTTCTGACTGGTAGTGGGTGACCATCACCAGGGTTTTGTGCGGCCTTTTCACGAATTCGTCTATAATCTGCCTGGCAAGACAGCATTGCCTTGGGTCAAGTCCATGGAGCGGTTCGTCGAGTATCAGCAGCTCAGGGTCTTTGACAAAGGCTCTGGCAAGCAGGCAGAGACGCTGCTCTCCGCTGGATATCTTCAGATATGACCTGTCTGCCAGATGTTCTATGCCGAAGATCCGTAACCATTTCCGGCATGTCTCATACTGCTTTTCGTCCGGGTGCATGAACAGTCCCACTGTGTCGAACAGGCCGCTCGCCACAATGTCCAGAACAGGTATGTTCTTAAGATAGGCTCTGTGCATCTCAGGACTCACATAGCCGATATGGCGCTTGATCTCCCAGATGCTTTCGCCTGAACCGCGTCGGTGGCCGAACAACGAGATATCGCAGGCGTAGCTCTGCGGATTGTCGGCGCATACCAGTGAAAGAAGAGTCGACTTTCCCGCTCCGTTCTCTCCGCTCAAAGCCCAGTGTTCACCTTCCCTCACTGTCCAGTCAAGTTCTTTCAGTATGGTGCGCTCGCCATATTTGATGGATACCCCGGAGCATCTGACTATCTCGGCATTGTGTTGCTTCGGGTAGAATTCTTCCTTGCTCAAGTCCTTGACAGGGAAGGAGGTTATCATTTCTTTCCTATCTTCCCCGAGGGCTTCATATGCTTCATGCCGTGACGCCATGAACTCTTTTACAGGAACTTTATTCCTGACCTCAAGCCCTTCCACCGGGATGACATGGGTGATGAAATCCGGCATCATGTCAGTTCTGGACAGAACCAGAATGAACAGAATCTGCGTCCTGGCGGCGAGTTCCGACAGGAGGTGGGAGAGCTGGTCCCTGGTGGAGGCGTCGAGTCCGATGAAAGGGTTGTCCAGAATAACGACCCTGGGCATGGACAGAAGGCATCTAGTGAGCTGGAACTTCCGGAGCTCACCGCTGGAAAGGGTGATGATATATTTGTCCAGCAGTCCTTCCAGATGGAACATGGCGTAGAGCCTGTCCCTGAAGGCGAGCCGTGCGTTATGGATCCCGGCTTTCGATTTTTCGTCCATGAACCTTCCTGCAGCTTCATCTACAGCGGTGAATGCCTTGTCCAGAAGCATCCCTGCAGTAGGGGTCTCCTCATCAATGTCCTGCTGGTTCCATCTTTTCTGAAGGTAATAGTTGTTGTCAGCACCGTCATATGTGTCTCTGAAGGCGATGTATTTGACATTCTCGCTGACAAGCCTGAACCTGGACGGGCTGAAGTCGTACTTCAAGGCCGTGCCTCGGAGTGGACAGTTTCCTGTCAAGGAGTCTATGAGCCTGGTCTTTCCTGCAGCGTTGCCACCCACGACAGCGATCTGCTCGTCGTCATATACGGTGAGGTTGATGCCGCCTGCCATCCTGTATTCGGGATTGCCGGCGATACCGTCTGTTATTTCTATTATCTTCTGTCTTTCCATCATTCCTGAATGCTCGGCAAAGATAACCGAAAAATATTTGTGTGGGAACAGAGTCTTTGTTATATTTGTATCCCGTTATGAAAATCGGGTTTGACAATAATAAATATCTGAAAATACAGTCCGAACACATCAAGGAGCGTATCGCTCAGTTCGGCAACAAACTTTACCTCGAACTCGGAGGCAAACTTTTCGACGACCATCATGCCAGCCGCGTGCTGCCGGGCTCCGAACCGGACAGCAAGCTCAAGATGCTTGTCCAGCTCAGCGACTGCGCAGAGATCATAATTGTCATCAGCGCCGTTGACATCGAGAAGAACAAGATCAGGCAGGACCTTGGCATCACCTATGACGTTGACGTGCTGCGTCTGCGCGACGAGTTCACAGGAAGAGGATTCCTTGTCAGTTCTGTTGTCATCACACACTTCAACGGCCAGGCAAGTGCCGAGGCATACCGCCAACGTCTCGAGAGACTGGGCATCAAGGTGTTCTATCACTACACAATCGAGGGATATCCTCACAATGTGGCCCTCATCGACTCTGAAGAGGGCTTCGGCAAGAATGACTATGTGGAGACCACAAGGCCGCTTGTCATCGTCACTGCTCCCGGACCGGGCAGCGGCAAGATGGCCGTATGTCTCAGCCAGCTCTATCAGGAGCATCAGCGCGGCGTCAAGGCGGGCTATGCCAAGTTTGAGACTTTCCCGATCTGGAACCTGCCGCTGAAGCACCCTCTCAACCTTGCGTATGAGGCTGCCACCGCTGACCTGAGCGATGTGAACATGATTGACCCGTTCCATCTTGAAGCCTACGGCAAGACTGCCGTGAACTATAACAGGGATATTGAGATATTCCCTGTGCTTAACGCTCTCTTCGAGGGAATCTATGGTGAGAATCCATACAAGTCGCCGACCGATATGGGCGTGAACATGATAGGCTACTGCATGTCCGATGAGGACATCTGCTGCCAGGCGGCCAAGGACGAGATCATCCGTCGTTACTACACCGCCCTCGAGAAACTCGCCGACGGATATGTGAGCGACAGCGAAGTCAAGAAGATTGTCCTGCTCATGAACCAGGCGAAGATAACCACGGACGACCGCCGGACCACAGTGGCGGCAAGGGAGAGAAAAGAGAAGTCGGGAGTGCATTCGGCCGCCATCGAACTTGCTGACGGGACCATCATCTCCGCCGAGACCAGTTCTCTGCTCGGACCGAGCGCTGCACTCATCCTGAATGCCACCAAGTATCTGGCAGGCATTGACCACAGCGTGAAGCTCATTCCGCAGTCCATGATTCAGCCTATCCAGAAGACCAAGGTCTCCTTCCTCCATGGGAAGAACCCGCGCCTGCATACGGATGAAGTGCTTGTCGCCCTCTCAATGCTAAGCACGACTGACATCAACTGCAGCAAGGCTCTTGCTTGTCTGCCGCAGCTCAACGGCTGCCAGGTACACTCGACGGCCATGCTGAGCGAAGTAGACAGAAAGATATTCAAGAAACTCGGAGTAGGTCTTACCTGCGATCCTGTAAAGAAGAAATGATATGGAGAAAAAACCAAGCTGGTGGGTGTCGCTGATTCCCTTCGCCGTGCTTGTAGGACTGCTCGCGCTTGTGATCAGATTCTATGGCGCGGACTCCCTGGATGGCGGAAGTCAGACCGTGCTTGTCATCTGCACGGGGCTTGTCCTCACTTTGGCTCTGGTTGTCTATAAAATTCCTTGGAAAGTTCTTGACGAGGCTATCATGTCCAATGTCAAGTCCATCGGCTCCGCTCTTATCATTCTCCTTCTGATAGGCGCAATTGCCGGCAGCTGGATGATAAGCGGCATAGTGCCCACTCTCATCTGCTATGGATTGAAGATACTCAGCCCTAAGATATTCCTTCTCGCTGTATGTATAATATGCTGCCTTGTCTCGTTGATGACAGGCAGTTCATGGACTACAGTGGCCACCATAGGCGTCGCGTTCATCGGCATAGGCATGGCACTTGGCTATTCCGCTCCTCTGACAGCGGGTGCCATCATCTCCGGCTCATATTTCGGAGACAAGATATCTCCGCTTTCCGATACCACAAACCTTGCCGCTTCAGTGACTGAGACCCAGCTCTTCTCCCATATCAGATATATGATGGTCACGACTGTCCCGTCCATTGTGATAGCTTCCCTCATATACTTGGTCATCAGTCTGATGCACAACCCTTCAAGTGATATTCAGGTGGAGGAGATCGCTGTTGCGCTCAAATCTTCTTTCCATATTTCACCTTGGCTTCTGGTTGTGCCGGTGTTGACCGGAGTGCTTATTGCCAAGAAAGTCCCCGCTCTTCTGACTCTGCTTGCAGCTGCGCTGATGGCCATTGTGACCGCACTGATAGCGCAGCCTGAACTGATAGCCTCCATCGGAGGAGGGGAGAGCACCTTGAATTTCTCTAACGCTTTCCGCGGCTCGCTGGTCTGCCTGTATGGTGACACGGCCGTCATGACTGGAAATGAAATGCTGGATGAACTCGTGCAGACGCACGGAATGTGCGGTATGCTCAGCACTATTTTCCTGATTATCTGTGCAGCCGCCTTCGGTGGCGCAATGACAGGAGCGGGCATGATCCAGAGCATCACTGAAATGCTTACCCGGAGGATAACGAAGCGCACTTCGATGGTTGCGTCCACTGTGGGAACAGGTATTTTCAGCAATATGGTCACGGGAGACCAGTACCTTTCCATAATCCTCACCTGCAGCCTGTACAAGGACTTATACGAGAAAAACGGCTACGAGAGCCGTCTTCTCAGCCGTTCCACTGAGGACTCCGCCACGGTCACATCCGTGCTCATCCCATGGAATTCATGCGGAATGACGCAGGCCACGGTCCTGCGTGTGCCTACGATTGAATATCTTCCTTACTGCTTCTTCAACATCATCTCTCCGATCATGTCCATCACTGTGGCTGCGATCGGTTACAAGATTTTCCGGAACGGGAAGGCTATTCGGTGATGAATGGTCCTTCCGGCTTGTTCGGGACGAGGAGCACGCCGATGAAATAGGCGACAAGGCCTGAGCCTCCCAGAAAAATGAAGATGAGCCATGCCAGACGGATGAACGTCGGGTCGATGTCAAAATACTCTCCGATGCCGTTGCAAAGCCCGCAGATTTTCTTTCCTTCCTTGACAAGATAAAGTTTCTTCTGTGCCATAGTTGTATGTCTTTATTAGGCAAATGTAATAAATTTGCAGATATTTAACTTGATAATGTCTATTTTTGCCTGAAATATGGGAGATTTGGCAAACTGGGGCCTCCTTGGCCTGTTCATCGGATGCTTTCTGGCAGCTACTGTGGTGCCGTTCAGTTCGGACGCCATCTTTGTGGCTGCCATCGCCATTTCTGAACATCCGGTTGAATGCCTCGTCGTGGCCACCGCCGGCAACTGGGTTGGAGGTGTTGTGTCCTACTGGATCGGCCGTCTGTGCAAGTGGGAATGGGTCGAGAAACTCTTCAAGGTGAAGCGCGAGACACTTGACAAGCAGCACAAGTATGTGGACAAGTTCGGAGTCTGGCTCGCCCTCATAAGCTGGGTGCCGGTCATCGGTGACGTTTTCGTCATTGCCTTGGGATTCTACAAGTCACGCCCGGTTTGGACCATGCTCTTCCTGCTGGTCGGAAAAGCGGGACGCTTCATAGTCTGGGCGAAGCTGCTCGGCGCGATTTAGAATTCGGTACACTTGTTGTGATATGCAGAGCGAACAATGATTATGAAAATGAAAAAACTGTTTATTCTCACATTTGCTGCCCTCATGTTTCTGATTCCGGACATTGTGTCGGCCAGGAGGACTGGAGACCTTCATTTCACAGATACTCTTCGCACTGAGAAGAAACGCGCCCAGTTCACGGAGGCCATGAGGATAGCGCCCGAGGTGTTCGTATACAGTTCCATCGTGACTCAGGGCGACACTTCTGTCACTGTAAAGGGCATGCAGTTCAATGCTTCCATGAAGGGAACTCTGAACAGCGATTTCGTTGCTTCTGACCCGAGACTCGCGAAGAAACTGAAGAAGATCAGCCGCTGGACAAAGCCGTTGAATGCTGTCTGCGACCTGACAGTGAACTATCACAATGTCCCAGAAGGAATAGCTGTTGCGTACTATATCAGAAACATCAGTGTGATGGGATTCGGTGGCATTCCGGACGAATATTAACGTTTTTGAGTCCTATTTTTTAAATTTTCTTAAGAAATTGAAAAATTATTCGGGCAAGGTGTTCCTTTGTTCGAATAATTTTTATATCTTGCGTCTGTTAGTATAAAATAGTGTATAATTATGAACTCCAACAGACAATTGACAACCTCGGCCAAGGTACAGGCCATGCCTGCTTCCGCCATCAGGAAGCTGGTCCCATTCTCAGATGCAGCTGAAGCAAGCGGCGTCAAGGTCTATCATCTCAATGTCGGCGCCCCTGACATCAAGTCTCCTGACTGTGCCATAGATGCCGTCATCAAGAAATGCGAGAGCATGCATCACCTCTCATATACCAACTCCGCGGGTCTCATGGAGCTCCGCAAAGGTATGATCGAGAAATACTACAAGAAAATCGGCATTGACATCGAGGTCCCTGAAATCCTCATCGACGTGGCAGGCAGCGAGGCTTTTGCCGTCGCCATGCAGATTGCCGCCGACCCTGGTGACGAGATCATCGTTGTCGAGCCTTTCTATACGAACTACCAGACATTCGCATATCTTAACAAGATTACTCTCAAGGCAGTCCATACTGACATCCGTGAAGGTTTCAAGGTACCGGACATCTCCGAGTTCGAGAAGCTTCTCACCCCGAAGACGAAGGCTGTGCTCATAAGCAACCCTTGCAATCCTTCCGGCAAGCTTTTCACCAAGGAGGAGATGCTCCAGCTCGGTGAGTTCTGCCTCAAGAACGGTCTGTTCCTTATCTCTGACGAAGTCTACCGTGAGTTCTGCTACACTGACGAGCCTCATTTCTCTGCAATGAACATCCCTGGATGTGAGCAGAATGTTATTCTCGTAGATTCCGTCTCCAAGAGATACAATCTCTGCGGCGCGCGTATCGGCTGCATGGTATCCCACAACAAGGACGTGATGGCTGCAGCCCTCAAGTTCGCCCAGTCACGCCTCTGCCCTCCGGTATTCGGCCAGTATGCTTCTATCGGTGCCCTTGACACGCCTCAGGAGTATTTCGACGCTACACGTGAGGAATACATCCGCCGTCGTGACTGCGCCATCGAGATGCTCAACGCCATTCCTGGCGTGTTCACCCCGAAGCCTATGGGTGCATTCTACACTGTAGCCGAACTTCCGGTGGACAATGCCGTGTCCTTCGCGAAGTGGCTGCTCACAGAGTTCCGCGTGGACGGGGAGACAGTTATGGTCACTCCTGCAGCTTCATTCTACAAGACTCCGGGTGTGGGACAGAACCAGGTACGTATCGCATATGTGCTTGAAGTCACGCTCATCAAGAAGGCAATGAACATCCTTTCCAAGGCTCTCCAGGAGTATCCTGGCAGGGTGTAGAAGTTTTTGACACTGAAATAATTGAATCATGAACATTTCACGACGCGCCGAGAATATGCCGAGTTCCCCTATCAGGAAGCTCGCCAAGTATGCAGATGCCGCCAAGCGGCAGGGTATTCACGTGTATCACCTGAATATCGGCCA
>JAZRWN010000014.1:0-3706 GCA_045599725.1 Candidatus Cryptobacteroides sp. | reverse complement strand
CGGGTCATGTACTGAACATCAAATAACCGAAGCCATGAACGATCTGTACTGCCCTACCCTTGATGAAATGAACCCGACTGCCGAGGAGCAGTTCATACTTGACAGCATGTCCGTCATAACCGATGAAGAGTTGCTTCAGATGACTCAAGGTTCGTTGGAAGAATTCGCCTCGTTCATCGAAATCAAGGGGCGGAAAAGGAAGATGGAACGTATGGATCCGGAGACAAAGGAAGTGTTCAGGGAAAGGTTGCATGAGAAACAACGGATAGATGAAGAGAAAAGAATCATGAAAGAGATCGAGAGGGAAAGACAGCGCAAGGAGGAGATTGCCCGCAGACGCAAGCTCAAGCGCGAAGAACGTGAAAGGAAACGCATTGAAGAACTGGCCAGGCTCCAGTTCCTGGAGGAGGAGAATAACAGGCTTGAACAGAGACTCACAGACGAACAGACCAGATCCCAGTTCCTTGAGAATGAGAATAACAGGCTCGAACAGAGACTCACAGACGAACAGGCCAGACTCCAGTTCCTTGAGGAGGAGAATAACATACTCAAACAGAGACTCACAAACGAACAGACCAGATATGAGGAGTTCAAGAATACATCAGAGAAGACCGAGGAATCCTTGCGGGATGAGATTAAGCGTCTCAACGACCACTTGGCTGCGATGGAATTGCTTCTTGAAAGTCCTTCCCCGAAGGAGCCACAGGTCCAGAGGCCACGCAAGTTCATGACTGAATTCCTCGACAGACTCTTTTGCAATCCCAAATTTCCTAAGAAGGCAATTCTGAAATAAGAGATGACACGTTTCTTCCATATGTTTTTCTTTGCCACGGTACTGACCCTGGCAGTCCCGGTGACTGTCAGGGCGCAGTACTACAGCATCAACATCGACGCAAAGACAGCTGCGGCGATGGTTGCTGCGTATGGAACAGGAACGGCAGCCGAGGCGTACTACAACGCCCAGCTGAAGGACATCCTCAAGAAATACGAGTCCGCTGAGGTCGCTGCCGCCGGCATCTTCTCGTCAAAGTACCTTGACAGGAAGGCTATGACTGAACTGGGTATCTGGGGCAGCGCCACGGAGAACTACTATTACAGACGAATCTACAGCATGGTCTCGGCGAAGATAATGCCGAAGATCTGGACTGTCGGAGGCATGATGCTGAGGAGCCCCCAGAACGCACTGTACTGGGGCTCCTACCTCATGAAGACCTGCGACGACACCAAGTCCCTCTGCATGCAGTTCGAGTCCATAGTGACCAACAGCACGCTCTCCTTCAGCGATATCGCATTCCTGGAGATAGACGGCAGGATTGCGGACATACTGAGGCTCTCGAACCTTGGTGGGGTGGATTTCACGTCCATCCTCGACGGTTTTGCCGAGGCAAGCGGGCATCTGACTCTGGACAACCTCAAGACAGATCTTGGAACTCTCTATCAGAACGGTGTGAACCTGGCTACCTCGGGACTGGGCAACCTCGGCGAAAGCCTTCTCCAGAGGAGCAACTTCAACGATCTGTTCAACGGAAAGATTAGTGCGGCCATCACCATAGCCGACAATTACGCCGAACTCTTTCAGTCCTTTGACCGGAGCATAGGCGAGACTCTTCTCGGCATGGTCGGAGGAAAGGAAGGTATCGCCAATCTCTTCAACATCTCAGACTACAACCTGACGTCATGGATTGATGACTACGCCCGTGAGAAGCAAGGTCAGTACTATACCCAGAAATGGTACATCTACCGCAGGGACACCGGCTCAGAGACCGTCTGCAATTACGTGCCTCCTACCGACAAGAACTCCATCACTAAAGGTGGTCAGTGGTACAGGATAGACACGAAGAGCAGCGGCTACTACCCTACCTCGTCCGAGCTTGCAGCCATCAAGTCCAACAGTGAGAGATATGCAGGCTGGTCTCAGTCACAGGTCAACCAGCTCAACTCCCGGAATGACGGATACACCTACAGTATATCCTACAGTCTGAGAAGCTACATCATCAATAACATTTTCGGGAATCAGAAGCAGAAGGCATACGCATACGGAATCACCGTCACCCGATACAGGGACCTCAAGGAGATTGTCTATGAAGACTTGTTCGATTCCTACAGCATGGACCTGGGGGTATTCCAGGCTCAGCTGAATGCCCGTCTGTCTGAGTTCAATGACAACGAAGACGGATTCACCTACTATATCGGCTCCGATGGGAAGAACTATTACCAGGCCGCAGACACCAAGAGATTGGAAGGCGTGGAAGCCGTAACCATCAGCGTCACCTGCACGAATGGCGCTGACCTTGGAAGCGGATCGACCCAGTACAAGTGCTCGTCATGCGGAAGCTCCCTCTCGGCGCATACCAAGGAGTGCTCTATGAAGACCTCCGTCGTGGAGTCCGGCACGGACACCTCCGATCTGGAATCCATGCAGAACAGCCTTCAGAACAGGATTGCGGAGCTCAACGCCCGGATATCCATCCTTGAGGCCGAGAACGCTTCCCTTCTCAAGTCCCTGACGGAAGCAAGCATCGATGATGCGGTCATCTTGAGACAGCAGTACAACGCGAACATGGACAAGCTGACAGAACTCAAGGCTCAGTTGAAGGATTGCCAGAGCCAGCTCAGCGACGTAAACGAAGCACTCTCTGAAGCGCAGTCGGATGATGATGTCCCTACTGACGACTACAGGCGGATACCTGCCCTCATGCAGGAATGCCAGTCCATGTATAATCTCACCTGGCAGGATGCCGGGTCATGGAGCGGATATACGTTCATCAGAAAGGCTTCGATGCCGGACATGAACGGCATAGTGACCTTCCGAGCCAAGGTCTCCATAGCACGCAAGCCGAAGTATTTCCTAGGTATCAGGATACTTAGGGCGATAGTGCAGATCGACTGGGACCTCTCCACGGAGTACTCGGGGACAGAGGTCGTTGATGTTCTCACCTTCGATGCATCTGTCAGCAACGAGGAGAAGACTGATATGGTCAACAAGAGGATTGCGGAGGTCGCAAGGGCATACCCTGCCTGCAAGGTATCTGCGGAATACGCCAAGAGCGACCCGGTCCAGGAGGACGAAACAAGTGACATGTATCATCTGTTGTGGTCCAGCGACCGTCTTGAGATTGCGAGGGAGATAGACTCCAGGCTGACGAAGATTTACTCTGACCTTGTCTCCCTTGAGAAGATGATGACCTACAGGTACAGTTTTATCGACGTTCTGAAGGACATAACGCCTCTGGTGAACAGCGATGAGGGACGAAAGCTCACCATCATCGAGGAGAGCAAGAAACAATGGTTGAACAATGCCCGTCTGAGCGGCAGGAAGGATGAGAAGGATGAATGATATGAGAAGGACCGTCATTGTCATGCTGCTTGCCTTGATGCTGTTGCCGAAAACGGCAATGGCCCAGTGGAGTTTCGATGTGCCTTCCATAGAGGCCTACATCCATGACCACAAGAACCAGCGGAGCCTGCTTCTGGCCAGGGCCACCCTGGAACAGAGCAACGCCCTGCTGCACGACTACTGCAAGGCCGCCAACGTCAACTTCAAGGAGATCAACATAGAGCTGGACAAGTACACCCGGGCCTTTGATGTGATAGATGTCCTTTATCAGACGCTCAGGACCTCGCTGAACACCTATGACGACTACAACACCATCAGCACGAGGATAGTCGACTACAAGGAAATGCTGACACAATACTGGAACAAGTG
>JAZRWN010000013.1:0-3916 GCA_045599725.1 Candidatus Cryptobacteroides sp. | reverse complement strand
ATTTGGTCTTGAATCGGAAACGGACAATTCCTCAAAAGTGCCTCTATATTTGCCTCCGCTAGCGATTCCAAGCCTCCGGAGGCTTTATTGTATCACATTAAAACTACAGAATGATGGAACTATCCGCAAAAGAAATCTTGAAAATGGTCGAACAGGCAGGCAACATCCGTGACGTGCTTGACAGGAAGAGCGAATTCGACGCCATGATCAGCCGCTATGAGGCAGTGGAGGACAAGCTCAAGAAGTTCGGGAACATCGATGACCTGCTCATCCATTTCAAGGAACTTGAAGACCGCATCTACATCTGCAAGCAGTACATGAACACCGATGAAGCCGCCGCCTACCTGAGCATCAAGAAGAGGACGCTGCTGACTGCCGCGCAGAGGGGCGATATTCCCTACTATAATCCACCAAGCAAGTACTACTATTTTGAAAGGACCGACCTTGACAAATGGGTGGCCACCTTCCGCAACCCGTCCAGACAAGAACTGATGTCGTTATGAGAAAGAAGATGGATGCAAGAGATCTTATGGTACTCAACTGTCGGGTGGAATCCCTTATGGAGAGGGTCGACAAGCTTGAGGATGGCGCCGTAAAGAACGTGCTTTCTTCATCTGAGGCTGCGGAATATCTGGGTGTATCCAAGAAGAAGCTCTACAGTCTCATCCGTACGAACGGTCTGCCATTCTTCAAGCCGAGCCGAAAACTGCTCTTCGAGAGACGTAACCTTGATGACTGGGTCAGAGAGAATGTTCACACCATTAGCCACTACAAGTTCTTATGATGCAAACAAACATTACACCGGAGAATTTCCACAGTATTTGGAATTCCATACTTATCAGAGTAACAGACGAATATGATACACCACCTGAAGTGATACGTGTAGGCGAATCAACCATTGGCACTCTAGGCAATTTCAGTGCATCGACTGGCAAGGGCAAGTCGAAGAAGACCTTCAATGTGTGCGCCATTGTGGCCGCAGCTTTGACTGGAGGACAGGTCCTTAACTATCAGGCCCATTTCCCTGATGGGAAAAGGAACATACTGTACTTTGACACCGAGCAGAGCTCCTTCCATTGTCACAAGGTTCTTGAGAGAATCAACCGGCTGGCGGGCTACCCGCCAGAGCAGGACTGCGACTTGATAGAGTTCGTCATGCTGAGGGAGTTCGATCCCGTTGACAGATGCAGGATCATTGAGCTTGCCCTTGCTGAAAGGCCGCAGGTCGGGCTTGTAATCATAGACGGACTCAGGGATCTTCTCTTTGATATCAATTCTTCAACTGAAGCATCGCAAATCATTGGTTTGCTGATGCGTTGGAGTAGCCAGTACAACCTTCATATCCACACCGTTCTTCATCTGAACAAGGGTGATGACAACGTCAGAGGGCACATAGGTACCGAGCTCAACCACAAGGCTGAGACCATTCTCCTGATCAGGAAGAATGCGGATGATGGGAACATCAGCGAGGTGCATACCTCGATGATTAGGGACCGGGACTTTTCTCCCTTTGCTTTCATGATCAATGACGAAGGACTCCCCGAGCTCGCGAAGGGCGTGAAGTTCGACACTGGTGAAATGTCGTCCACGAAGTATTTCAACTATGCTACCCTGCCCGAGTCCGTGCACCGCGCGGCGCTAGATGCGGCTTTCGAGGATCAGAAGATTCCGATAATGTATACACCGTTGCTGAAGCGGCTGTCCATAGGGTATGCCAAGGTAGGCTATCCCCGAGGCCGGACCACCAATGTCGGACTGTTGAAGTTCCTTGTGGCGAACGATATAGTCAGGAAGAAGGAAAAAGGATACGAGTTCAACAGGGAGTTCCATTACACCCCGATCAATGACGACGGTCTTGGCGATTTCATGGACGACGATCCTATGGATTTGTTGGAGACGGATGAAGTGCCAACCGATGATGACTAAATAAGTGGTTCAGTACAGTCCGGTGGGTATAGGGAATTGAACCGCTGTACCGATTTGTGCTGAACCACAATTATGCCATTGATTAACAGAGATTAAGATATGACTATTGAAAGTTTAAGACGAATACCTATTGAAGGGCTTCTCTCTCATCTGGGATTCGAGCCGGTTGCACGGAGGAGAGGCGGAATCTTATTGTTTTATCGCTCTCCATTGAGGCACGAAAGCAGAGCGTCGTTCATTGTCAATACGAGCAAGAACCTCTGGAATGACATGGGCTCGGTAATGGGCGGCAACGTCATTGACCTAGCCATCGCATTGCTTGGCGGATGCACCTTCCACGCGGCTGCCGAATGGCTGGAGGCTAGATTCTCCGAGTTCGGTGATCCGATGAACATTGAGCGGACTCCTACCTACTTAAATCCAAAGAGGGCCACACCATCGGATTTTAGGGACATTAAGGTGATACCGCTTGAGAGCAGGCCTCTTCTGAGTTACCTAATGTCAAGAGGCATTCCGATTGAAGTTGGGACGAGGTACTGCGAGGAAGTACATTATTCAGTATTCGGCAAGGAATACTTTGGTCTGTGCTTTAAGAATATCCTTGGTGGTATGGAGATTAGGAACGTTTACTTCAAGGGATGTTATGGGTCGAAAGCGCCGAGTCTGGTGCCGGTTGACAAGCTGCAGCACACAGAGACATGCTGTGTCTTCGAAGGCTTTATGGACTTCCTGTCCTATCAGGTACTGTGCGAACAGAAAGATCCTGTGGTCGTCGGATTCCAGGATTGTATAGTTCTCAACTCGACCAGTCTCGTCAACAAAGCCATACCGTTCATCGACGTGTATGACAAGGTCTACTGCTTCCTTGACAACGACGAGGCAGGACGCGGAGCCGCCGCTCAGATCGGTGAGTTACTCTTCGGGAAGGTGGAGTCGAGAGCCCAGCTCTATGCCGGATACAATGACTTGAATGACTATCTGAGAGGCATCAAACAGCCTTAACGGCATAGTCAGAAATGGTATTCAACGAAAAGAAAATCAGAACAAGGAAAGCCGTCAAATGCCGTGGCAAACTCACGGAAATTGTGCGGCAATTCTTCATCAATTGCTTACGTCAGATAGCATGTTCGCCTAGCTAGAAGCCTGTATTTCGGACTAATCTCTCGTTAACAAAAATGTTAACACAAAGAACATATTTGTTCTCAACATTCATTGTTAATGATATAGCGAAAATTGGACATAGATGACCTCAAAATGGCCTTTGAGACAGAGATTTCAGAACCTAGAAGGTCTAAAACTCCAAACTCAATGAAAAACGGACTGTGAGATTCAGCAGATAGAAGAAATCGAGTACCAATTTGTTGGTAATGATAGATGCGAAGAAAGTACTCACCTACTCCCCTCCCATGAGGTAAGAAAGAGCCCTGTTGAACCTTGGTTCGAACGGAGAGAAGTGCGTTCCGGGAACCATCTCAAGGATGGCCGGGACGTTCTTTTCATTGAGTATCCTGACGACTTCGTTGCTCCTGTCCTCCACGGTGGCGAGTCGTTTGTCAGAGGAGTTCTTCTCCTTCACACCGAGGGTCATGAAGACACGCGGCTGTGATAAAGGAGTACCCTTTTCCAGAAAGTCTGTGAATCCGTCGAACCAGAAGGATCCACTGATTGAGCCGATACCGTCGAAGATAGATGATTTGAAAATCGACCATACCGAGAACAGCCCGGACAATGAGATACCCAAGAGATACCGTTTGGAGACTTTTATCTTCAGCATCTGCTCGATGTTCGGAATCAGGTCGGTTTCAAGCTCTCTGATGTACATCGGAGCGCCTCCCCCGAAGTCCTTTTCTTTCTTCATCACTCCTTTAGCTGACCACGGCGTCATATCTCTGTTCCAGTCCATTCCGCTGATGAGGGCGATGGTGCATTGATGCATAGGAGCAGCTGCTTCGGCCCACTTCCTGGCATCCGTCACGAGACCGTCCGGAAC
>JAZRWN010000012.1:0-9990 GCA_045599725.1 Candidatus Cryptobacteroides sp. | reverse complement strand
TCTCCGACAATATCAAGGATAGAATCGTCTCCACGGACATCCTCAATGATGTCTTCGGCTCAGATCATTGTCCGATTTCTCTAAATCTTTCTTTCTAGATATTCGGTCTTATATCGGCAAGATGAATGCCACCGCTCCGCTGACAAGCAGCCTTCGGCGAAACGCTCCGCTTGCGGCATTCACCGTTGCCGGGCACTGCCTGCACTGCCGCCGAACTGATAAAAATCAAGCGGACTTGCGGCGCTTGAGAGTCTGATGGATATAGGAGATGAGGCCGCAGATGATCATGGTGACAGCCTGGGACTCGTGAGAAAGGGTCGCGAAGATGATCCCAGTCTCGAAAGGTATGGCGTAGATGGTTTGAAGTGCAATGGCGACCAGATAGTGGAAGGCGCCGAAACCGCCCGGAACTGGCACGATACCCGCGATGCTGCCGACCAGCATGATGAACATGGCGTCCACCAGAGTCAGCCCGAGATTTGAAGGCAGGGCCTTGATGATGAACCAGCTCATCATCAGGAACAGGAACCACAGAAGAACAGTCAGCAACAGGAACAACCATTTGCGGTCCATCCTCAGGCAGGAGGTCAAACCGCTCCACAGGCCTTTTGCGAAACCGACTATCTTGGAACACATGCGGTTCTTCGAGCGCAACGCCCATACCACCCAGACAAGTGCGGCTCCAAGCACCAGGCATATGGCCAGAAGCCACCAGAGATTGAGATCCAGCCTTCCGGATACAGGTTCCATGACTTTGTCCATGAAGAAGGTGCCGAAATCAGCCCATTTGAATACGAGAAGAAGCACGATGAGCAGTCCAAGCATCAGGATATCCCATACACGCTCCAGCACCACAGTCCCCAGCGCCTTGTCATAGGTCAGGCGTGGTGTCAGCACATAGCCGCAGCGTATGAACTCCCCCACATGGGGAACGGCGAAGTCGCAGAGTTTTCCTATGGCAAAGCCGTCATAGCAGTTGTCCAGCCGCGTTACAGGCTCATCTGAAAGGAGAAGAAGACGCCAGCGGGCGGCACGTGTGACAAAAGAGAGGATGCCGGCCACCATGGCCATCACAACAAAAGTCCAACGGCATTCTGAAAGCACAGTCCAGAAATTCTTCCAGTCTACTCCTCGGAATGAGAAATAGAGAAGGACCAAGGCCAGAGCAGCCCAGAACAAATACTTCAGAGTTTTAGAAAGCTTGGCGTTCATACATTGCAAATTTACTAAACTGTTTCTGATTTATACCGATATTTTGAGTAACTTTGTCTGATTGAGCGAATAAATTTGCATACAATGAAATCCATCTTAGGTATCGGCAATGCCTTGACTGACATCCTTGCAGTCCTCCCCGACGACTCGCTTCTCAATGATTTCCACCTGCCGGTCGGAAGTATGCAGCATGTCGACATGGAGACAGGCGACAAGATCTGGACAGCCCTGAAACCTCTTGGAGTCCACTATGTTGCCGGAGGCTCAGCAGCCAACACCATTGCCTGCACGGCGATTTTCGGCATGCCTTCAAGTTTCATAGGGAAAGTCGGTGACGATGAACTTGGACATCTTTTCCAGAGTGACCAGGCGCAGTATGGCATCAAATCCACTCTTCTCAAGAGCAGGCACTCTTCCGGAAGGTCCATGGTCTTCGTCAACGGAAACGACGGAGAAAGGACTTTCGCGGTTTATCTCGGAGCGGCGCTCGACCTGGTCCCGGAAGACCTCAAGCCTGAGTATTTCGAAGGACATGACTATTTCCATATCGAAGGATATCTGGTTCAGAACCAGGATCTTGTCAGAAAGGCGGTAGAGATGGCGGCAGCTGCCGGATGCATCATTTCCATAGACCTCGCGTCCTACAATGTAGTCGAGTCAAACAACGCTTTCCTCCACGACATCATTGACAAATATGTGGACATTGTGTTCGCGAACGAGACAGAGGCAAAAGCCTTCACGAAGTTCGAGGACCCGCGTGATTCACTTGCCGAGATCGCGAAACTGTGCAGCATCGCGGTGGTCAAGATCGGCAAGGATGGATCTTGGGTGAGACATGGGGACGAGGAAACTTTCATAGAGCCGAGACCCGCAAAGGCCATAGACGCCACCGGTGCGGGTGACACATATGCCGCTGGATTCCTTTACGCACATGCGCTGGGAGCGCCTCTCAAATCATGCGGTGAGGTGGGATCCGTGATAGCAGCGAAAGTAGTCGAAGTGATAGGAACGAAAGTGGATATCCCGAGATGGCGCGAGGCCAAGCTGGAGATACGCAGGATAATGGCAGAATCCGGGATTCAAATTTAGCGGGACAAGATGTTCATAACAGATTTTTTAAGGAACAGAGCGCTGAAGAAGCACGGCAGCAAGGTCGCAACGGGAATCATGCCCGTGAACGGGATACGCACCGCCGTGGCGCTGATAGATGTCGAGGACACCTCCTTTGACGAGTGCAAGAACGCCATCATGGCGTTCTACCGCGATTTCGGCATCAAGGGAGAGGTTTTCTTCTTCGATTTCAGGAAGCTCAGCGATACTGAAAGACTTATCACCAGCATCACCAACACGGTGCTGAAGAAAGACCTGAACTTTTACGGAAAGCCTTCACAGGAGAAAATGGACCTGATGCTTGCGGCCAGGCCGGATCTCTTCCTGTCGCTTATCAACAAAGATGACTACCCTGTCAGGTATATGGCCAGCTGCTGCGAGGCAAAGTACAAGGTAGGCCGGAGACAGCTTCCGGGAGATGTCTTCGACATGGTGGTGTGCGACCAGGAGGATGCTGAAGGGGGGACCACGCCTGAAGCGGAAATCTTCAAGTCCATGAAAGAAATCATGCTCAAAGTGAGATAAGGTCAAATAAATGAAATTCTCAAAAGATATAGTCACAGCCGTCAAAGGCTTCTGCATGGGAGCAGCTAATGTAGTTCCGGGAGTATCCGGAGGCACCATCGCGCTCGTCTCCGGCATTTACGAAGAACTGGTGGACTCCTTGAATTCCATCATGAGTCCTGGGCCATGGAAGAAACTTCTTAAAGGTGAGTTCAAGGCATTCTGGGAGGACATTCACGGACGGTTCCTGCTCTGGCTGGCTGCCGGAGTCATCATCAGCATATTCTCGCTTGCCAAGCTTGTGGAACATGAACTGGAGTATCATCCCATCCTCGTGTGGGCATTCTTCTTCGGACTTATTCTGGCCTCAGCATACTTCATGCTCAGGGACATCAAGGGATGGAAGGCAAAAGATATCCTGATCACCATCATCGGAGCCGTGCTCGGACTGGTCGTCTGCACATTGTCCCCGACCACCACTCCGGATGACGCATGGTTTGTGTTCATCTGCGGAGCCATTGCCATATGCACGATGATTCTCCCCGGAATTTCCGGAAGTTTCATCCTTGTCATCTTTGGAAAATATGACTACATCATGGGGGCTGTCAGTGAGATGAACATCCCCGTTCTGATAGTATTCGCTCTCGGCTGCGGCGTGGGTATCCTGGCATTCGCCAAGTTCCTTCACTGGCTTCTGGGCAAATGGGAGCGCCAGACCATGCTCGTGCTGGTGGGCTTTGTCATCGGTTCGCTGATAAAGGTCTGGCCGTGGAATGACCTGGACAGTTGCCGCGAGGCGCAGATGCTCCGAGAAGGCCTTCCGAACACCGATCTGGTCACTGAGCTTGACATGCAGGTGCCAGGGGCAGTGCTTTGGTGCGCCATCGGTATCGCAGTGATTGTCCTTATCGAGGTATTGAGCGCCCGAGCGAAAAAGTAGAAGAACAAACAATTGCAATACACAGAATTATTCTTATATTTGCAGTCCAAAATGGTTCCGTAGCTCAGCTGGATAGAGCAACAGCCTTCTAAGCTGTGGGTCTTGGGTTCGAATCCCAACGGGATCACATGGAAAAGCGCCGGGTGAAAGCCCGGCGTTAATAGTATAAAGGAAGGCTCAAGCTAGCTTGAAGGCCTTCCTTTATACTATTAACTTTGGTGCCTTTGGCACCGCTTTTCCATGGGTAAAGAATCAATGCGAAGGGATGTGGCCGCCGCAGGCGGGCAAATCCCATCTCCACCTACTCCTCTTCAGCGACCGTCGCCTGGAACGGAATGACCGGAAGGCCGTTGTTTCCGAAAAGATTGCCGACCTCGTAGTCCTTGAAGCAGTAGCGCACTGACACAGGCTCAGGGACTGCGTCATTGGTCAGCACGACCGTGGTGCCTTCGCGGAACGAAGACCTGACCTCAGCCTTTGCAGGATGGAAATATCCTCCCTTGCCCGCAATCTCGAATCCTACGATGTCACCCACAACGCCCTTGAAACCGTTTCTGGCATTGTCGAAAGACACTATTATCTTCCCGTCCTCAGCCTTTACAGACTTGAAACAAGGATTGTATGCCTGCACGGCAGTGTATCCGTATGCCTTGTTCAAGGCCATGTAGCAGAGCCTCTCGCCTATCTGACGCTTCTGAGAAGCATGGATCTGCGTGCGTTCCCACTCGTAAGCGAGGTCATTCGTACCTACGATACCGGCATTAGGAATCCTCTGTGAAGCGATGAACTGCTGCTCGCGGAGGATAGGGCCATGCTCGTCCTGAAGGCCGTACTGGCCATCATAATACTCGTAAGGCTGGAGCTCGACGATGAGGAACGGGATGTCGCCGAGTCCGATGTCCGAACGCCACTGAGCTGCCATGGCGGTAAGTCTGTTGGCGTATTCGGTATTGGCGATGCTGATGTTGGACTCACCCTGGAACCAGAGGATGCCGGACATGGTGTACTTGCTTGCCGGCTTGAACATGGCATTGTACATGATCATCGGCTTGTACATATCATTCACCTTGGAGTCGGAAGCATTGGCCAGATCCACGTCAGGACAGTCCTTGAGGAGTTCCTTGCTCATCCAGGCCTCGATGACAGAACCGCCCCAGCTGGCATTGATGATGCCCACAGGGACATCCAAAGCCTTGGAAAGACGGCTTCCGAAGAAGAAGCCCACTGCGCTGAAGGAAGAGCAGGTGGCAGGATTGCACTCGACCCATGTTCCCTCAGCGTCATCCGCCGGTTCGAGCGCGCGGGCCTTCTTGACCGACATATATCTGAGACCTTTGTACTGGCGGGACATCGCAATCTCCTCGAGAGAACCTTCGATCGGAGTGCCATTGCCGCCGCCCAGAGTCATTTCCATATTGCTCTGACCAGAGCAGAACCAGACTTCGCCTATCAGAATATTCGAAGCCGAGACACTCTCCGAGCCGCTTGCAGCGGTCAATGTCTGCGGCTCGAAAGTCGCTGACGGTGTGTCGAGCATGGCCTCCCATTTTCCTTTGGCGTCAGCCTTCACCACGACCGGGGAGGAAAGCCATGAAGCGGAGACGGAGACCGATGCACGAGGGTCTGCAAAGCCCCATACGCGGGCCTTGGTGTTCTGCTGGAGCACCATGTTGTCTCCCAGAAGGGAGGAGAATTTCAAGTTGCCTGCAAAAGCAGTTGAGGCAAGGGCCAGGAAAGCCAGTGCCATGACAAGTATGGACTTTTTCATATGAAAGTGGTTAGCGTTCAATTATTCACTGAAACAAATATACAGAATTCTTTTCGTATATTTGTAGAAACGCGAATATATGACCACTAGCAGACCATACAAGGAAGTTGAGCATCTCTCACAGCTCCCAGCACCGGATGAGACCGGTTTCGTGACTCACTATGTCTTCCAGTACATCGATTTCACTCAGGCGCCGCAGTATGTGGCAGCGGGGCACCGGTTCTCGGACTGCTGCTTCCTGGGCTGCAACATCCCTTCGGAAATGGAGGGCGAAATCGGTCAGACATGCTTGGTATTCCCTCGCATGGGCAAGATATACAAGGCATTCGCCAGCAAGCTCTACAATGGCGAAAGCCTTTACGAAGGCTATGAACCCGGGGACGAGCAGAGTTTCGAAACCTGTTTCGACACCCGCGTGTACTCCGACTACATGGCCCAGGGCAAACACTGCAACAACATCCGCGAGACTCTCGCACGCGCTCTGCACGACCACGCCATCAGCGATGCCATGTACGCTTTCCTCAGCCGCTTTGACGAAAGGCAGGTGGTGGCCGTGATGGGAGGTCACGCACTGCTCAGGACTGACGAGGCCTACAGGAAGGTGGCTCTGATCAGCAAAAGCCTGACTGAAAATGGAAAGATAATGGCGTCAGGCGGCGGTCCTGGAGCAATGGAAGCCACACATTTCGGAGCCTGGATGGCGGGACGCACAAACGACGAGTTCAATGACGCGCTGGAGACTTTGAAACCCTCCCCTTCATTCCATGACGAAGGCTGGCTCAGAACGGCTTTCGAAGTCCGGGCGAAATATCCTCAGAAAAATTACAGGAGCCTGGGCATACCTACCTGGTTCTACGGACACGAACCGGCGACCCCTTTCGCCACTGATATCGCCAAATATTTCTTCAACAGCATAAGGGAGGACGTTCTTCTCACCGTAGCGAAAGGAGGCATCATCTACTCCCCTGGCTCCGCGGGCACTCTGCAGGAGATATTCCAGGATGCAGCTCAGAACCATTACGAGTCATCCGGATATGCCAGTCCTATGATATTCCTCGGCGTCGACTATTACACCAAGGAAGTGCCAGTATATCCTCTTCTTGAAGATCTCCTGGAGAGAGGCAAGTACAAGAGCCTGCTCCTTTCCATCACCGACAGCAAGGAGGAAGTCATCAACGAAATTCTGTCGTTCACAGGGAAATCTGAATAGACATAAAGGAGTCTATAAAACGCCGTTTGATATTTCTATCCGGTTTTGAAGGGGAATGAAACCGGAGAGAGATACCAAACGGCTATCCACAAATCCTAATAGTTGTCCTGCGCCAGTAACGCATTCCAGCCCGTTATATCTGTTACAAATTTAGCTTTCGTCATTGAGAAATAATATCAATTATGATTCATAGTGAATTATGTTTCATATATACAATCATCTGTATCATTCAAGCTGTCATAAAAAAGTTTAAATATTTATTGTTTTTCAATAATTAATTATTATATTTGCAGAAAAGAACAACTAAAACAATATATTCATTATGATATCAGCATGGTGGGCATCACTCAGTGTGATCATGAAAGTTCTGTGGGGAATAACCCTCGCAGCCTCTTTGATTTTCGTCATACAGACCATTATGACATTCCTCGGAGCCGACACTGGCGGAGACTTCGACATGGACGCAGGAGGCCTTGACGGCATGGACGGCGGTCTGGATGACGGGTCCGGAATGGAAATGGGGTCCGGAATGAACCTCTACACCTTCCGCAATCTCATCAACTTCCTTATCGGTTTCGGATGGTCCATGATCCTGCTTCAGGACAGTATCGCTTCCAAGGCGGTACTTGTGATCATCTCCCTTCTGGTAGGTCTGTCCCTCGTCGCACTTGTCATGTTCATGTTCAAGTGGCTCAGCGGCATGCAGCAGTCCGGCAACATCAACGTCTACAAATCCGCTGTCGGCTGTCAGGGCAAAGTATACCTGACCATTCCAGGAGAAAGAGCCGGAGAAGGCAAGGTACAGATCACCATCAACAATGCCGTGCGCGAATACAGCGCCCTCACCGACTCGGACACTCTGAAGACCGGCACTCCTATCAAAGTGGTGGAAGTACTCAGTCCAAGCACACTCCTCGTAGAAGAATTGAATTCATTAATCATTTAATATTGAGACACTATGGGAATTGAACTTATCCTCATCATTGTTTTTGTCGGAATCGTCACACTGGCCGCGATTCTCAAGCGCTACAAGAGATGTCCTTCTGACAAGATTCTTGTCATCTACGGTAAGACCGGCAAGAACCAGGAAGGATCCATTTCATCAGCACGCTGTATCCATGGCGGAGCCTCATTCATCTGGCCTGTATTCCAGAGCTATGCATTCCTTGACCTGACCCCTATCAGCATCGAGTGCAACCTCACCAACGCACTTTCAAAGCAGAACATCCGCGTTGACGTGCCTTGCCGCTTCACCGTCGGTATCTCGACCGAACCGGAGAACATGACAAACGCAGCCGAGCGTCTTCTCGGACTCCATATCGATGACATCAGGAACATCGCCACAGATATCCTTTTCGGACAACTCCGTCTCGTCATCGCCACAATGGACATCGAGGAGATCAACGCCGACCGTGACAAGTTCCTTGCAAATGTGAGTACGAACGTGGAGGCTGAGCTCCGCAAGATCGGTCTCAAGCTCATCAACGTGAACGTGACCGATATCCGTGACGAGTCCGGCTATATCGAGGCTCTCGGCAAGGAGGCTGCAGCAAAGGCCATCAACGATGCGAAGAAGAGCGTCGCCGAGCAGAACCGCTTCGGTGAGATCGGAAAGGCCGAGGCTGACAGGGACAAGGACATCCGTATCGCCGAGACCACAAGAGACACCCGTATCCGTACCGCTGACGCAAATGCAAAGGCAGTCGAGGGAGAAAACAACTCCAAGATCGCCATCGCCAATTCTGACGCACTCCGCCGTGAGAAGTCCGCTGAGGCCGAGCGCATCGCTGTAGCTGCCGAGAAGGTTCAGGCCGCAAAGGCTCTTGAGGAGGCCTACAAGTCAGAGCGTGACGCTGAAATCGCCCGTGCCGAGAGAGAGAAGGCCACACAGGAGGCCAACATCGTCGTTGCCGCACAGATCGAGAAGGAGAAGATGATCATCGCCGCAGAGGCTGAAGCTGAGAAACTCCGCAGGGAGGCTCAGGGACAGGCTGACGCCATCTTCGCCAAGATGGATGCACAGGCACGCGGTACCCTGGAAATCCTCTCCAAGCAGGCTGCCGGTTTCGGACAGCTTGTGGCAGCAGCAGGCGGAGACCCCAAGGGCGCCATCACCATGCTCATCTCCGGCAAACTGCCTGAACTCGTCAAGACTCAGGTCGAGGCTGTCAAGGGCATCAAGATCGACAAGGTCACCGTCTGGGACGGAGGTAACTCAAAGGACGGCAAGACCGCCACTTCCAACTTCATCTCCGGCATGATGGGAGCAGTACCTCCACTTGAGGAAATCTTCAAGATGGCAGGAATGAGCCTTCCTTCATACCTGAAGGGCGGTGCCGCTGATGAACAGAAAAACGAAAGCGAAGAGGAGGTCAAGGAGTAATGGCAATAGTAGTAAACGTAGATGTAATGCTCGCCAAGAGGAAAATGTCCTCCGGTGAACTCGCCGAAAAGGTGGGCATCTCTGCGGCCAATCTCTCCATCCTGAAAACCGGCAAGGCCAAGGCAGTGCGATTCACGACGCTGAATGCCCTGTGCAAGGCACTGAACTGCCAGCCGGCCGACATTCTGGAATACGTTCCTGACGATGAATAACCGCCGCAGAGCATACACAATGACAACGAAGGCCGCCCCCCATTCGGGACGGCCTTCGTCAATTATGTTCACATGAGTCAGAGAAGTTTGGAGAGGTCTTTCTCCACGATGAAGTTAAGATTGTTCATCGTTATGACCTCACGGGCCTTCTCGGCATTGTCGGTACGGAAAATGAGAACTCCCTTGCCGTTGAGGAGGAATGAGTACAGATAAGCGATGCTGATTCCTTCCTTGGCAAATATCTCGATGGCGTCAGCGGCTCTGCCTGGAGCATCGTCGAGCTCGATCGCGAAAACGTCACAGAGAGAGACCGCCACACCGGCGTCCTTCAGGACATTGTATGCCTTGATAGGCTCGGAGCAGATGATACGGCAGATACCGTAGTCAGCCGTGTCAGCGATGGTGGATGCTATGAGCTGGATATTCTCCTGCTTCAGGAGCTTCAGCACTTTCACGAGAGTACCTGACTTGTTCTCGATGAAAACGGAAAGTTGATGTACTGTCATAGTTATATAGCTTTTAGTATTTCTTACGAAGATCTTTTACTCTTACAGCCTTGCCCTCTGACTTAGGGAGAGAGTTTTTAGGCACAAGACGGACTCTCGGGGTGATGAGGATCTCGTCACGAAGCTGACGGGTGATCTCCTTGGT
>JAZRWN010000011.1:0-4167 GCA_045599725.1 Candidatus Cryptobacteroides sp. | reverse complement strand
TCGCCGAATTTCTTGGTTATGATGAGGTAGTCGTCGTTGAAATACTTGTTTGCCATTTTGACGATGTCATCCTTTGTGATGTTGTCGATGATATCGGCCTCAGCTATGACGTCCTCCCATTTCTTGCCCTGCGAGAATGCGTTGACCATCAGTGACATGCGGTCATCCGTGCGCTCAAGGCTGGAGAGAAGTTCGCGTCTGTATGACTGCTTGCAGCTCTCGAAGAGGCTTTCGTCGAAGTCACCGGACTTGATGTCGTCGAGGACGCCCATGAGTATCTTCTCCGCCTTCTTGTTGCTCTGGCCGACAAGTTTCGGAACATACAGGAACGGGAAAATACCGGTTTCGTTGAAGGATGTGCTCGGGAACATGCACTCGATTTCCGCCATCTTGTGACTTGTCATGAGCTTGTCGAGCAGCCCGGTTCCTTCACTGTTGTTCATTAGGTAGGAAACTAGGCACATAGGCAGGTAGTCCGGGTCTTTCTGTGAAGGGGCACGGTAGCAGAGAAGGTTGATCTTGATCACTGGCAGCTTGGCGAGTGCGGTGATCTCCTTTCTTCCATTATAGTCGATGGTCATAGGTTCGACGCGGTTCGCCTCGCCCTGACGGATGCGGCCGAAAGTTTTTTCCAGGACAGGAAGGGCACTTTCTGCATCGATGTCACCGGTGAGCATGAGTCCCATGTTGTTGGCGACATAGTATTTCTCGAAGAACTCCTTCATCTGGTTGAGACGCGGATTCTTCAGGTATTCGGTTGTTCCGATGATAGGGAAGCCGTATGGTGTGCCCTTGAATCCTTCGGTGAAGATCAGCTCCGAAAATGCGCTGAGCGGATTGTTGGCTGACATGTTCTTTTCCTCATAAACGGTCTCCAGCTCACTCTGGAAGAGACGGAACACAGGGTCGATGAGACGCTCGCTGTTAAGTTCGGCCCACTGCTCGAGATATGAGGACACGAATTCATTGTGATAGACAGTCACGTCCATGCTGGTGTAGGCGTTGAGGCCGCTTCCGCCGCATTCGGTGATAAGGTTGTTGAACTCGTTCGGGATGGCATAGTCGCTGGCGGCGATGTTCAGACGGTTGATTTCCATCTGGATGGCCTGGCGCTCATCGGCGTCGTTGGTTGCAGCGAGTTCGTCATATTTCACCGCGATGCTGTCGAGGTAAGGCTTTTCGGCCTCGTAGTCGATGGTGCCGATCTTTTCCGTGCCCTTGAACATCATGTGCTCGAAATAGTGGGCGATACCGGTCTCCGGGCAGTCCTTGGCTCCGGCGTTGACTACGACTGCGCCGAACACTTTCGGCTGGCTGTGATCTTCATTGATCCAGACGGTCATGCCGTTCGAGAGGGTGAAAGTCTTGACATTGAGTGCGTCAGGTGTCTGTGCTGCAGACAATGCACATGCCGCGACAGTGCAAAGAATGCATGTAATGATTCTCTTCATATTGCTTATATGTAGTTTAATATAGTGACAATCAGTACTCATCTGCCTGATGATCTGTTCCCGGAGGGTCCGGGCGGTATTCCAGTATGTCGTTCGGAGTGCAGTCGAGGATGCGGCAGATGGCGTCTAGGGTGCTGATGCGTATGGCGCGCACCTTGCCGGTCTTGAGGATCGACATGTTCGACAGCGTGATACCCACCTGGTCCGACAGTTCGCTCAGCGTCATCTTGCGCTTCGCCAGCATCACATCTAAGTTAATTATTATCATAATTCAGTCTTCTTATCATTTTCCGTGCCTCATTTCTCACATTCCTCCCTTCTCTAGCTTTTTCCCGAGGCGGTCGTTTACACCATGAATTCCTGATCCTCCTTCATCTTTCTGCCAAGAGCGAAGATCTGGGCGACAATCATAAGGCCGATTCCGCAGCAGAGCACTCCGAAACTTGGAGTTTGAGCCACATCGATACCCAGAAACAGCGCAAGACCCCATTCTGCGACATATATTATGATCAGTTCGATGCCGATGTGATTTGTCCTCCTCTCCAGCTCTTCAGAGAAAATCCCGCCTCTCTTCACCGTTCCCAGGACTCCGATGTAGTTGAGGATAAGTCTGACAAAAGCCACGAGCAGCGCAATCGCCATAGTTAGAACAGCCACGATTCCCAGAAATTCTCCAACCCCACTCTTTTCTCCGTCCTTGTCAGTCTCCTGCGTTTTAGTTGCTGCTTCTGTTTCTGCAGCACTTATCTGCGCTACCGCCACCTCTGTCGTCTTCGGCGCATCTTTTTCCTCGAGGCGGATATCTTCCGTGAAACCATCGCGGAATCCGCGTCCGAAGTCATACCATTTAAAACCGAAATCCAGCCCGACACCGATGATGGTGGCGGCGATCAGAATGATACTGAGTGTGTTGATTTTCTTAAGTGTTGTCATGTCTTTTCTTTTGTATGTGCTTTCGACTGCAAATATAGACATAGTTTGCCAAAAACCAAGAAAAGTTTATTAAATTTCAATAAACATTCCCTGATTTTTAATTAATAGCCGTGAACCTGTGTCTGGCGGTGTGGTTCCAGGCCTCCCGGCCACAAAAAGGCGTACTTTTGAGGCCGGCAGGGCTAGCTTGGTGTGTCAGGCCTGCAAAATAAGAAGCCGGGATGGCAGCTAAAGTGCTGACAATGAAGCAGAAAGACATGTCGACTCCCTGGCTTTTCAGGGGGGAGTTAGGATATGTAATATGCCTATAATCAGGAGTATAACTGATTGGTGGTGTGTGCCGTCATGCTATTCCGGGGGAGAGAAGACGCTTTTTCATCCCGCGGAGTGAGTTTTGGTGGTATTTTGGGGAGAAAAGGCGCTATCTTCCCCCGCGGGATCGAGAATTCAATGTCTTGGATGGTTGTGTCGAAGGGATAGGGAATAAAACGGGCACAGGGTGGCATTTTTATCCCTATCGTAGCCGGATTCTGCTGTTTTTTATAAAAATGATGGTATGATGGTGACAGAAACCGTTCTGGAATGGACATTCTATCCCTATCCTCTTTCCGGGTAGTCTATATCCGGATCAAGCTACTGCATTTTGCTACGATTTGGCGGTCAAACGTAGCAGAATCTAGAAATAGTTGACAATCTGCGACGATGAGGAGGATAAACGTCACAAAAACCAAAGAAAGTTGACATTTTGCTACGATGTGGCGGTCAACCGTAGCAGGACCAAGATGCAGTGAGATGAGGGATGAGAGACGAGATGTGGGGAGAGGACCAAGATGAAGTGAGAAGATGGATGAGGGACGAGAGGTGGGGCGAGGACCGAAATGATGCGAGGACCGAAACGAGAAATGGTGCTAAGCCGAAGAGGGGGCGGAAGTTATCTCCCGTCCGGGCTGCGGCGAGCTGTGGGTAAGTGCTCTCCTCGCTCCGGCCGAGGATAACTTTCGCGCGGCGGGCACAAAGTGGAGGGAACAGTGGAGACGATATCTGGAGGGAAGGATGGAACATGCGGGCGCCGTCCCGCCGGCGGCACGGAAGCCGGCCGGACACGCGGCGGGTTTTTCTGTTTTTGAAGGCTTTTGATGATTTCATTCCATAGATTGCGGCCGGGAATGGACAACCACGAATCTGTCCGGCATATCTAAACACATACAACAATGAAACTTCAAAATTCCATACGCGGCAGGGAGCCCGTCTTCATCAACCCGATATCCGACTGGGGATTCCACCGTCTCTTCGGCACCCCTTCAAACTCAAGGCTTCTCAAGTATCTGCTGAACGCCATGATCGATGACAGGAACATCGTGGAGGTTGAACTTCGCGAGCCGAAGCATTTCTACATGACGGCGGAGAAGGGGTACTCGGTCTTTGACGTCTACTGCACCTGTGATGACGGGAGCCGCATCATAGTGGAGATGCAGAAGGGGAACGAGGGGAACTTCCTGGACAGGGCTTTCGCCTACTCGTCGATGGCAGTGATGGACCAGGCGAAGCAGTCCTGGGACTACAGGCTTGACAAGCTGTACTTCATCGGCATCCTGAACTTCGACATGTTCAAGGGGGAGAAGGGGTATATAACGAGGGCCATGCTGTCGGATATCGACAAGTGCGGCAAGATAATCTATCCCAACTATTTGCAAATCTACATCGAATTGCCGAAATTCGTGGCAGACGATTCTGAGTTGAACGATGCGAGGGATGCCCTGCTGTACATACTGAAGAACCTTGG
>JAZRWN010000010.1:0-2514 GCA_045599725.1 Candidatus Cryptobacteroides sp. | reverse complement strand
CTGGTATTCGTTGAGGTTAGACATAAACAGTTTTTCTTGGTCTGTGAGCACTTTTGGAGAAGCGTTCGTAATCATTTAAATCACTGTGGTTGGTTATTTAAAGTTACGAATTCTTCTCCATTTTTGCAAATTTAACTACCTGAAAATCAAGTGTTTAAATGTTAACCCAACTTTTACACTTTGAATTATTTTCAAAAATCTTTTGATTGAATATAAGTAAGTTACGTCTTGAAAACGGGCAAAAGTGCAATGTAGAACACAGCAAAGTGAAATCTTTGTTGTAACCTTGCACGCATGAACTTCACATCTCAGATACGGTACAACCCGGCAACAGGCAAGGATGAGAAATACTACCGCCTGAAGGAGTCTTACCGCAACGCCAGTGGCAATGCCTGCACTCGCATCCTGCTGAATGTCGGCTTCATCCATGGACTCAAGCCCGAAGAGATCCGCGACATCTCCAAGGGACTGACCTACAAGTACGAGCATCAGGGAGAACGTGAGCTGTGGGAAGACCAGATGTCGGTGTTCAGCGATGTCGTACGTGAGAAGATAGAGGAGTACTGGACGATGATGGTAGAGCAGAAAACCCTTGACATCATCCCTAACGCCATAAAGGAGAGCCAGGCAAAGGCATGCCGCCGCATAGACGTTGACACGCTGGAGCATACCGATGCTCGCGACATCGGTGCGGAATGGCTCTGCCTGCAGGCTGTGCGCCAGCTGAAACTCGAAGGCTACCTCCGCTCTCTCGGATGGACGGAGGAAGATGTGAAGATAGCGGTAGCACATCTCATAACACGGACCATATACACGCCGTCGGAACTGAAATCCATGCGAATCATGCAGGAGAACAGCGGGATATGCGAACTGATGGGACTCTCCGGAGATGCGTTGACGCTCAGAAAGATCTACAGCGTTGCCGACAGATTCCTTGAGGAGAAGACAAGAATCGAGAAGTATCTCTGCCATACGACCGACGACCTGTTCAACCCCACCAATCGCATCGTGCTCTTTGACCTTACGAACTTCTACTTCGAGGGCCGCAAGGAAAACAGCAAGAAAGCCCGGTTCGGACGCTCCAAGGAAAAGCGTTCCGACTGCAAACTACTCGTCCTGGCACTAGCCATCAACACGGACGGCTTCATCCGCTACAGTGCCATACTTGAGGGAAACACGGCAGACCCGAAGTCCTTGCCAGACATGGTGGACAAGCTCATAGCCCAGAACCCAGTGGGAGCCTCCCCAGAGGAGAAGGTGCTTGTCGTCATCGATGCCGGCATATCCTCTCGGGAGAACCTTGACCTGATGAAAGCGAAGGGATACAACTACCTGTGCGTATCACGCAAGGCGCTCACGGACTACGAGGTGAAGCCGGATGCCAGAACTGTCATCGTCAAGGACTGCAAGAAACAGCCCATCAAACTGCAGGAAGTACACGTCGATGGCGAGGACTACTATCTGAAGATAGACTCTCCGGCAAAGGCTCTGAAGGAAGAGAGCATGAACCGCAACTTCCGCCGCCACTTCGAGGATGGCCTGAATGCCATATCCACCTCACTCATCAAGAAGAGCGGCACGAAGAAATACGAGGCGGTGCTCAAGCGCTTAGGAAAACTTGAAGGCAAGTATCCATCCATCGCGCGCTATTATACCATTGATGTAGAGAAGGATGACAAGTCCGGTAATGCTGCATCTGTGACATGGAATCTGCAAATACCAGAGAAACAGACATATGGCACCTATTTCCTCAGAACCAACGTGCCGAATCTGGACGAAAAGACAACCTGGGATTACTACAATCTCATTCGTGAAATCGAGTGTTCTAACAGGCAGCTGAAGACCGATCTCAATCTCAGACCGATATACCACAGGAGAGACGAACGATCGGACGGTCACCTTTTCCTTGGCCTTCTCTCATACTGGATCGTCAATGTCATACGCCATCAGATGAAGAAGGAGAACGAGAGGAGAAAGGCTGCCGATCCGAATCCCAAAGCGGAATATCCGACACCGTACTGGACGGAGATAGTGAGAATAATGAGTACGCAGAAGGCGGTTACCTCAGAAGCGACAAATGCGCTCGGGGAAAAGGTCGAGATGCGAATATGCAGCACACCGACCACCAAAGCAACCGAGGTCTACTCCATGCTAAACTACAAACCTACACCGTTTAGAAAAATCAAAATTTGTAGAACACAGTAAACAAACCGAAATCACAAAACACTGATTAGCAAGAAAAACAAGAAGGAAACGTAAAAGTTGGGTTAAAATTAAAGGTTTTTAGAGGCCTGCTTCATGAGTGGTTCACCAGTGCTAATGGCAGAACAGGAATCATGCTCTAAAAAGTTCAAGTTATTTTTTCACGATTACTATATTATGCCGACATTTTCGAACTACTATTTCAACATCAAGATGATAGCATGGTAAATGTCGGCATAATATTTCTGTTTCTTGTGGGCGATTTTGCTTATTATTCGACGTAATAATAATCATTAGCCCACATTGGAAATT
>JAZRWN010000009.1:0-21344 GCA_045599725.1 Candidatus Cryptobacteroides sp. | reverse complement strand
TGGTCAGCGCAGTTCTCGGCTGAAAGGCCTACTACTGTTCCCTTGACGACCTCGGCGATAGGGTAGAGGTGTGTGAACGGGGTGGCGATGATAAGTTTCACGTCTGCCGGTACTTCAGCGGATTTGGCGACAACGGCCTTTGCAAGTTCGATGCCTTCAGGAACTGTGGTGTTCATCTTCCAGTTTCCTGCAACGATGTTCTTTCTCATAATGTAGTTTATAATAGTTTGTTAAAATTCGTGGGAAGCAAATTTACTAATTAATCTTAAAATTATCACTATCTTTGCTTGATTACGTGTGCAATCAGTAAAAAGAAAATATAAAGTGATGAAAAATTTTGTTGAAGAATTAAGGTGGAGAGGGATGATCCATGACATCACCCCGGGAACGGAAGAAGAACTCAAGAAAGGACCTATGTCAGCTTATGTGGGCATCGACCCTACTGGCGACAGCCTTCATATCGGACATCTGGTCAGTATCATGATATTGAAACATTTCCAGGCTTGCGGAAACAAGCCGTACGCACTTGTCGGCGGCGCTACCGGCATGATCGGCGACCCTTCGATGAAGAGTCAGGAGAGAAACCTCCTCGATGAGGCGACTCTGGCCCACAACGTCGAGTGCATCAAGGCCCAGCTTGGCAGGTTCCTTGATTTCGAGTCAGATGCTCCGAACAAGGCCGAGCTTGTGAACAACTACGACTGGATGAAAGACTACACTTTCATCAACTTCACCCGCGACATCGGAAAGCTCATCACCGTGAACTACATGATGTCCAAGGACTCTGTCAAGAAGCGTCTCAGCCGTGACTCCAGTGAAGGAATGTCCTTCACCGAGTTCACATACCAGCTTCTCCAGGGCTACGACTTCCTTTATCTCTACGAGCATAATAACGTCAAGCTCCAGCTCGGCGGAGCGGACCAGTGGGGCAATATCACCACCGGTACTGAGCTTATCCGCCGTACCAGCGGCGGCGAGGCTTATGCTCTCACCTGCCCGCTCATCACCAAGGCGGACGGCGGCAAGTTCGGAAAGACGGAGAAGGGCAATATCTGGCTCGACGCAGAGCGCACCAGCCCTTATCAGTTCTACCAGTTCTGGCTCAATGTCTCCGACGTCGATGCGGAGAAATACATAAAGATATTCACGATGCTTGACCGCGAAGTCATAGAGTCAGCCATCGCAGCCCATCAGGAGGGCCCTGAGAGGCGCGAACTCCAGAAACTCCTCGCCAAGGAGATCACCATCATGGTGCACGGCGAGAAGGAGTACGAGAATGCCGTCAAGGCATCCCAGATGCTGTTCGGAAAGGCTACCGCAGATGATCTCAGAAGCCTCGACGAGAAGACTTTCCTCGCCGTGTTCGACGGTGTCCCTACTTTCGACATCGAGCGCTCGAAGCTTCCGATGGGCATTCTTGACGCCCTCCCAGTAGAGACTGCAGTGTTCCCGTCCAAGGGTGAGGCACGCAAGATGATCCAGGGCAACGGCTTCTCCATCAACAAGGAGAAGAGGAACGACCCGAACGGCCAGCTCACCGAGGACGATATCATCGACGGCAAGTACATCCTCGCTCAGAAAGGAAAGAAGGACTATTATATAATCAATGTGAAATAATGGACAAGGCACCGAGTACAAGACAGCTGAAAGTGGCCCGCGAGATTCAGAAGGACATGGCTGAAATCCTGCGGAGCAAGGGCATGGCCTCTTTCGGAGGGGCCATGGTGACGGTCAGCGAGGTGCGTGTAAGTCCCGATCTTTCGATTGCCAAGACCTATGTCAGCATCTTCCCTTCAGCGAAGGCCGACGAGGTGATGGGCATTCTGAACGAGAATCTCAGGATATACCGCGGCGAACTGGGCCATATGGTCGGCAAGCAGCTCCGTATAGTCCCTGAGATAGTGTTCTATCTCGACACCACCCTTGACTACGCGGAGCATATCGACCAGCTTCTGAAAATGTAATGAACCTGCCGTTCTTCATAGCCCGACGTTACCTTTTCGCCAGGAAGTCACACAATGTGATCAACATCATCTCGGCGATAAGTGTGACAGGTATGGCTGTGGGAACGGCCGCCCTCATCATCATACTATCTGTCTACAACGGCTTCGACGGCATCATACGCAGCTCCCTGAGCGACCTTGACCCTGACTATGTGGTCAAGCCGGCGTCCGGGAAGACATTCATCCCTGAAGGGGAGGCGTTCGACTGGGCCTACGACTGCCCGTACGTCCTCAACATGAGCAGCGTCCTTCAGGAGAATGTTTTCGTGACATATGACAACCATCAGTCGGTGGCGAAGGCGAAGGGCGTCGACAAGGTGTTCGAGGAGGAATCCGGGATTAGGAACCATATTCGTGCAGGTGAGTTTCTGCTGAGGAACGGTGACCTGCCCCTGTGCTCCGTGGGTGTCGGGCTGGCTAACAGCATGGGCATAAACCCTAATTTCCTGGCTCCTCTCGAGATATTCTACCCGGCCCGCGACAGAGAAATCTCCCTTACCAATCCGGCGGCGTCGATTGAGTCCGTTTCAGCCAGACCGTCCTCGGTGTTCTCCCTCAACTCCGACATCGACGCTTCGCTCATCATTCTCCCGCTTGAAACCATGCGTGACCTTCTGGGATATGAGGATGAAGTGTCGGCTGTGGAGCTCAGGCTTGTGCCGGGCTGCACACGCGCACAGAAGAAGGAACTTGTGAACACTCTCGGCACAATGCTCGGGGAGGATTTTGTCATCAATGACAGGATACAGCAGAATGAATCCCTCTACAAGATGATGAAGTATGAGAAAGCATCTGTCTTCCTCATACTCATCTTCATAATCATCATCATCGCTTTCAATGTCTTCGGAAGTCTGTCCATGCTTATCATAGAGAAGACGGAGGACATAGGAACTTACCGCAGCATGGGCGCCAAGGAATCCCTCGTGCGCCGGTTCTTCGTGCTTGAAGGATGGTTCATATCTCTGCTTGGACTGATCATCGGAGTCGTGGCGGGTGTGATAATCTCGCTTGTCCAGCAGAAGTTCGGGATAGTAAAACTGCCGGGCAACTACCTGGTCAGTTCATATCCCGTTGTACTTCAGTGGACGGATGTCCTGCTCACATTAGTGAGCGTGTCAGTGATTGGATACTTGATAGCCCTGATACCGGTGGCTACTTCTTTTCCCAAACGTTGACGATCTCGCCGATGTACATGGTGTGAAGTCCCATTCCTGAGTACATGCTTTCCATGATCTCAGCTGGAACCTTGTCGGATTCGAACTCGTCGGAATAAATCTTCCTGCATTCTATCGCGAGATTCCCTTCGGAGAATATCGGATTCCCCAGCTCGGTGAACTCGACTGTAAGACCGGCGTTCGCGGTTTTGTCAGGCTCGTCTCTCTGTGAATGCGAGCCTATGTACACAAGGGCTTCCTTGCAGGCACTGGTCTGAGGGAAACCTGTGACAGTGAAATACTTGTTGCTGTCCATCAATCCCTTTGAATACCTGTCCTTGGATACGAACACTATCACGACAGGCTTGTTCCAGAGCTGTCCCATGGTGCCCCAGGCTATGGTCATGGAGTTGAAATTCTTCTTTGTCCCGACTCCAAGGGCCATCCAGTCCTTGGCGAAGAGGGAGTATGGATTACTGGTGATCTGGTCAGGCTTTATGGCAGCCCAGGCATTGTCGGTCATCACAGTGTCAACGGCAGGCATTTCAGACAGGTTTTCAGCGTTCTTTTCTCCTCGGTGGCATGAGACAAGGCTCATGATGGTGACGGCTGCCAGAGCCGTGGCAATAACACTTCTTCTCATCGCGCTTATTCTTCTGGAAGGAACATTGGATCCCATGCCGGGAGGAGTTCCGGCTTCTGCTCGAGCATCTTCATGATGTCAGCCGGCACGTATTTCTTCTCAACGACGAGACGGAACATATACTCATTGAACCAATCGTCTGTCATGATGATGTGGCCCTTGTAGCCGGAGGATGCTCCCCAGCTGTTCTCCACCATCCATTTCTTCGTGCTTCCGTCATCGGCGATGTCCACGGCGACAAGTGTCATGGCGTGGGAGGAACCGCTTGCATGGGTCATGACACGCTCCTTCTTGTTCATCGTGAACTCCACGCCCATGAGAGAGTCATAGTCGAAATTGTTGAGGTCGGCGACTCCCTTGGCACTGTCAAGGTACTTGTTCACGTCACAGGAGAAATACATGGCAGTGTTGTCCTTGATGGATGCTATCGCCATCTCCTTGATCCTTTCGACAGGAAGGTTGACATACACCCAGTTCTCGCCGTCGTAGACGTGACGGTCGTAGTCTATCTCATATACCTTGTTGTATTCGCGTGTAGGGTCGTTCATGACCATCACATAGTTGTTCTCAAGGTCTGCTCCCACGAACTCGTCGTAGAAACTCTTCGGAGTGTATTTCTTTGTGCTGACGAACTCTCCCTTCGAGTCGTATCTGGTCCATTCGAACTCAGTCGGAGGGACACCGAGGCAGAGACCCAGGATATGGTAGACTTCCTTGAGCATATCTGTCTTCATGGCCTGAATGTCATCCTTCTTCCCGGCTGCGCGGAGCTTGAGACCGTCCTGACGGAGGAGGTTCTTGAGCTGGGTGGACATGGCGGATGTGTTGTTGGCGCAGAGGGTCTCAGGCATCACTGAAGCAGGTACGAGACCGTACTTTGTGATGAGGTTCGATACGCCGGTGAACTGACCGCCGTCACCGATAGGGGAGGAGAAAAGCCAGTCCACTTTCCTGTCATCGAAAGGAAGGTCTTTCGTGTCGATGACGCCCTGCAGGAAAAGATTCGCCTTCTCCAGCTGGTCATAGAAGAATACATAGTTCTGCGAGAATGTGAACTCGCCCAGGTCATGTTTGTCTATCATTCTGGCTCTCAGTACATTGAGCCCGGAGAACAACCAGCATCTTCCTGATGATTTCTGGTCGGTGATGCCTTTGGTCTTCACTTCGTAAGTGAAGTGCGTGTCTATCATGGACATGTTGTCGGCATTCTTTGACAGCGTGGCGATGGAAGTGGAGTTGAGGGCGTTGTGAAGGGCCTTGTCGGCGGCTGTGCCTTCATATCCCTTGCTGATTTCCTGAAGCATTTCAGCAGATATTCCACCCTTTCCGCTCTGGGCCTCGAGCCCTGTCGCCGCCAGAAATGACAGCATGGCGGCTGCGATGATATTGACAGTTTTCATATAGTTGGTGATAATTTGATCAATCAAGAGTCTGAACTGTGACCCCTATGCCTTCCTTCCTGCACCATAGCCAGATTTTGCCGCTTCTGTCCATCTTTTCCACCGAGAAGGTCAGACCTTTTTTGGAGACCAGGCTGCTGTGGCTGGTCCAGGTCAGATTCCCTTTCGCTTTCTGGCCCGTGGCTGTGGGCACTAGGTCGAGCGCGAGGACATAGTAGTCGGACATGTTGTCCGTATGGACTCTGTATTCGCACTTCTCCCTGTTGAAGGACGTCTGCCATGTCAGCGGGTCATACTCGAATACGACATCTTCTTTCACCTGCAGTCCGGTGGTCGTGGACTGGACGAATTCAGGGTCCACCTTGCCCTGGCAGCTTGTCATGAAGATGACTGCCAGAAGTGCTATGATGTATGATGCGGTGTGTCTCATTTTGCGGTGATGGTCTTGGAGATGATTTCTCTGGTGCCGTCCTTGTAGTCGATGACTGCCTTGATGGTCCCGCTGCCTTTGACTTTGTAATATCCGGATCCGTCGGATGACAGGACGCTGCTGTTGAACTGCCAGCTGATTCTGGCGGCATCCTTGGCATTGTATACTCTCAGCGGCATCATGGAGCCAAGCACGAAACTGCCGTCCTTGTTGCGTTCCGCGGAGTTCAGATAGATGAACGGGTATCCGCTGTTGTAGTAGGCTTTGGTCGTGAATTCGGTGGAGACGGAGGATGTCTCATCACCTTTGACTGATATGCTCACCTTGTAGGTGGTCTTAGGCTGCAGCCCCTCGAACTCGTATGAGTACTTGCCGGTGGTGTATGGGCTGACCGTATATTTCTGAACTTTTCCGTCAGGAGCTGTAAGGCTCAGGATGCACTCTTCGGGGCCCGACATCGATGTCCAGAGAATTATGGATCCGTCCTGGAACTCCTCGACCTTTTCAATCGAAAGCGGTCCCGCCGCGGTGAATGTGACACCGTCGGAAGTCTTTCTGATGTCAATGATGGAGATGTCCGGAGTACCTCCGCTCCAGAAGGTGAATGCAGGTTTCGTGTTCGGTGCGAAGGCGGTATGGGAGCCGTTAGGCCAGAAAGCCTGTGATGCGCTTTGTGCGATCGGCACGGCCTCGACAAGGTCTACGCACTGGTGGTCGGGGTTGCAGTTGACTTGATTGTACCACCATCTCTCTTCCGCAGTCAGAACCTCTCCGTACTGTTCCGAATAGCCTGCCTGACTGTTTGACTTGTCGACATGGTATATGAGCATACCAGAACCTCCGATATATTTGTCCCATCCTTCGGCGGCCCTGCATTCGAACAGAAAATATTCTCCGCGTCTGTCAGTGTCCGTTCTGATGTAGCGTTTCTGCGTACCTGTCGGCTTCAGTGACCAAGGCCCCTCGGACAAGGTCTCCTTCTCTCCGATGCCGAATATCTCGAGCTCCACGGCATTGAAGTTCGGGGGAGTGTTGCCGTTGTTGTTGTAGTTTCCGTGGTCCATCAAGGATGTTGTCTCCCAAAGAGCGTTTGACTGACCGCCGCTGTCTTCGTAATCGGCGTCATACATGTCATCAAGTCCCAATGAGTGGCTGTATTCGTGGCAGAATGTGCCGATGGTCGCGAATATCGTGTCCCAGCTGTACAGATCATGCGTGATCTCTGTAGCTACTGCATATGAGTTGATTTTCTTGCCTCCCAAACTGAAATTTACGCCTGCGCCGTCCGCGAGATACCAGTGGTGAGGCCACATGTAATCATCACCCGCTCCTTCCGCCTCGCTCTGTCCCGCGACGAAGATGAATACATTGTCCACTTCACCGTCATTGTCGCCGTCGGCGGTGGAGAAGTCAACCCCGGCGCGAGAAGCGAGCTGACACGCCTCCTTCACCAGTTCGGCGGCTCTTCCGTCCTGGTCGTACTCGTCATTCTCTCCGTAGTAGGCGTAGCCATGTGACAGTTCCACTATCGGACTTATCACGAAATCGAATTCATAGGATCCTTCGAACTGGTCGTTGAAATAGTCAAGTGCACTGCCTGTGGCCCCGTTGTTAGAATAGCCGGGGGCGGTGAGCATGCTGATGAAGTTTGAACGGGAGTACTTGAACCTGAGGTCCTGATACTGGGCGAGGATGATTATGTTCTTCCTCTTCTGCACCGAGCCTTTCGTGACTGGAGCGGCCTTCGAGGCTCTGATATGCTCCGTCTGATGCCGCAATGCGTCTCCGCGTCCCTTCGTCGCCTGATGTCTGACAAGTCTTGACGCCGCGGCGGCCGCACTCGTGCTGTTTGCGGGATTCACGCGGACTCCGGAACTGATGATGCGTCCCAGATGGTCCTGTGCCGCGTAGCAGTAGAATCCGGACGGGTCTTTCCTGACTGCGCATCCGTCCAGTGTCGTGACTCTGCGGTTGAATTCATCTCCTGACAGCGTGACCTGGAATGTGGTGCCGTCAGGCTGCCTGTATGTATAGACACCTTTCCTCGCCGGTACGGCCATCAAATGGACGGAAAGCAAGGTGAAGAAAATAGATGTCAGTATGGACTTGATCTTCATGAATTATACATACATCAAAAAGTATGCATAGTTACGAAAAATAGGGGAGAATACCAAAAATGGAGGTGGCTGGACAAAAAAGCAAAGAGCCGGTCACCTCACGGCTGCCCGACTCTTAGACGTGTACTAAAACCTAAACCTGCACTATAGATGCAGAAAGTTCAGGAAATGTTGCATCAAAAAACAAAAAAAAATGATTTTTTATTTCTTTGTTTCCTCTACAGAAACTTTTCTGAATTCCTTGAGGTCTTTCATGAGGTCGAGAGCAGCCTTGCGGGCGCGTGCGCCGGCAGCCTTGTTGCCCTTTACTACCTGTGCCTCAGCGTTAGCCTGGAAAGCGGCGATTTCAGCATTGATTTTTTCAACAAGCTCTTTCATTGTGATAAAAATTTACGGTTAATATATAATCAGTGAAATACTATTCATTTATACGCTTCCCCCAGTTCTACCCAACTGTTTGCAATATATGAAATATTGTATTCAATTCCAAATATTTAACTTTTTTTTGCATTCAAGATATTCATGGCCCTGTCAGCGCCCATGGTGGAGAAGTTCCTGATCCCGTCGATTATGTCCTTGCTTGTTTCAGATATGTTTTTTTCTTGTTCCGGGGATATTCTGCCCAGGACATAGTCCACCTGCTCTCCCTTGGAGAAGTCATTGCCTATGCCTATTCTGATTCTGGCGAATTCCTGGGTTCCGATCATCTCCTGGATATTCTTCAGTCCGTTGTGCCCTCCGTCGCTGCCTTTCTTGCGCATCCGCACAGTTCCGAAAGGAAGGTTGAGGTCATCGCAGATCACGATGATATTCTCCACCGGGACATTGAGCTTCTGCATCCAGTATCTGACGGCATTGCCGCTGAGGTTCATATATGTCGAAGGCTTGAGGAGGGTGAATTTCCTCCCCTTGAAAGTGTCTTCGGCGATGCTTCCGTATCTTTTCGACTCGAAAACAAGATTGGATGCCTGAGCCCAGGCATCCAATACCATAAATCCCATATTGTGCCTGGTAGAAGCATACTCTTCGCCGATGTTTCCCAGTCCGACGACAAGATAGTTCATACCCGGTTCAGTATGTTGATGACTACTCAGAAGCCTCCTGAGCCACCATGTTACGTGTAGACTTGACACCGCAGATGATAGTATCCTTGTCCGTGAGGACTGTGATGTTGTCGAACTTGAGGTCACCGGCCTTGATCTTCTTGTCAAGTCCGAGAGAAGTGATGTCTACGGTCACGTCATCAGGAAGGTTGGCCATGAGAGCGCTGATGCGGAGTGAGCGGACGTTCTGGCTGAATTTACCACCCTGCTGTACACCGACTGAATGTCCGGTGATGATGAGAGGGACGTTGATGGCGATAGGCTTCTCCTCGTTGACTGCAAGGAAATCTACATGGAGGCAGGTGTCGAGAACAGGATGGAACTGAAGCTCGTGGAGCACTGCGCTGTAGGTCTGGCCATTGTCGAGGACGAGGTCAACGATGTATGCCTTAGGGGTGTCTGTAACGCCCTTGAGTTCTTTTGCGTCGACTGTGAAGAGGATGTTCTCCATTCCGAGACCATAAAGATTGCATGGAACGAGTCCCTGCTTGCGGAAAGCCTTGATGACGGCTTTGTTGCCAACCTGACGGATCTGGCCTTTCAATTCAAAATGCTGCATTTGTAATATGTTTAAAATGTGTTACTCATCCCCAGTCAAGCTGAGGACCCATTGCACCAAAAGCCCGGGGCTTTTAAAATGCGGGCGCAAATATATGAATAATTTTGTTAATCAACAAGTTCTGTCGCCTTGTTCCAGTCCAGAGACTTGTAAAAGTTGTTCAGATATGCACTTCCGTTGCATGGCAGGTACATGCTGAGACCGGAATATGTGATGATGTCGAATCCCCCGAAGCTCTTCAGAAATGATTCTGTGGCGGCCTTGTACATGATGCATCCGTCGAGGGCGGACGCAAGCTGTTTATGCTCGCTCTCGGTGATGCCTGCCTTCAGAAGTATGTCCTCAAGGTCGTAGAACCAGTGTTTGGAACTTCTGTAGTACTGCTGGACAGTCTTCGGGTCGAGTGAGGCGATGCTGTTCCTGTATTTGCTGAAAAGGGTCTTGCAGCAGGCGGCGAGGTCATCAAGTCCCGAGCAGTCGACAACTGACATGGTCGCGGCTCTTTCATTTGCATCAGTCTTGGCCATGTACTGCTGGTAATAGTCGTCGGCCACGGCGACCACGTTTGAATTCTGCTCGAGAAGTCTGGATGTCAGAGTCGTGTAGTCGAGGCCTCCGGCAAGAACCTCGGCCTGTGAGAAACAGATGACGTCGCAGGCGTTTCTAAACTGGTAGGCGAGTTCGATGCCTCCGGCAAGGCAGGCGTCCAGAATCAGGTAATCGAGATGCATCGGAATGCTGACCGCGAATTCAGGGAGGTCCAGTTCATAAGAGATGCTTGAGGAGCCCTCCTTGGCATTGGTCACACCTATGCTCTTGACTGCCGGAGCACCGGGGAACTCTTCCGGCTCCACATACGGGACAGCCCCGTCGGGCAGAGGCATGGACTGCCCTGAGGAAAGCGAGCGGGATCCGGATGACTTCGACTCATAGTCGCCGGGGTTGTTGTAATAGCCTTTAGGAAGCCATCCTGACGAGTGTGATGAAAGCACCATGCCGTAATGATTTGCCGGGAACTGCGATTTTATGGTCGAGAGAATGTCATTCAAGTCGGAAGCTTTTGTAAGGACCTTGTCGTAAGGGTAGGTCTTGATGGTGTCGACAGTGACGCCTCTTTTCTTGTCCTTGTACATCCTGATGACGACAGGTGCCGCTGGCGTGGTGAAGTCATTGTTCGTCTTTGAGAGATGGCTCACGACCAGAAAGGCGTTTCCATCGTTCTTCGCAGGAAGATACCCTTTCTTCAAGTCCTCGATGTCCTCCTTCAGATAGGAGGAGAGAGAATTATGCCCGGCGGAGTACATTATCATCACTTTGTCGTAGATGATGTCCTCGTCCGGCCCGTGATGCTTGCACTCGCAACCGCTGACAATGCTGATGGCAGCGACTGTCAGTGCGATGATACGTGTGAACATCTTCTTCATAATGATGCAAATATAGGCAATTATTTCTGTTTGCGCCTTGGATGGTGTGCAATAATCGAGCCTTGCCAGGTTTTGGCGTCGATATGGGTGTAAATCTCCGTGGTCAGGATGCTTTCGTGGCCGAGCATTTCCTGCACGACTCTGAGGTCTGCGCCGTTCTCTATCAGATGGGTCGCGAAGGAGTGTCTGAACGTATGGGGCGAAATCTCTTTCCTGATGCCGGCGAGAACCGCCTGGGTCTTTATCATGTTGAACACGGAAACCCTGCTGAGAGGCTTGCCGAAACGGTTCAGGAATACATTGTCCTCGTAACCGCGTACAGGCTCGACCCTTACCTCGAAATAAGCCTCCAGTGCCTCGGAAGCCATCTCTCCGAGAGGGACTACACGCTCTTTGTCACCTTTGCCCACTATCCTGACGAATCCGTCTTCCATATACAGGTCGGACAGTTTGAGGGAGCACGCTTCGCTGACCCTGAGACCGCAGCCGTACAGGACTTCCAGAATGGCCTTGTCCCTGATGCCGTTGGCCGTGCCGGTGTCAACGGAATCGATCATCGCCTCGACTTCCTCGACAGACAGCACTTCAGGGAGATGGCGCTCTATCTTCGGAGGGTCTATCCTGTCGCATGGGTTCTCCTTGATGTCACCTTCGAGAATCATCCAGTCATAGAATGACCTGAGGGCGCTGATAAGCCGTGCCTGCGACCGTTTCGTGAGGCTTCCGGACTTCTTCTCCAGATATGTGGCAATGTCCTCTGAACGCACTTCAGCCGCTTCTTTCCCGCAGTCTTCCAGGAAGTGGCCGATATCCGAACAGTAGCCTTTCACTGTGTTCGGTGAAAGGCTACGTTCTATCTTGAGATAGTAGGAATAGTCTTTAAAGAGCCGAGTATTCTGCACCGTATTTGAGCATTTGGCCTACATAGTCATCAGTGTACTCGACCTTGTAGTCGATGACCTTTCCGCCCTTGACCACAGGCACGATGCCGGGATTCACGAAACCTCCGTATGGCTTGAGGTTGAGTGCGGCGTAGCGCTCTATCACTTCTCTGTGAAGTGCAGGGTCGATATTGACTGCATACTTCTCCACGAGAGCCTTGCCTGCGGCGAAGTCGCCTTCGGACTTGATACGCTGGATCTCGGCGAGAAGGTCTCCGAAGAGCCCTCTGAGAGCCTCATAGTCATTGACTACGAAGTATGTCTTGCCGTCACGGGTCCTTTTCTCTATCACATTGTTCTCCTGGCCCTTCTCGTAGCACCATTCGGCGATGAGCTTGCGGTTCTGCATATGGGCCTCGGTGTTCGGGCGGCCGAGCTCTACGCGGCTGAACTGGACCATGAGACCGTTGCGTATATAGCCGGAGTACTGTGCCTTGTATGCCTCCTTGTCCGGAAGGATTCCGAGTTCAACAAGCTTAGGGTCAGCCATGTAGTACAGGCCGAAGAGGTCGGCGCGGGTTTCCTCGAGTGTGGAGCTGTATTCGCCCATGGCGTTAGGTGAGGTACCCGGGAGGAGCTGTCCGGAACCGTGTCCGAGGCACTCGTGGAGGTCGGTGTGGATCTCGTCGGTCACTCCGCCGAATTTCTTCGCGAACGCGATCTCCTCTTCATTCCATGCGAACTCGTTGAGGGTGCTGGCTGGGCATTCCAGCGCGGCAAGGTCATATGCGTGGGTGATGTTCGCGATGGTCACGCTCTTCGAACCATAGTCCTTGCGGATCCAGTCCGCATTCGGGAGGTTGATGCCGATAGGGGTGGAAGGATAGCAGTCGCCGGCGAGGCAGGCGGCGTTGATGACCTTGGCGCTGACGCCCTTGACCTCCTTCTTCTTGAAACGAGGGTCGACAGGGGAGTTGTCCTCGGTCCACTGGGCGTTGGCGCTGAGGATCTCGGTGCGCTCAGATGCCTTGTGGTCCTTTATGTTCACGAGGGCCTCCCAGGCTCCCTTGCGGGCCAGAGGGTCATTGTAGTCCTCGACGAATCCGTTGACGAAGTCCACGGTCCCGAGCGAGTCCTGAAGCCACTCGATGTTGTAGTCATCCCAGAGTTTGAGATCACCGGTGCGGTAATACGCGACAAGCTTGGCGATATAGCTCTTCTGTGTGTCATTTTCGGCCACTTCTGCAGCCTTCTCGAGTTCTTCAACGATCTTGTCGATGGCAGGACCGTAGAGTCCGCCGGATTTCCAGGCCTCTTCGCGCACTGTCCCGTCCGATCCCTTGACGACCTTGGTGTTCAGACCATATGAGACCGGTGTCTCGTCAGAAGGGTCGATGATGCCGGCATAGTAGTCCTCGACTTCTTTCCTGGTCACTCCTTCGTAGAAGTTGACCGCAGACTCGGCGACGATGTCACCTGCAGAGTTCGTGGACTTGCGCTGAGGCTGGACCTGAGGGTCGAACATGACAGGAATCAGTTCTCCGCACTGAGAACCGTCTCCCACAGCCTCCATGAGGCTCTGGAAATATTCCTTGCTGCATGCAGGGAAGAACTTGTCCTCTGCATAGTGGTGATGTATGCCGTTGGAGAAGAACACTCTCTTCGCATATACCATGAAGTTCTGGAAATCAGCACATTCGCGGTCGCCCTCGTATTTGTTGAGGATGTCCTCGATGACTCTTCTCACCTTAAGGTTGTCCTTGCCGTTCTGGTCCCAGTAGATGTCGCGTCCCCACTTGGCGGCTTCGCTCAGATGGTAGACATATTCTTTCTGCTGGAGGCTCAGGTCATCCCAACCTTCGACCTTGTATCTCATGATGCGGAGATCCGCGAACTCGTCAATCAAGTATTTGAAATTATCTTCCTCCTGGAGCTGGGCTTCTTTCTGCCCGCAGGAGACAAGTGTTGCGGCTGCACTGCCCAGAATCATGATCATTTTTGCTAAACGTTTCATATCAATAATATCATATACTCTGCAAATATAGAGGAAATTTGCGTAATTTTGTTTTTCCAATCATCTTAATATGGCGGATGCAGGCAGCATAGTGATCAAAGGAGCCAGGGCTAACAACCTGAAAAACCTTACCGTTGAGATACCTCGCGGAAAGATAGTTGTCGTCACTGGCATTTCCGGTTCCGGGAAGTCCTCGCTGGCGTTCGACACCCTGTTCGCCGAGGGACAGCGCCGTTTCGCGGAGAGTTTGTCCTCCTACGCCCGCCAGTTCCTGGGAAGGATGAGCAAGCCTGACGTGGACTCCATCGACGGCATCCCGCCGGCCATCGCCATCGAGCAGAAGGTCAACACCAAGAACCCCCGCTCGACCGTTGCCACGACCACTGAGATATTTGACTATCTGAGGCTGGTCTATGCCAGGATCGGCCGCACTTTCTCGCCTGTCAGCGGGCAGGAGGTCAAGTGCCACAATGTCAGTGATGTGATGTCCGTCCTCATCGACGGAAAGCCTCACACCGCCTATATCCTGGCTGACCTCGGCTGGTCAGCAAGGGAGGACAAGGTGGAACTTATGCTCCAGCTCAAGGAGGAGGGTTATTCCCGCTTCTTTTCTGACGGGGAGGTCATACGCATCGAAGAGATGATGAAAAGAGCTGAGTCTGAAGACTATCCTGACAGTTTGTTCCTTCTTGTCGACCGTGTGAAACTGGATGGTGGTGAGCCTGATTCTGACCTGCGCACACGTCTGCTCTCATCTGTGGACACCGCGTTCACACGCGGTGATGGCGTCATGCTGCTGTCCCTTGACGGTGAGATGAAGCGCTTCGCGAACCGTTTCGAACTCGACGGCATCACTTTCCAGCAGCCTGATGAATACATGTTCAGCTTCAACAGCCCTCTCGGAGCATGCCCTGTCTGCGGAGGACTCGGGAAGATAATAGGCATCAGCGAGGATCTGGTGGTTCCGGACAAGGCTAAGAGCATCTATGACGGAGCCATAGCCTGCTGGAGAGGGGACAAGATGGGCTGGTTCCGGGACCATCTGGTCAAGGTCGCTCATCTCTACGACATCCCGGTGTTCGATCCGTACTGCCAGCTTTCCGACAGGGTGAAGAGACTGATCTGGGACGGATACCATGCCGCCGATGAAGAGGATTCAGTCGTCGGTATCAATGAATTCTTCAGCTGGGTCGAGACCCAGAGGTACAAGATACAGTACAAGTATATGCTCAGCCGTTTTTCCGGCCGCACCGTCTGCAACGAATGCCACGGCAGCCGTCTGCGCAAGGATGCGTTGTATGTGAAGGTCGGAGGCCTGGACATTCACGAGGTCATGAGCATGAATGTGGAGCAGGCGATCGCCTTTTTTGAGAATCTGGAATTGACAGAATATGAGCGTAGCATAGTCAAAGGTCCTGTGGACGAGATACTTTCCCGTCTCAGGTGCATTGAAGACGTCGGTCTCGGCTATCTCACGCTCAATCGTGCCTGCAATACTCTCTCCGGTGGTGAAAGCCAGCGCATCAATCTGGTCACAGCTCTTGGCTCGTCCCTTGTTGGCTCGATGTACATACTTGACGAACCGTCCATAGGACTGCATCCACGCGACACCGAGAGACTCATCGGCGTGCTGAAGCGGCTTCGTGACATAGGAAACACCGTGGTCGTGGTGGAACACGATGAGGAGATAATCCGGGCCGCTGACATGCTGATAGACATGGGGCCGCATGCGGGTGTGAACGGTGGAGAGATAGTATTCAGTGGAAAGGTTGGGGAGACCACGGCCGGCGAAGATGATTATGCAAGGTCTCTGACCCTGCAGTATCTTTCCGGACGAAGATCGCGTTTCATACGGGAGAAACGTCCGTGGCACTATTCCATCACTGTCCAGGGTGCGATGGAGCACAATCTCAAGGATATAGATGTTCGTTTCCCGCTGGGAGTCCTCACTGTCGTGACCGGCGTGAGCGGCAGCGGCAAGTCGTCGCTTGTCGGAGACATTCTGTATCCGGCGCTTTTCCGCCGCATCAACGAGGCTGGTGACCTGCCGGGCGTGTACAAGGGTCTGGCGGGCAATCTGGACCGTATCGACCGTGTGGAGTATGTGGACCAGAACCCGATAGGGAAGAGCTCCCGCTCGAATGCCGTGACATATCTCAAAGTCTACGATGACATACGCAAGCTTCTCGCCGAGCAGCAGTACGCCAAAATCAACGGTTTCGGTGCCAATCATTTCTCCTTCAACCAGGACGGTGGCCGTTGTCCTGAATGCCAGGGAGACGGCTATGTCAGGATAGGCATGCAGTTCATGGCGGATGTGACGATGATCTGCGAGTCCTGCGGAGGAAAAAGGTTCAAGCCGGACATCCTGGAGGTGCGTTACAACGGCAAGAATGTCGATGATATCCTGAATATGAGCGTGGATGAGGCGATAGAGTTCTTTTCAGCAGGAAAAGAGCCTCTGGCACAGAGCATTGCATCAAAACTCCAGCCACTTGTGAGGGTAGGACTGGGATATATCAAGCTTGGGCAGAGCAGCAGCACGCTTTCAGGTGGTGAAAGCCAGAGAATCAAGCTGGCGTACTTCCTCTCGTTGAGCGAAAGCGGAGGACGGAACCAGAAGAGAATAATGTTCATCTTTGACGAGCCTACCACAGGACTGCATTTCTACGATGTCGAGAAGCTTCTCAAGGCGTTCGACGTACTTCTGGAAAAGGGACACTCCCTCGTGGTGGTGGAGCACAATCTGGATGTGATACGTTCGGCGGACTGGGTGATCGACCTCGGTCCTGATGCGGGTGACAAGGGTGGCGAGGTGGTATTTGAAGGCACGCCGGAAGAACTTGCCGGCTGTAGCGGAAACTTCACAGCACAGTATCTATAAACAATACAGGTATGGATGTCGTAATAACATATGTCAACGGTCAGGACCCTCTGTGGCTTGAGGACTATCGTCAGAATGTCGATGAGGCTGTCAATCCCAAGCGCTTCAGGGACTGGGGTACGCTCAAATATCTGCTGAGGGGAATAGAGAAGCATATGCCGTTTGTCCGCAATGTCTATCTGGTCGTGGCGAGGGAAAGCCAGGTGCCGGAATGGGCGGACAGAGAGAACCTTCGCATCGTCCTTCACCGTGATATCATACCGGAGGCATATCTGCCGACTTTCAACTGCAACACCATAGAACTTTTCCTTCACAGGATTCCTGGTATCGATGAGGAGTTCCTGAACTTCAACGATGACATCTTCCCAGTGTCAGACTCTCGTCATGATGACTTTTTCGAGAACGGAAAGCCTGTGGTGAAGCACACAAGATGCCTTCTGGCCTTGAACCTTTTCAAAAAAATGGCCAGGAACACTGACCGGAAGGCAAGAGCTGCCGCCGGCGCACGGAAGTCAGTCTTCTTCGTACGTCCGCAGCATACCGTGTCCGCGATGCTGAGAAGCGTTGGTGACGAGCTGTTCAGCAAGATGGAGCCTGACATCCTTTCGTCCCTGAGCCGGTGCAGGGAGGAGAAGAACCTGCTCCAGTACCTTTTCTCCGACTATCTGTTCTATCAGGGAAGGACTGTCAGCAGAAAGATCTCCAACAAGCATTTTTCACTAGCCGCCTCATCTGAGGCAGCAGTATCTTCATTCCTGCATGCTCCGGACAGGAAGTTCGTCTGTATCAATGACGTGAACATGAGTGACGTGAAATACGAGAAGATCCGCGCGTCCCTCATCGCTGCCTTTGAGGAAGTGTTCCCTGAGAAATCCCGCTTCGAGAAGTAGCTACAGCTTCCGGGGCATCGTGACAAACCAGTAGTGCAGCACGGCATGAAGCCTGCTGTATCCAACAATGTCGGTGAGTACCTTGATGTTGTATTTTATGCTGCTCCTTACGCCTTTTGAAAGAGAACCCTGACGTATCCTGTAATAGGCGAGAGGTTCGTCGATCCCGTATCCTTTCCCGCATTTCTCCAGAACCTTGATCCACATGGCCCAGTCCTGACGCTTCCAGATCACAGGAGTCAGTATCTTCCCCGTGACGGCGGTGTCGTACATGCCGGTCGGACAAGGAATGCAGTTACATCTGGTGATGTCACGGTATGTAGTCTGTGGACGGCATTTGACAAGCCTGTACGGATCACCTTCTTCCGTGCATCTGTAATATGATGAATAGCAGAGCGCACAGCCTTTCTCCTGCATGAAAGCTATTTGCTTTTCAAGTTTGTCCTCCGCCCACAAGTCATCGCTGTCGCATAGGGCGATGTAGCGGCCTTCTGCTGCCTCTATGCCGACATTCCTGGCTACCGCTATTCCTGAATTCCGGTCAGTCGAGAGTACTTTTATTCTGGAATCCTTTCCGCTGTATTCCATAGCCACCTTCCTGGTGTTGTCCGTGGAGCAGTCATCTATTATCAGCAGTTCCCAGTCGCCGAAAGTCTGGGCTATGACGGACTCCACCGTATCCCGGATCACTGATTCGGTGTTGTAGGCAGGGGTTATGATAGAGACAAGTGGCATCTGCATCCTTTTGAGGATACAAATATAACACTTTTAAGGATTGACTACGACAATGACCAGAAATCCGTCATCTATTGGAGGCCCGGCATCTATAGTGAACATGCCCGTGCCGTTCTCCTTGAGCGTCAGGGTCACCCCATGACCGTCAGGATCGATCTCGTAGTCATATATCCCTCTTTCTACATCAAAATCAAGGTCATCCCTGCAGATGTCCAGTTCAGCATCATCCGGGTACATTTCGCACCACACATGTATCTTCTCGCCGTTGGTCCCGGTTATCAGGTTCCCCGGATGCAGGCTTATCCATCCCTTTTCAATTATATCCTCTGGTGGTACAAGTACGTCCGGGTCGGTGCTGCCTTTCCTGGTGATGTTGAAGCTGTATGAGTATTTTATGTTCCTGCTGATCCCGCGGCTGCCCGAACTGTACCCGAATCCGTCCTGATTGATTTCCACCGGATAATAGTATGTAGTCCCGTCTATGTCCCCCTGAAGGACGAGCCTTGTGTGCGGGCTGCCGAGTACGCCGTCGGCGTCATCATTCGGGTAGCAGTAAAGGTCGACCGGTGCCCAATGCCCCGGTGTTACGTTCCTGTACACCATTTCCGGGTGTTTCATAGTGGACAGATAGCTCCTGTCCAACGAACCGCCGTTCTCGAGTTCTGTTATATGGAAACCGTCGTGACGTAGAACCTCACAGCTCCCGGAGATGTTCGTCAGATAGACTGATGCATTCTCAAGAGTGCTGCTGCGGTATCCTCTGCCGGCAAAATTGCATTTGATGAAGTCCACTCTCACATTTGCCAGCAAAGGTGTGAGTGTGACGGGCGTGTATCCCCCGGCGCCGGCGCAGAACTGACATTCTCCGCTCATCACAGGGGAGGCCGGATCTTCATCCTTCAGATGGCACTTGATGTTCTCCAGAGCCTCATAGTTCCAGAAATCGCTGGCATCCGCGCTGTCGATGCCGCTGCAGTTGGCCAGGATGACGAGCATTTTGTCACCGCTCCCGGATGTCACTTCCAGATATGGGGTCGTCGGATTCGTGATGCAGCTGTAGGAATCCAGTTTCATGGTCTCATCGTCGTTGAACACGAACATGTCAAGTCTGGTGATGCCCTGATACCCTGCTTTGGTCGGGTGGCTGACCGCCACCTGTATATCCGGCAGGAACAGGGTCGTGCGTACATCGTTCTGAAATGTGAAAGGGTCGGCGGGGCTGCATGATGGAAACAGACCGGAACCATTTAGCAAGCATGATAGAAATAGGAACCGGAGAAATGGTCCTCTGGCCGTGTTGGACTGGTTCGGCCACCCGATAGGAGTCGGCGCCGGCAGAAAAGTATGTTTCATAGAAGATTGGTTTTGGTGTCAGGCTTCCGCCGACCGTTTCTTTTGAAACAAAACTAATCCTGCTCCATGAAACAGATGTTCAAAAAGATGTTTTTATGGGGGGTGAAATGGAAAATTTATCTTTTCACAAGCCCAGAATGTTCTCGATCCAGGTGATGACTTCCTTTCTCTCAGGTTCAGGAGCGTTTTCAAGTGAGTTGAAACAGCAGAATCTGTAGCTGCCCTTCTTCAGCCTGGCCAGTTTCCCCGCGACATAGCCCGTCTTGTCCTTTGGTTGCATGTAGAACAGCAGGCGGGAAGGTGATATGACCTTGCACCTGTGCATACGGTCCAGAGCCACGTAGAGCAGTTCCTGGGCCTCGTAGTCACTTGTGTCGCGGAATCTGTTCCGGATATTTGACAGCATCGCTTCAGGATGAACCTTGAAATAGTCTTCATAGAAACTGACCAGGAGGGCTCTTGGCGTGTGGTCCAGTTTGAGATAGGTGAACCCGCCGCCGGCCAGGGCTGCTCCGTTAAGCATCGCGCCCTTGAATGTGAAAGGCTTCAGATTGTCCTTTTTCCGCTTGAGTTTCCTTGTGAGTCTGGTAAGAGCTGTGATGTACTTGTCTGCATAACATACAACCCTGCCGTCCGGCAGGAAAAAGTCTTCAGGTGCCGCCGGCGCTGTGAGAAGAAAATCGTCATTGAACAGAATGAAATGTTCTGACAGGCCCGGAATACGCCAGATCATGGTCTCGATGGCGTTCGAGTTGAAGACCGGGAGGTATGATTCATATCCGCGGAATATGACTGTGTGGTCGATTATCTCGAGCGGGATGCTCTTTTCCGGAAAATGCTCAGCCAGGAAAGGACCCATGTCTGGATCCTGCCCGTCTGTGACTATGAATATCCGGTTGATCCACGGTGCGAAGCGGTTTATGGATGCCACGCACCAGTATATCTCACCGATGTTGGCGAAACGGGTCGCACCGGCTACATCGGCGTGTCTGAACAGGAAATCAGGAGCGTATCTGCGTCTTTTCTCGTTCAGAGCCTGGTCATTGCCGTCCACCCATAGTATGACGGCGTCAATCGGATATTCTGCCATGTTTATCAACACGATAATTACGAAAGCCCGGCACAGTGCGCCGGGCTTTCATATGAGTGCGGCTTAACCGCCGAAGTTGTCGTAGAATACGTTGGAAGGATCGACTCCGAGTGAATCAAGCAGATTGTTCACGGATGAGACCATCATAGGAGGGCCGCACATGAAGTACTTGATGTCTTCCGGTGTCTCGTGGTTCTTCAGGTAAGTCTCGTACATCACATTGTGGACGAAGCCTGCAGTGTAAGGAACTCCTGCTGCATCGGCTGCCGGGTCCGGACGGTCGAGGGCGAGGTAGAACTTGAAGTTCGGGAATTCCTTCTCGATTTCTGCGAAATCCTCAAGGTAGAATGCCTCGACAAGTGCGCGGGCACCATAGAAGAAGCTGACCTTGCGACCTGTCTTGAGAGTCTTGAAGAGCTGCATGATGTGGCTTCTGAGCGGAGCCATACCTGCACCACCACCGACGAAGATGTATTCCTGATCGTCCGGATCGTTCTTAGGGAGAAGGAACTCTCCGTAAGGACCTGAGATCATGACCTTGTCACCCGGCTTTCTGGTGAACACATATGAAGATGCGATACCAGGGTTCACAGGGAGAAGCTTAGGACCGAGTTCTCTAGGTACAGACCTGTCGAACGGAGGGGTGGCGATACGTACATTGAGC
>JAZRWN010000008.1:0-5376 GCA_045599725.1 Candidatus Cryptobacteroides sp. | reverse complement strand
TTTTTTTGAAGAAAAATTTGCAGACAAACAAAAATTGCCTATCTTTGCAATCCCAAAACACAAATGGTGCTGTAGCTCAGGTGGTAGAGCAATGGACTGAAAATCCATGTGTCGCCGGTTCAACTCCTGCCAGCACCACATTAACCTCCGCGAAAAGTGGAGGTTATTTTTTTGTTGCCTGGATTATTTCAGCCTGTCAAATGTCTGAGGGACAGGTGATTCGAAACTGAGGACACGGCCTCCATACGGATTTCGGAAAACAAGCGTCTGAGCGTGCAGGGCTATCCTTCCGCCGAAATTAAGCCTGGAGCCGTATTTCTTGTCCCCGACAATAGGATGTCCGAGGACTTCCGCCGAATGGACCCTGATCTGGTTCTTCCTCCCGGTCTCGAGCTGGAATTCGACACGCGAGAACTTGCCGCCCTCCTCTGTCACCTTGTAATATGTCACTGCATGCAGACCTCCGTTGTCCACGGGGCTGGTGGACATCTTCAGGGACTTCTCATTCTCCGTCAGCCAACTTTCCACGCGACCCTCTTTCTGGCCGATACGCCCTTCCACCACTGCGATGTACTTGCGTTCGAACACCATCTCTTCCCATTTGCTCTGCATCAGGTTCTTGGTGTATTCATCCTTGGCTAAGACAAGCAGTCCGGATGTGTCGCGGTCGAGACGGTGTACTATGAACACCCTGGAGGAGGCAGCGTAACTGCCGGTCCCGGCCTTGATGTCAGCTCTTTTTTCGGTATGCATGTAGTCCGTTAGGAGCGAGTAGGCGGACACATTCCGCCGTCCATCCTTGGATTTCCCTGCGGATATGGTGGGCAAGCCGGCGTTCTTGTCGATGACTATCAGGTGCTCATCCTCGAAAACGATGCTGACGCCATGCTTTCGAAGGGTCTCGAGCGCGTCATCCTTCATGTCCCTGCCGATAGATGCCCCTTTGGAGAGAATCTCCAGGGTGTCCCCCTTGTGGAGAGGCCAGTCGAAAGCGGTCCTGCATTCGCCGTTCACGATGACACGGCTGTCCTTGAGATACGCCTTCACGCCCGTCCTGCTCTGGCCGGGGAATTTTATGAAGAGATATTCAAGAAGAGGGGAGTCTTCTGAAACGCGGAATTTCTGTGCCATGGCTATCTGATGAGATCCAGATCTTTCTTGAGTATGACCTTCTTGTCCATCAAGGCAACTTTCTGGAAGAGGCGGATCTGGTTTCCCAGTGAAAGGTGGACTTTGTCCTCATGCTTGCCCTTGCGCCACCACTTGTAGAATCCCAGCGGATCGTTTTCAAAAGGAATGCTCGCCTTTATCCCGGCGCCGTAGCCGGGGTAGTCGATGACAAGATTCAGACCCATGAATCTCTTGTAGTAGTCCGGGTCGGCCCTTCTCAATTTGCTCACAAGAGGGTTAAGCACCTCGAAAGAGTCGACCTGAAGGGTCTTCTCCTTGATTATCATCTTGTGTATGCGGACGGGATCACAATTGAGCCATGCACCCATCTTCATGGTCTTCGGACCTTCCTCCGTGTCGAGCGTCAACTCGTCCATGGAGAAATAGACTTTCTCCGGATCAAGAGGGTACAATTCTTCAGATTCCATGGGCGTCAATAGTGATACAAATGCCTGCAAATATACCAATTTTTTCTTAACTTGCAGGCATAAATCTTTATTTTACGCTGTTGTAAGCCATTTTTATTAGAATATGGTCATTTATAGAAAGCCGTTCCGGCTCTGTTGATGATGAACGATTTGATCATTGATTTCTCCGGTCTCTGTGCTGACGAAGGTCTTGAAAAGGCTCTTCAAGGGGCTTCTGTCATTGATTTCAAAGGCCTTGAAGGGACTGGCTGCTACTGTGACGATGCAGCTGCGCAGTCCATAAGGGACAAATTCAAAACCTTGCCAGTCAAGGCATTGCACTGGATTGACACTGGCGATTATCATTATGCCAGCCGTTTCTGGCTTGAAAAGGTGGCCGAGGAGAATCCAGGGAGGCCTTTCGCTCTCCTTCTCTTCGACAATCACCCTGACATGCAGGAACCGGCCTTCGGAAATGTCATTTCCTGCGGAGGCTGGACCAGAGACGCATTCACCGGCATAGAGGAGCTATCACAAGTCCTCATGATGGGTATAAACCCTGACCTTGAACTGGAGATTCTTGACCTCGTGTTCGATGGCGTGCTGGCGGTCACATCAGAAGAGTTCAGACATACGGGGGATTCAGTTGGAACTGAAGTTCTTGAAATGATATCGTTGCTTGACCCCGATATCCCAGTGTATGTGTCCATCGACCTTGATGCACTAACACCGGACTATGCCAGGACTGACTGGGACCAGGGTTCGATGACTTTGGCCCAGATGGGGGCTGTCCTCAGAACAGTGGCGTCATCCCACGAGATACTTGGTGTGGACATCTGCGGTGGACTGACCCGGGGGAAAGGCGCATCAGACCGCGATATGGCACTGAATCTGGGCACCAGGCTCGCTCTGCGCGACATTGTGGATAACTTGGTGGAAAGATAATTTCCCCCTGGTTGGTATTGTCTCCAGTCGTTCGTAAATTTGGACGATTTATTATTTACATTCATGGAAGACAATCTCAAACTGACCTGCCTCTACGACAAACATGTGGCTCTGGGAGCCAAGATGAGCCCTTTCGCCGGGTTCATGATGCCCATACAGTATTCAAGCATAACTGACGAACATATCGCAGTCCGTACAAAAGCCGGCATGTTCGACGTCTCCCATATGGGCGAGATATTCATCAGCGGACCTGATGCCGAGAAATTTGTAAACTTTATTTTTACAAATGACATCAGAGGCTATGAGCCAGGAAAGATTCTGTACGGCATGATGCTGTATCCTGACGGCGGTGTCGTAGATGATCTTCTTGTTTACAGGGAGTTGGAGCCGGACCACTTTCTGCTGGTCGTGAACGCATCGAATATCGACAAGGATTTCACATGGATGAAGGACAACGCTTCCGGCTTTGATGTCAAGATCGACAATCAGTCCGACTCCTGGGGACAGATAGCTGTGCAGGGTCCTGATTCTGAGAAGATAGTGGTGGAGAAACTTGGCTTCAGCAAAGCCGCCGGTCTTGGTTTCTATGAATATTGTGACACTGAGTGGAAGGGTGGCAGGATGATAATCAGCCGTACCGGATATACTGGAGAGGACGGTTTCGAGATTTATGCTTCACTTGAGACGACAGGTGAATTGTGGGACATCTTCATTGCCGCAGGCGTGGCTCCTTGCGGACTCGGCTGCCGCGACACTCTCCGTTTCGAGGCCGGTCTCCCTCTTTATGGTGACGAACTCAGCAGTGAAATCTCGCCGGTTGAGGCAGGTCTTTCTATGTTCTGCCGTTTCGACAAGGACGATTTCATCGGCAAGGAGGCTTTGATGCTTCAGAAGCAGAACGGTACCGTGAAGAAGCTTGTCGGCATCGAGATTGAGGACAAGGCCATCCCGCGCGCCGGTTATCCGGTCGAACTGGAAGACGGCACCGAGGTAGGAGTGGTCACTACAGGCTATCATTCCATAAGTCTGGACAAGAGCATCTGCTTCGCTCTCGTGAAGACCGAGTTCTCTAAGCTCGACACTCCGCTGTGGATACATATCCGCAAGAAGGTTTTCCCAGGAAAGGTGGTGAAGAAGAGATTCTATCAGACAAACTATAAAAAATAAGCAAGAATATGTCAAAAGTAATTGAAGGATTGCTTTACAGCGATTCACACGAATGGGTTAAAGTGGACGGAGAGATCGCCGTCATCGGAGTATCTGATTTCGCTCAGGCGGAGATGGGTGACATCACCTATGTCGACATGCCTGATGTTGATGACGAGGTGACCAAGGGTGAGGATTTCGGCGCCCTTGAGAGCGTGAAAGCCTCCAGCGAACTTTATGCTCCTGTTTCCGGCACTGTCGTCGAGGTCAACAGCGAACTTGAAGGTGCTCCGGAGCTTATCAATGAAGATGCTTTCGCCAACTGGATCATCAAGGTGGAGATGAGCGACAAGTCCGAACTTGACGGCCTCATGGATGCCGCAGCATATTCAGAGATTGCAAAATAATACATGGGAACATTCTCTTATTTTCCTCATACAGAGGATGATATCAGGCAGATGCTCGAACGCGTAGGTGTATCGTCCCTTGACGACCTTTACGCTGACGTACCTGCCGATTTCATTTATAAGGGAGAGTATGACCTCCCTGACGCACTTTCCGAGCAGGAAGTGCGTGACTATTTCGAGGCTCTCGCCTCCAGGAACCTGAAACTCAAGGTGTTCGCCGGAGCGGGTTCTTATGATCACTATACACCTTCAGTCGTCCCTTATATCCTTTCCCGCTCGGAGTTCCTGACTGCGTACACCCCGTACCAGTGCGAGATATCCCAGGGAACGCTCAGATACATTTTCGAGTACCAGAGCATGATCTGCGCCCTCACGGGAATGGATGTCAGCAACGCTTCCATGTATGACGGTCCTACCGCCGCGGCCGAGGCTGTACGTATGGCGGTCGCAAGTGCCAAGAAGAAAAATACAGTCCTGGTGTCCAGCACACTCCTTCCAAATGTCATAAGGACCATACAGACTTATGCGAAGTATTACGGGACAAGAGTCGTTCTCATCGACGAAAAGGACGGCCAGACCTCGCTTGAGAGCGTAAAGGCTGTTCTGGAATGTGATGATGTCGCCGGCGCTATCGTCCCGGGCATAAACCGTTTCGGTATCATCGAGGATCTCACAGGCTTCGCTGACGCTCTTCACGAGCGCAAGGCCCTGCTGATCGAGTACTGCGACCCTTCTTCACTTGCCGTACTGAAGACTCCTGCTGAGTGGGGTGCTGATGTCGCAGTAGGTGACGGCCAGGCTCTCGGCATTCCTATGAGCTTCGGTGGCCCTTATGTCGGATTCATGGCCTGCAGGAAGGATTATCTCCGCAAACTTCCGGGAAGGATCGTAGGCGAGACCACCGACGCTGAAGGAAGACGTGCTTTCGTGCTCACACTTCAGGCCCGCGAGCAGCACATCCGCCGCGAGAAGGCCACTTCCAACATATGCTCCAACGAGTCGCTGATGGCTCTTTTTGTGACGGTGTACCTGTCGCTGATGGGCCCTCAGGGCATGAAGGAGGTCAATGAACACTCATTCGCCGGCGCTCATTACCTGTATGACGAACTGCTCAAGACCGGCAAGTTCGAGAAAGTGTTCGACAAGCCGTTCCTCAAGGAATTCGTGCTCAAGCCTTCAGTGGATGTCCCTGCACTTCAGAAGAAACTCTATGACGGAGGCTTCTTCGGCGCGCTTGAGACTGAGGAAGGATATGTAAGTTTCTGTGTGACAGAGAAGAGAACCAAGGCTGAAATAGATGC
>JAZRWN010000007.1:0-2912 GCA_045599725.1 Candidatus Cryptobacteroides sp. | reverse complement strand
AAACCTCTGTGAAGTTAGGGAACTGGTTGGTTCCGAGGATGAATTCACGTGACTGTGCTGCAAGAGTGTGGCGCTTTGCGTCAGGAGCGATGATATCGTCCTTGACAAGGCCCTTCTTTGCATATTCCAGAAGACCGCCTTCCTCCTGAACCTTGAGGAAAATCTTCCAGGCTTCAGCTGCCAGAGAATCTGTCAGCACCTCGATATAGTAGGAACCACCTGCAGGGTCAACGACCTTGTCGAAGTGAGACTCCTCCTTGAGGAGAAGCTGCTGGTTGCGTGCGATGCGCTCTGAGAAATCATCCGGCTTTTCGTATGCGGCGTCGAAAGGAGTCACTGTGATGGAGTTTACTCCTGCGATGGCTGCAGACATGGTCTCAGTCTGAGAACGGAGAAGATTGACATAAGAATCGAACAGAGTCATGTTGTAGAAGGATGTCTTTGCATGGATGCAAGCCTTGCAGGCTTCCTTGTCGTCTCCAGCAAATTCCTCAGCAACCTTTGACCACAGCATGCGGGCGGCGCGGAACTTCGCGATCTCCATGAAGTAGTTGGTGCTGATGCCCATGTTGAACTTGATTCTGCGTGCGATTTCGTTTCCGGCAACGCCCTCGTCTGAGAGACGCTTCAGATAATCGGCTCCCCATGCGAGAGAATAACCGAGCTCCTGGACGATGAATGCACCACTGTCGCTGAGAGCAGCGCCGTTCACTGATATGACCTTGAAATTCGGATAAGCCTTGACAGCCTCAATGAGCGTCTTGCCCTCAGAAATCAGGCTCTCAGTGTCCTTACCCTTCATTATCATACCCTTGACAGGGTCGAAATCGATGGATGCATTGATGCGAGCAGGGTCATAGCCCTTGCCTGCGAAATAAGCGACAAGAACCTGTGCGAGTTCTACAGCATGCTTAGGGCATACCTTGAAGTTGAGCTCCACGCAGTCGCAGTAGATACCGTCAAGCAATGCCTGCACATATTCTGCGCTGACCTGCTCTCCAGGAACCATGAAACCTAGCGAATCAACGCCCTTTCCAAGAATTTCGAGAGCTTTCTTGTTGGCTTCTGCAGCGGATTCACCGCAGATTTCCTGACGGACATACCAGTTATTGTCATCCGCCTTGTTACCCCTTACATAAGGGAACTCACCCGGCTCTGAGCCAAGGGTGTTCAATTTCTCCAGGTCCTCTTTCATGTAGAAAGGCTGTACTGCGAATCCCTCATCGGTCTTCCAGACCAGCTTTTTCTGGAAATCAGCGCCTTTGAGGTCGACCTGAATCTTGTCAAGCCAATCCTGGCGGGTTGGAGAAGTGAATTCAGAAAATAGTTTTTTGTCTGACATTTTAGTTGTTATTATTAAATTCAGAAATATTCTATTTGATCAGTTTATAGTATTCGTCCAGTAGTGAATGCGCTGCGGTGAAAGGAGTCATCTGCCCATTCCAGACGGACTCTTCCGCCTGACTCAGGCGAGTCTCCATCCTATGGTAGAAGTCACCGAGAATGGCTGAGTCGATGGTCTCTTTCATCCAGTAGTTGTTCTGACGGCGGCGGCGTATGTCGAAGTGCCCGTTGGCCTTCACAAAGTCTATGTAGGTGAAAATCATCTCGAAAATCTCCTTTATCCCTGTGCCGTTGAGGCCTGAATAAGTAAGAACCTGACGTGTCCAGCCGCTTTCAGGAGCGGGGAAGAAGTGGAAGGCATTACGCAGTTGTATGGCTGAAAGTTTGCATGCGTCCACGTTGTCCCCATCGCATTTGTTGATGGCGATTCCATCCGCCATCTCCATTATGCCGCGCTTGATGCCCTGAAGCTCGTCGCCCGCGCCGGAGAGCTGGATCACCAGGAAGAAATCCACCATGGACTGGCAGGCGGTTTCGCTCTGACCCACACCCACTGTCTCGATGAATATCTTGTCGAATCCTGCTGCTTCGCAGAGCAGTACGGTCTCCCTTGTCTTGCGTGCCACACCACCCAGGCTGCCGGCCGAAGGGCTAGGACGGATGAAAGCATCCCTGCGCTGCACAAGGGTCTCCATGCGAGTCTTGTCTCCAAGAATGCTGCCTTTGCCGAACTCTGAAGAAGGGTCGATGGCAAGCACGGCAAGTTTGCCTCCGTAATTGTCAAGCAGGTGGACGCCGAACTTGTCTATGGATGTACTCTTGCCGGCTCCCGGAACTCCGCTTATGCCTATGCGCACGGACTTTCCGCTGAGAGGGAGGCATTTTTCTATCACTTCCTGTGCCTTGGCGTAATGGTCAGGGTTGGTGCTCTCTACAAGAGTGACCGCCTGGGAAAGGACGGTGATGTCGCCCTTCGATATACCCTCAACCATTTCTGCCACAGAGAGTTCGTTACGACGGAAACGGTTCCTGCCAAGATATGGGTTTACCACAGGAGGCTGTTCAACACCTTCGTTCACCACCAGTCCCTTGTAGGCCTTGTCGTTTTCAGGATGTTCCATGTTTCCGTGCTTTTAAAGTTTCGTATCAGATATGCCGGCATCGGCATTGAGCCTGCGTGAAAGTGCGAACAGCAGGTCGGAAAGACGGTTAAGATACTTCAGTTCCCCGCTGCTTTCCGGATCTATCTGATTTTCCCGAAGGAATGTCACCACCCGGCGTTCCACTCTCCTGCATACGGTCCTGCATACCTGACATTGGCAGGATGCCTGACTCCCGACAGGGAGAATGAAGCACTTGAGCGGCGGCAGACTGTGCTCGATGGAGTCAATCTCCGTTTCAAGTGCCTTGATTTCTTCGGAAAACTTCTTCTCGGATCCAGGGAAGGCTATTGAACCTCCAACCGCAAAAAGTTCCCGGATAATCCTTTCCAACAGTGGCTTGTAATACGAATCTCTGCGGCTGGCAGGGATACTGCCGTCCGCAGAGCATAACGCATTCAGAAAAGA
>JAZRWN010000006.1:0-9441 GCA_045599725.1 Candidatus Cryptobacteroides sp. | reverse complement strand
AGCCTTGCCGATGAGGTAAACGATGGAAGCGACGACCATGCCGTTGATGGAGGCGACGCCCCATTTGACGAGGTTGGCGACGACGGCGCCGATGACGACACCGGCCACCGCGAACCAGTTGACGGTCTTCAGAGGTGCGTTATCATCGAAATAGTCCTTCTTGTTTGCGAAGTAGTCGATGATGAGGATGGCGCCGATAGGAGGGAGAGTGCAGTTAAGCACGTTGAGCCAGCCGCAGAAGTTCCAGTAGAGCCATACAGCAGCCACTGTGCCGATGAGACCACCGATGAGAACCATGGTCCTCTTAGGGATTCCGGTGATGTTAGAGAGGCCGAGGCCGACTGAGTAAAGGGCATTGTCATTCGTAGTCCATATGTTCAGACCGAGGATCAGCACTGCGAAGTAGAACAGGTTGAGATTGAGCATAACCTCGAAGATGTCGTTTCCACCTACATAGATGCTTGAAACTGCGCCGAAGAGGAACATGAGGCTGTTGCCGATGAAGAAGGCGACGATGGTCACGATGCAGCCGAGCTTTCCGTTCTTGGCGAAGCGCGCGAAATTAGGCGTGGCTGTACCTCCGGAGACGAAGCTTCCGATGACGAGGCCCATTCCTGCGATGACACCGAGATCCTTGGAGCCTTTTGCGAACTGCTCCACGAGGGTGGCGTCACCTCTTGAGACGGCGAGGACCATGGCCACGGTTCCGAGGATGGCAATGAGAGGGACAGCGATGTAGCTGATAATGGTGAGGCTCTTGATGCCGAAATAGGCACTAGCGGTCATGAGGATGCCTGCGATCACGACAAGCACATAGCCGAGAGCCGGCATGTGGTCAGGAGTCACGTCAAGTCCGAACACTTCCTTTGCCACAGGGATGGCGAACATCGCGAGACCCACTCCGAACCAGCCGATCTGGGTGAATGAGATCATGGCGCTTGGCAGCCAGCTTCCTTTCTTGCCGAAACTGCGGTGCGAGAGCATGTCAAGGGAAAGGCCGCTTTCAGCTCCGATGTATCCGAGAGCTCCTGTGTATGCTCCGAGTATCATGCCGCCGAGGATGAGCGCCCAGATGAATCCGCCGAAATCAAGACCTTCGGCAAGTTCCTGACCGACCCACATGCTGGCGGAGAAGAATGTGAAACCGAGCATGACCATGAACATGCTCATCGTGCTTTTTCTGCCGGACTTTGGCACCGATATGTTGGTGTAGTCGTAGTCCTGGTGCTGATTATTGTTGCTCATAATAAGTTATTGGTTATTAGTTACATATTTGCTCAGTGCGGACTTGAACTCGCTGATGCGGCGGGCTGTGATGTCCGCCAGCGTGCGCTCCTTGCGGAGGAACTCGCGCTCTATGATATACAGTGAGGTCATCTCCTCTTCGTCGAGTTTCCCGTAGTGATTGATGCTCAGCCAGTCTTCGAAATTGATGTCAAGCGGATGACCGATCTTCTCTTCGAGCAGGGCTTTAAAATCAACGGAATATGCGACGGCAGCCATCCTGTTCCAGTAGTCCATCACTTCGTCGTAATGTTCCGGAATCTCATACCTTCTGGCTCCGCCGTCATAGATTATGCATTTTTCGAAAAGTGCGTCGTCATCCTTGAGAACATGGTATCTGAAGTCGGGGGCGATGATGCCGTCTTTCCAATAGAAATCTATGTTAGGGATGTTTATCCCGTAGCAGCCTTTGTCCTCATAGACGCTGAATATCCCTTCGTAGAAAATGCACTGGAATCCTACGAAATTCGGCCATATCTTCTGAATCCTGACCGTCAACTTCTCCATGAGGGAGATGGCCTTCGTGCCGCCAATGGTGAAGAATATGATCTTCCTGATGCTGCCGCCTTTCCTGCGGAAACGGTCCACCACCTGCTCAAGGCATTGTCTGAGAGTGTCCCCGCTGGCGATGATGTCGCCGATCATCATGGTGCAGTCCTTCTCTGCATGAAGTTTCTCGTACCTGATGTCAAGTCCGGTGATGACTCCGTCCTCGATCTTCCTTTCGCATGAGACAAAGTTCATGTTCTTGACAGTGAGCCCGACATGATGACAGCACTCTTCAAGGGGGTAGTTAAGTCCGCCGCGCAGAATGGTAAGTATGCTTATGTCATCGCTGAGCCCGCTCTCCTTGAGATAGTCAAGCGCGACATCCGTGGATGGTATCATGCACTTGTATGAATCGAAACCGACGACTTCAGGAGAAGCCATCAGTTTTCTGGTTCCGCTGCTGCTGACTATGTAGTATTCGTTGAGGAGATTACTGGCTTTGACCTTGTAGATGCTGGTGTCTTTCCGGAGATCAGCCGGAAGAAGACAAGCATCTTTTATTGCAGTATGTAACATTGATAGACCGATTTATTTCAACCGGAATGCAAAGTTAGACAATAAGGGTGAGTTTCCAAAATTAATGATTATATTTACGATGTTCGAAAAAATGCACTGAAACCAATATCAAACTCAGATTTTTATATTATGAAACACTCCAAACTTTTCATCGCCTCTCTGGCCCTGGTGGCAGCGGTGCCTTGCATTCTTGTGGGCACCATGGCAAAGGCTCAGAGAGATGTCCTTCCGAGACCGGAAGGACCTTGTGACGTGTACGCTGCGGCAGGCGATCCTTGTACCGCCGCTCACAGTACGACCCGCGCGCTCCTGGCGAACTACAATGGACCTCTTTATCAGGTCATGCGCCAGTCTGACAACAAGACTTTGGACATCGGCATAGTCCAGCCTACTGCGACTGATGCCGGCGGCTATGCTGATGCAGCTGCTCAGGATGCATTCTGCAAGGACACATATTGCTGGATCACAGTGATATATGACCAGACAGAAAATCAGAATGACCTCGTCCAGGCTCCTCGTGGAGGTTTCAGCGGACCTGCAATGGGTGGTTTCAACAATGTTTCTCTTGCAGACTGGGCTCCAATAACCCTTTCAGGACACAAAGTCTATGGCGTTTTCATCGCCCCTGGAATGGGTTACAGATGGAATGATGCTCACGGAACCGCTGTCGACGACCAGGCTGAAGGTCAGTACTGGGTGATCAACGGACATCACTTCAACTCAGGCTGCTGCTTCGACTACGGCAACGCTGAGACCGACAGCCGCGATGACGGTGACGGTACCATGGAGACCACATACTTCGGAAACCAGCCTGTATGGTTCCACGGAGAGGCTCCGGGCCCATGGATCATGACCGACCAGGAGAACAACCTTATCGGTTGTGTCAATCCTGACCCTAATGACAAGTTCTGCGAAGGACTCAACAGTGTTTCATGGCGTTTCGTCACAGCCATGGCTGACGGCGAGCCTCATCACTGGCGCTCAATGGGCGGTGACGCCCAGCAGGGTGAACTTCTTACTTATTATGACGGTATCCGTCTCCAGAACCCTCGCAGCAGTTACGATCCGATGCGCAAGCAGGGCGCCATCCTTCTTGGAAACGGTGGCGACAACAGCAACGGTTCTTCAGGTACATTCTATGAAGGTGCGATGACAAAGGCAGGCACATTCCCTACCATCGAGACAAACCAGAAAGTCCAGGCCAATGTCGTTGCCGCCAAGTATGACATTGCCCGTCTCCAGGTTTCAGCAGCAGACAAGACATATGCTCCTAACTACCTTCAGACATTCGCACTTTCCAGCACTGCCAACACTTCTGTGACATTCTACAACAATACCGGCGAGCCTATCAATGACCTTTCCATCAGCCTTGACCTTCCTAAGAAGTGGAAAGCCAATGTGCTCGGTTCCAAGGACAAGGTACGCAAGGTTGGTTACACAGTGGCTCCTGGCCAGACTGTCGTTGTCACATTCTCTGTGAAGTCTTCCAAGAAGGCTTTCAACGGTGACCTCGTAGCCAAGGCAGCATGGAGCACAGCTGATGGCAAGAGCCTTTCAGAGACTGCAGTCGAGAAAGTCCGTAACGTCAGCCCTGTGAAGATCAATGAGTTCAGAATCGCCAATGGTGCAAACAAGACCGATTCGTTCATCGAACTCTACAATGCAGGTGACAAGACTGTCGACCTCTCAGACTGGTCACTTACCCAGCACGCCATCAACATCCCTGCATTCTCACAGATACGCATACCTAAGGGAACCAAGCTTGCCAGCAATGAATTCTATCTCCTCGGCCTTGCAAATTCAGGTCTTTCTGCTCCTGCAGCCAAGGGTGACAAGGTGATCTATGTCCGCGATGTCACCGGCATTTCTGTGGGTGATGCCATCGAGGTCGGCACAGGTGCAGGCAAGGAGACCGTGAAGGTGGCAGGTATCGTCAAGCCGTCAGAGGCTCAGGCACAGCCTGTTGATGCCAGAAACCGTGTTGTCCCTGGAACTCCTACCACTCTGTGGCAGCCGCTCCCTGAAGGACCGGTCATCACCATCCCTGCAGGTTCCAACAACATCCCTGTCACAAGTACAGCTGGCATGGAGGTTGGCGGCAAGCTCGCCATCGGTTATGGCGCTGTCTATCCAGCAGTTTCAAATGTCCTCGAGAAATACGAGGTCGTGACCATCACTGAAGTAGGAAAACCTGGCACCCAGGCATACCTCGCAGTTGACGCCAAGCCAGGTGACACTAACATCAAGCTTTCTTCCACCGCAAACATCTCTGCAGGCGACAAGATCAGACTTGACATCGACAGCCAGGGACACGGTATCGAGTGGGTGACTGTCAAGTCAGTCGGCACCGCTTCTGTCCGTAATCCTTTCGGTGGACCTCTCCGCCCGGACGAGGATGCAGGTACAGGAGTTGAACTCATGGAACCTCTCAAGTATGCTCATGCTTCCAACATGCCATACGCAGTAAACGGCACTGGTGTCACATTCGAGCCTGCCACCAAGTTCGATCACTCGTCCAACGAGCCTGTTCTCGCACTTGTGTACGCCATCGAACTTGACAGCCCTCTCGCCAAGAACCACGATGTCGATGACGTAGTCTTCGACGCAAAGGTGGTTGACGCCGGCTATCAGGGCAGCGTCGAGGCTGATCTCCTCTATGGTGGTCCTGCATTCGCTGCCACCCAGGGCAACATCACTCTCCGTGACGGCAAGGACAACATCGTAGACGCTCTCAACTACGGCGGCGTGGTCGATCCTTGGCTCGGAGAAGGTTTCCAGGGACAGTCCGGTCTCGAGGAGCCGGGTAACTTTGTCAAGACCCCTGCTTCCAACGCCAGAGTCATGCCAGGTGCTCCTGCACCTCAGACTCCGGACCTCAGTGCGGGCCGTTATCCTGACGGATTTGACAACGATGAGAATGAGACTGATTTCAATGTTCAGAGAGCAGTCACACTTGCTGCTCCTGCAAAACCTGGTGACACGAACATCAAGCTCAGCGCTACCAACAATATCAGAATAGGACAGAGACTCTTCATCGGTCCTGACAAGGAGGAAGTCATCGCCGCTACTATCGGAACTCCTGGTTATGCACCTCTCGCAGAGAAGGCTGCCGCCGGAGCAAAGCAGCTGGCTGTCAACGGTGTCCAGGGCTTCACAGTGGGCCAGACAGTCTTTGTGGGTGATGAGAAGGCTACTATCGCTGAGATCCATGCAGTCCGCAGGAACAACAGAGCACCTGTCCTCGTTCCTCAGAACGACATAGTTATCCTCCAGGAGGCTCTGAAGAGTGCTCACGGCACCGATGAGGCTCTCGCCGGAACGGGTGTAGGCATTTCTTCACCTATCAAGGCCTCTTACGCTGTTGGTGCTACGGTTGTAGACAATGTCCCTACTCCTGGTGCACCTAACAGATTCTAAAATGCACAAAGTATCACGAAAACTGACAAGTGTCACAGCGCTTCTAGGCGTTGTGACACTTGTTCTTTGCGTGATAATGACCCTCCACTCCTTGAACGGGGCTGCTCTTGTCGGCTGTGGCGCAGGCTCTTCCTGTGATTCCGTTCTTGGCGGCAGATGGTCCAAGTTGTTCGGCTTCTTCCCTGTAAGTGGACTTGCCGTAGCTCTTTATATGGCTGTTCTGCTCTGTTTGGCGTGCCAGCTCTGGTCAAAAGACGAGGATGTGCTCATTCTTTCGCGAAAAGCACTGCTCGTCGCGGCTGGTGCCATTCTTGGCAGTGCGGTCTGGTTCATATCGCTGCAGATTTTCGCCGAAGGTGCACTGTGCAAGTACTGTATGAGCGCTCATGGTCTCGGCCTGGTCGTGTCTGTGCTGATCCTGCACAATTATCTTCGTAGTATGGAGAGGGGAGTGCTCCTTTTTGCCGGAGGTGTCGCCATGGCGGGCATGCTGGCTCTTGTGCAATTCTTTTTCTCGCCGGACTATGTGTACCAGGACGGTCATTCGGAGGAAAATCTTCCCGTACTGGGCACCGAAGGCCATCCTTTCATCGGCAGTCCGGATGCAGAGTATGTGATTGACCTCCTGTTCGATTATCAGTGCAATCACTGCCAGCAGCTGCATGGCATTCTTCCTGAGGTCGTGGATGCAATGGACGGAAAAGTGGCGTTTGTGCTTTGCCCGAGTCCTTTGAGCCCGAAATGCAATCCATACATTCCTCGCGAGGAGATCCATTTTGAAGGGTCGTGTGATTTTGCGAAACTCTCCATGGCCCTGTTCAGTATTGACAGAGATGCTTTTGAAGCATTTGACTCATGGGTGTTCGAGAATCCGGCAGAAGGGAAGTGGTCTCCGCGTCCTGTGGCTGAGGCTTACGTGAAGGCTTCAGAACTGGTCGGCGCCGCTGTGCTTGATGAGGCTCTTTCCGGTGACTTTGTCAGGAATTTTCTGAACAGCACTGTGGAACTCTTCGGCAGGACTTCCATCACTGGGCAGGGTGGTATCCCGAGGTTCATATATGGCAATGACTGGGTGGTCCCTGATGCCGACACTGTTGAAGAAATCGTCAGTATTCTGACTTCTGAATTCGGAATACAATGATTTCTTGCTATTTTTGTGGAAACAAACCAACTATCGATCAATATGAAGAAATACTTGTTTCTTGCAGCCGCAGCTGCCGTTCTGGCCTCCTGCTCTGTAAAAGCACCGGAAGGAACAGCCCTTTTCGACAATTTCAACTACGAAGGCTGTGATGACTTCTACGCACAGAATCCTCTTCCGGGTGATGACTATGTCTACAATCCGATGCTGGCAGGATGGTACTCCGACCCTAGTATCTGCACAAATGGTGAAGGTGACTATTTCATCGTGACATCTTCGTTCACGTTCTTCCCGGGTGTCCCGATCTTCCATAGCCGCGACCTCGTGAACTGGGAGCAGATCGGTCATGTCCTTGACCGTCCCGAGCATCTTCCTCACCTTGACGGGCAGCGTATCAGCGGCGGTATCTATGCACCTGACATCAAATACAACAAGGCGAACAAGACCTACTACATGATCACCACTGACGTGGCGGGCGGTAACTTCTATGTCAAGACCCAGGATCCTTGGGGTGACTGGTCAGATCCTATCTACCTTCCTGCTGTTAAGGGTATCGACCCTTCATTCTTCTTCGATGAGGACGGCAGGGCGTATGTCGTGAACAATGACGACGCTCCGGACGGGAAAGCTGAGTACAGCGGCCACAGAACCATCCGCTGCATCGAGTTCGATGTCGCCAACGACTGCACCATAGGTGAGAGAAAGATCATCGTCAACAAGGGCTCAAGACCAGAGAATCATCCTAACTGGATCGAGGGACCACACCTTTACAAGATCAACGGCACATATTATCTTATGTGCGCTGAAGGTGGCACCGGTGTGCACGAGTGGCACTCGGAGGTTGTGTTCAAGGGCGAGACTCCTTTCGGACCTTTCGTTTCATATGAGGGCAACCCTATTCTCACCCAGGTCGGTCTCGATCCTGCCAGAAAGAACCCTATCACCTGCTCTGGTCATGCTGATATGGTTCCTGACGCCAACGGACAGTACTGGGCCGTGTTCCTGGCCGACCGTCCTTTCAGAGAGGATTTCGAGAACCTCGGCCGTGAGACACACATGCTTCCTGTCACTTGGACAGAGGACGGATTCCCTGTGATTCTTCCTCAGGGCGAGGCGGTGCCGCTCATCGTAAGACATGAGGGCGTGAAGCGTGGCGAGAATGTCACCTTCGGCAATTTCACACGTTCCGATGAGTTCGATGCTCCTGAACTGGATGACGCCTGGATGGCTCTCAGAAGCCCTGCGAAGGATCATTATTCTCTTACTGAGAATCCTGGATTCCTTTCACTTTACTGCTCTGAATCCAAGGCTACCGAGGCTCATACACCATCACTCCTCGTGAGACGTATGCATCATCATAAATTCACCGCATCCACCAGGATGTACTTCACTCCATCTTCTGAGACTGAGGCTGCCGGCATGCTCCTTTTCAAGGATGAACGCCATCAGTATTTCCTCAAGGTCTCTGCTGAAGGAATTACTGTCCAGAAGGTTGAGAGCACTATGGTCATGGAGCAGGGCAAGCGTCCTCGTCTGGAGGATGCCAGCAGCGATCTTGCTTCAGCCTCACTCAAGAACTACAAGTTCATTGACCTCAAGATCACATCAGACGGTGATACATTCGCATTCTGGTATGCTCCGAACGGAAAGAAGTGGAAACTTCTCATCGACGGTGTCGACTCAACGTTCCTCACCACTCTCAATGCCGGTGGCTTCACCGGTACCGTCATCGGTCTCTACGCCGTTAAATAGTATCTTCTTCCCTATATTTCCAAGACCGGCTTCTCGCCGGTCTTTTTTGGTTCGGCCCGGACGGGAACGAGCTGGAGAAAAAAGTGAAAATGTGACGCAGGGTTTTGCATAATATGGAGTTATATTAGTGAAAGAAAGATTATTCTTATATTTGTAAACCGCAATAAGTCACATTATGAAATTGTTTCGTTCACTAATCATACTTGCTGCAGCAGTCCTGTCCATGGCTATGTTTTCGTCATGCAATCAGAATCTTTATCTGTCTGATGACTCATCTTATTCTGACATCCTTCGAAAAATGAACGAGATGAACAGAGACATTTCAATTGATGGAGACATCGAATTCATGATTCTGACTCCTAACGGACTGGCGGAAGTCAATTACAAAAACTTCACCATGTCGGTAAGAGAGGATGGCGAATATAAAGAACTGGATGGCACATCTTTCTTCTTCGTCACTTCCGAGGGCAGGTATGCGAATGACATCGTTTCCATAATGGGAAATTCCCAGAATCTCAGCATAAGTCTGCCGGGAGACAAACTCAATCTGAAAAGAGTGACTTGCGGAAACTTGCTGTCAAGCAACAGCGAAATCGCTTTTGCCAGTTATGAGGGCGGTGATATCTATGTCAAGAATATTTCCGACACGGTCATCACACTTCGCTTCGTCAAGGTCAAAACAAGAAATGCACTTGGCGATACTTACTTCAACGGTGACCTCTCTTTCGACATCAGATAATTTAAAGGGACGTTTCATAGTATCGGATCATATGCAAACCTAT
>JAZRWN010000005.1:0-39018 GCA_045599725.1 Candidatus Cryptobacteroides sp. | reverse complement strand
ATCCTACCATCCGTTCATACACCTTTGGTGTAAACATCACATTCTAATCCAAGCGCTCTATGAAAAAGATTAATACTATAGCTTTGGCTCTTGCAGCTTCAATGACCATGTTCACCGGCTGCTTCGATCTCACAGAAGAGGCTTTCTCAGAAATCGTCCAGGAGTCCTTCACTCCATCCGAGCAGGATGTCGCATCCCTGCTTGCGAGCGCATACACACCTCTTGCATTCTTCTTCGACTGGCAGGGCCTCTTCGACGCAATGGAAGAGCCTGCAGACGTCATCATCACCCCTGTACGCCCTAACGGATGGGACGACGGCGGTACATACCAGCGCATGCACAAGCACACATGGAGCGCCGAGGAATGGCAGCCTTGGAACGTCTATGAGACCGGTTTCACAGGCATCAACAACTGCAACCGCGTCATCGGCCAGCTCGAAGACGGTTCACTTCCTGTGGACGAGGAGTCCAAGGAATTGATGGTCAACGAACTCCGTGCAGTACGAGCACTCTGGTACGCCATGCTTCTCGACTCACACGGCAACGTTCCTATCGTGACCGCCTTCACCGACGAGGTCCCTGCATACAGAACACGTCAGGAAGTCTATGATTTCGTTGTGAAGGAATTCACGGAAGTCCTCGCGGCAAACACCCTCACCAAGGAGAAGAGCGCTTCCACATACACACGTCTCAATCACTGGAGCACCGAAATGGCCCTCATGAGAGTGTATCTCAATGCCGAGGTATATACCGGCACCCCTGCTTATGACAAGGCTCTCGCTCTCGCGAACGACATCGTGGACAACAGCCCATACAGCCTTTCCGCTACATACAGCGAGAACTTCCTCGTCAATCTCGGACCGGACAACACCGAGGTCATGTTCGCCATCCCTTACGATGCGAAGAAGGACACCGGCGGCCACGTCTGCAGCCAGAACGCGAAGTGGTACCCACCTGTATCAAAGAACTACTTCGGATGGTCATACCAGTGCTGGGGCGGTTCATGCGCGAACCCTCAGTTCGTGAACTCATATCAGCCGGGCGACACCCGCAAGGAGCTCACTTGGATGTACGGTCCTTGCGCTACCTCAGACGGCACCATCGTATGGACAAACCTCAACTACCTCCCTTCACTTACATCAAAGCCTGATGCAGGAAAGGACAAGGGCAAGTCAATGACCAGCATCGACTTCGGTCTGAGACAGAACAAGTTCGAGAAAGACGTCGAGACCACATTCTACTGGGGCAACGATGTCCCTTACTTCCGCCTCGCAGAGGCTTACCTCACCAAGGCCGAGTGCCTTCTCCGTCTAGGACAGAACGAGTCTGAGGCTGTCGCAGCTGTCAACGCAGTGCGCGCACGCGTGGCTCCGGCCATCACCGCCGCCGACCTCAAGGGCGACACCAAGATGGTTTACGGCACCCTTCCATGGGGTTCACTCACCTACGAAGTATGGCAGCAGTGCAATGACTCACATGACTGGTCTTCAGTCGTCGAGGAGCTCGAGGCATCGCAGAAGCCAAAGTCAAGCGCTGCCGACAAGGCGAAAGTCAATCTCGGCGGTATGTATGACGAGTGGGGATGGGAGTTCGCTCTCGAAGGTCTCCGCCGCCAGCAGATGATCCGTTTCGGCACCTTCTCAACCAAGAACTGGTTCAACCACGAGGCTGTCACCGACGGCCATACGGCTCTCTTCCCTATTCCGCTTGACGTTCTCAACGCCAACGCCAACCTCAAGCAGAACCCTGGTTATTAATATTAAATGAAACGACAATGAAAAATTATAGAATTCTTCTTACAGCGCTTTCAGCCTTGGCAGTTGTCGGTTGCGCCGACAACGTCAACCCAGATGTGCCGCTCGTAGAACGCGAAAAGGAACCTGTAGTGTTCGAAGGAAGCGGTAACCTCTGCTATGTGGGCGATGACGAGTCTGATGTCGAAATCGAGACCTCCACTTATACATGGAGCGCCCACGACGATGTCATCGAAATCACTGCGGACATCGATCTTAACGAGTACAAGCAACGCGGTGCCTACGAAATAGGACATTTCACACTTCCTGCATCGACCATCGCAGAATTTCTTGGAGGTGTTTCCGTCATGGATCTTGATGAATCCACTTTCTATGCTGTCACCCCTGGCGGTGAAAAGACAGATTTCACATCCTACAAGCCGGGCATGTGGGTCACCAATGCCGGTGAAGGATGCTCTTGGAGCGAAGGTTCAGCATTCTGGCAGTGGTATGTATGGGGCGGCAAAGGTGAAACCTACGACTGGGACTACAACAACCATCAGAGCATGTTCGTTCTCGGCGGCCACCCGACAAACACTCCTAACAATATGCCGGGCAAGTCCCTGCGCACAGAAGCCCGCATCGTGGCAAACGGCCAGACCTACCGTCTGGTCATCACCTACAACTTCTCAGAACTTGAGAAGGCAGTCGAGGGTGAAGGCCCGCTCCAGGCATTCGAATACGATGAGGACTGGAACATCGTGGGACAGTACGACCTCAACAGCCGCTACTACTACAAGCTCACCGAGTCTTCACTCCTTCTTGATTTCACTATCGATACTGAAGAGTATCTCGAAATAGGAGACTGGGAGATCGGTCATTTCGCATTCCCTATGGCAGAACTCAAGGAGATGATGGGCTTCGACCCTGCAACTCTCGATGAGTCAAGCTTCTACCCTATCGACGCATTCGGCGAGCCTCTTGAGGAGTTCACCTCATACAAGCCTGGTATGTGGATCGACGCCAAGGGTGATCCTACCGACTACTCAGGCGGAGCTGCTTACTGGCAGTGGTACATCTGGGGCGGCAAGACCGACAAGAACGGCAAGGAAATCTACTACGACAACGATTACAACGAGTACCCTGGTCTCTTCGTCATCGGATCCAACCCTGGAAACGTCAGCAAGATCACTTATGACGAGACCTTCGGTTCATACGCCATCATGGAGGCCAACGGCAACAAGTATGACATCACTGTCAACTACACCTTCTCAGAGCATGTTCTTCCTCCTGAGGGAGAAGGCTACCAGAACGTGCCAATGTATGCAGGCAACGGCGAGCTCGCATACAGCTCAGGCGTTGACGGAGACCACCAGTGGTTCTGGGCTATCACAGAGGAAGGCCTCAATGTGGACGTAACCGCATATCTTCCTGCCATCACCGAGGCTGGTGCTTGGGAGTTCACCGGCATGGTCATCCCTACCGAGGAACTCGCAAATGCAGGCGTGGACGTAAGCCGTCTCGCCGATCTCGAGTACTTCTATCCGCTTTCCTCAACTGGCGACAAACTCACCGAGTGGACTTCATACGTTCCTGGTCAGTGGGTTGACGCCAACGGCGATGCATCCAACTGGGCTGACGGCTCAATGTACTACCAGTATCAGTACGATGATGCTCATATGTACGACGGTCACTTCACAGAGGGACTCCTCGTCATCGGAACAAACCCTGAAAATGCAGCCGCTCACGCAGATGAAACCGTCACAGCAAAGGCCATGATGGGCGAACTTCCTGTCACCATCAACGTGACATATGTATCAGCTTATCCTACAGCCCTTACATACAAGCTCGGAAACAACTCTCTCTCATGGGAGCTCACCGAGACCGCTGTCAACATCAACGCGGAGTGCTCTCTCGCTAAGTTCAACGACAGCTGGAACTGGTTCGGAATGGTATTCAATGAGAAGTACATCAATGACTTCTACGGCATCGATATCGATGAGGTTTCCGCTGACATCGAGCAGTTCTATCCTGTGGCCGCTGACGGCACAGCTTACACAAGCTGGTCATCTTATGCACCTGGCGAGTGGTTCGACGCAGAAGGAAATGAAGCTGCGTGGGATACAGGCTGGAGCTTCTGGCAGTACTACACTCATTCAGAGTATGACTACGAGATCCCGAACCTCCTTCTCCTCGGAAACAACTGCAACCCTGACATCTTCACTGCCGGGCAGACAGTCACCTCCAAGGCCAAGATGAACGGAGTAGACTGGAACGTAACTATCAAGATTGTTGAGTAATCAACATTATTCACCGGGCTGCGGAGCCTGACCGCTCCGCAGTTCACCAATAATAAATCAGTGTGATGAGAAAGGTTATTTATTGCTTGGCAATTCTTCTTCCATTTCTGACGCTTTCCTGCCAGAAGGATGACCCCGAGGCTGACATCCACGGTATCATCACACTCAGCCAGGATAATCTTGAGTTCGATGCAAACTCCAACCTCAAGATAATCCTCAACGTCAGTTCCACTTATCAGTGGACTGCCACCGTGGACCAGTCTTGGGTGGACCTCTCCCGCGAGTCGGGAGAAGGTTCCACCGACTACAAACTGACCGTCGAAGTCAAGCCGAACAACCATCAGGAACCCCGCGGCGCCACCATCACCTTCAAGTCCGGAGCGACGGTCAAGGAGGTCCCCGTGCTGCAGAAACAGGGGGCTAAGGTCCTGACTCCAAGCGACATAAAGGATTACGACAGGATATATATCCCGTCCGATATGAAGTCGCACGGATTCATGGACAGCAGCAAACAATGGTATTTCGGCCGCAGCGCCCAGAGCGAACATTTCATCATCTTCTGGGAGAAAGACTATGGTGAATACGGAGACACCACCCCGAAAGACGCTCCGAAGCCGTACACAGTAGATGTGGATGCCCTGCTGGACTGGGCTGAAAAATGTTTCGACTATTACTGCAACACCCTGCATTTTGTTGACAACGGGCAAGGAAAATCCTACACGGACAAATACAAGATGCATATCCGTCTGGTCCACAGCACTACCTGGAAGGCCGAAGGCTTCGGCGTGGATGATGTGATAGGAGTGCTGGCCGTGAACCCTGACGCAGCCGTGGACAAGTCCACCCTGGCTCACGAGATAGGACACATTTTCCAGTACCAGGTATATTGCGACCAGGTCCTGAACCATGAAGTGGCGGACAACTTCCATTCCGGATGGAGGTACGAAATAGGAAGCGTCGGGTGCGGATTCTGGGAGCAGACGTCCCAGTGGCAGTCATTCCTTATGTGCCCTGACCAGGCTTTGAACAACTGGTACTTTGCCGGCAGCACCCAGGAGACCACTGACGGTGAAGACCTGGGCTGTTTCGTCATCAACTGCCACAGGCATTTCCTCCACGAAGTCATGCGATACAGCAGCTACTTCTTCCATTACTACATCACTGACAAATATGGCATGGACGCCCTTGGAAGGCTCTGGCGTGGCTCTCGTTACCCGGACGACGCCCTGCAGGCCTATATGAAAGTGTTCAATGTTTCATTGGAAGAGCTCAACCGCGACATCTACAACTACGCAGCCAAGTGCGTGACATGGGATTTCAAGGATATTGCCTCTGAAGGTGTGAAGCATCTGGACAAGATAAACTGGAAGAGCACGAAGACCGCGGACGGTTTCTACAAGGTCGCGGACTCCCGCTGCCCGGAAGCCACAGGTTTCAATGTCATCAAGCTCAAGTCAGTCAAGGCAGGAAAGGATGTCTCAATAGATTTCGAAGGCTTGTCCACGAAGGCTGACGCCGGCTGGACTGTCGGATTCGTCGGGCTGGACAAGAACAATAGACGCCACTACAGCGAGCCGATCACCATAAACAAGGCCAGTGATTTCAAGGGCACGGCGACATGGACTGTCCCGGAAGGCTGCACCAAGGTATGGGCGGTGGTCGCCTGCACCCCGGACAAGTATTATTCCCACGGATGGGACAACAATCTGGCGAACGACGCCACCTGGCCGTATCAGATAAAGGTCTCCGGAGCAAGTTTGTGATGATTTTTCAACCTACCACGCTTTAAAATGATTATATTTGTTTAATCTGAATATCATATAAAATAACATAAAACAAAAATCATGAGAAACGCTATCGTATCTTTCCCCTGCCCGGCAAACGAGCCGGTGAAAACTTATCTTGAAGGCTCTCCAGAGCGCATCGCTCTCGACGCCGAACTCGAACGTCAGTATAACACCGTGGTGGAAATCCCTGTCATAATCGGCGGCAAGGAGATTTTCACAGGCAATGTCAAGGAGGTCGTCTGTCCTCACGAGCACGGACATGTCCTCGCACGTTGCCATCAGGCCGGAGAGAAGGAGATAAAGATGGCTATCGACGCAGCCATGGCGGCTCACAAGCAGTGGGCTGAGACTGACTGGACAGTGCGTGCAGCCATTGTCATGAAATGCGCCCAGCTGCTCGCCACAAAGTACCGTCCGATCATGAACGCATCCACGATGCTTGGCCAGAGCAAGAACATATTCCAGGCCGAGATCGACTCTGCATGCGAGACCATCGACTTCTTCCGTTACAACGTCCACTATGCCAGCAAGCTGTACTCCATCCAGCCGAAGGACGGCAACGGTTTCATCGACTCGACAGAATACCGTCCTCTCGAAGGTTTCGTGCTCGCTGTGACACCATTCAACTTCACCAGCATCGCATCCAACCTGAACATGACCCCTGTCCTCATGGGCAACACCACAGTCTGGAAGCCTTCAACGACTGCTGTGCTCTCCAACTACTATATGATGAAGATGTTCGAAGAGGCAGGCGTTCCTGCAGGAGTAGTCAACTTCGTCCCTTCCAAGGGCTCCGAGATCGGCCGCATCTGCTGTGCATCCAAGGACCTCGCCGGCATCCACTTCACCGGCTCCACCGGCACCTTCCAGACCCTCTGGAAATCAGTCGGCGAGAACATTGCGAACTACGTGAGCTACCCTCGTCTCGTAGGTGAGACAGGAGGCAAGGACTACATCTTCGTCCATCCTTCCGCTGTCGCCGACGAGATCGCATGGGCTGCTTTCACCGGCGCCTACGAGTATCAGGGTCAGAAGTGCTCCGCCGCTTCCAGAATGTATGTTCCGAAGAGCATGTGGCCTGCAGTGCTCGAGAAGATGAAGAAATTCGCTTCAGAGATCAGCATCGGTGACGTCAGAGACCCTCAGAACTTCCTCAACGCTGTCATCGACGAGACCAGCTGGAACAATATTGACAAGTACATCAAATACGCAGAGGCTGCCGACGACGCGAAGATCGTCATGGGCGGCGGACGCGACAAGAGCAAGGGCTATTTCGTGGAGCCTACCATCATCGAGACCACAAACCCTCATTTCAAGACCATGGAAGAAGAGATCTTCGGACCTGTCCTCACTGTCTATCCTTACGATGACGACAAGGTCTGGGAGGCTGTCCACGAGCTTGACACCACTTCTCCTTATGGCCTCACCGGCTCAGTCTTCGGACGCGACCGCCTCGAGGTCCAGAAGATCGCCGACGAGCTCTGCTACACTGCCGGCAACTTCTACATCAACGACCGTCCTACCGGTGCAGTCGTGGGCATGCAGCCGTTCGGCGGCAGCCGTGCATCCGGCACCAACGACAAGGCCGGCGGCGAGTTCAACCTCATCCGCTGGGTCCTCCCTCGCTGCATCAAGGAGACCCTTGTCACCCCAACCGACTATCATTACTCATATATGAAGAAATAAGACCATGAGACGCATATTACTGATGGCCGTCGGTATCGCAGTGCTTCTTGTTTCCTGTGGAAGGAAACAGGAAGCACTCGTTATTCCCGAGTGCGTGGTGACCACCCCTCCGGCCGAACTGAACCTGCCTGATTTCTACAGCAAGTATGTCGATGTGAACGGCATTCCTCTCATCTCGTCATGGAGAGTCCCGGACAGCTGCTTCGTCGCCGCTCACAGGACATTGTACGCCATGACCTCCTACCTCGCCCCAGAAATCCTCCAGGCAATGGTCGACCACGGTGCCAGAGTGGCCATTATGGCCAGATATGAAGGCACCACAGACATCCCTGAACATGCTTGGATGAAAGCCGACACGACCATATGCATGGACGTGCGCGCCAGAGGTCTCGAAGGCACGCTCGACTGCCCTCTCACCACCTGCGCGGAGGAGAACATCCTCGCCTATCAGATCGACCAGTATCACGCTGAGGACATTCTTGTGCACGAGTTCGCACACGCCATACAGCTCATAGGCATACACAGCGTCGACCCGACCATTGATGACCAGATACAGGCACTCATGGACAAGGCTGTCGCCGAAGGCAAGTGGTACAACACCTACACCATCGACAACTACCAGGACTACTGGGCGGAAGGTGTCCAGGACTGGTTCAACGTGAACGCCGAGATGCCTTGGCACGATGGAAAGCACTGCTATGTGAACACAAGGGAGGAGCTCAAGGAATATGACAGACCTCTCTATGACCTCATAGCCAAGTATTTCCCTGCCACTGACGAGCAGATAAGCAAGCACAAGAAGATAAATCTCTACACCCACGAGTATCCTTACGAGGCTCCTGAGGACGACGTTGACTTCGAGATCCCTGAATGCGTGATCACCGGCATTCCTGACGACCTCGACATCGACAGGTCATTCTACAAGAAGTGCACATACGCCAACGGAATCCCGATCTGCTCATCCTGGAGAGTTCCGGACAGCTGTCTCGTGCAGGCTCACAGGACCATCTACTGCATGACAAGCATGCTTCCTGAGAAGATCCTCAAGGCCATGACAGACGTCGGCAGCAGGATCACCGTAATGGCCCGCTACGAGGGCACCATCCAGGTTCCGGAGCACGCCATGCTCGAACGCGACACCACACTCAACTGGAACCTCCGCGCACGCGGTCTCGGCGGCACAGTGGAAGAACCGCTCACATCTGGTGCAGAAGAGAACATCCTCGCATACCAGATCGACAAATATCACGCAGAGGACATCCTTCTCCACGAGTTCTCACATGCCATCCACCTCATCGGCATCATCCAGGTGGAACCGGACATCAACGACCGTCTCCAGACCCTTCTGGACAAGGCTCTTGCCGAAGGCAAATACCAGGGCACCTACGCCGGTACAAACTTCGAGGAGTACTGGGCTGAGGGCGTCCAGGACTGGTTCAACGTCAACGGAGAGGTCGAACATCCTGACGGCAAGCACAACTGGGTCAACACACGCGAAGACCTCAAGGCCTATGACCCTGACCTTTACGACCTCATCTCGCAGTACTTCCCTGCCACAGAGGCACAGATAAGCAAGCACAAGAAAGTCAATCTCTACACCCATGATTAAGAGGCTGTTGACTGCCGCGGCAGCGGCGCTCATCCTTTGTGCCTGCGCGCAGCAGACACCGGCTCCTGCTGAAGGGGACGGAACTGTCAGCAGCTCCTTCGAAGGCAGTGTCGACTACGGGACATATTTCACCCCGGAACGGCTGCGCCTGGACTTTGTCCTGGCTGGTGACAACGTGGACCAGTACGCATTTCTCTCCGAACTCCACCGCGAAAGCGAGTGGGCCGGCTCTCCGAACTCACTGATCGACAAGTTCGGCTACGGCCAGTATTTCATGGAGGCATTCGCCGGAGAGAATCTGATCTACTCCAAGGGCTTCTCCACCCTCTTCGAGGAATGGAGGACCACTCCGGAAGCCAAGGAAACCCCGATGGCGGCCAACCAGACACTTTGGATGCCATTCCCGAAACAGCCGGTCCACATCGTCCTGTATCAGAGATTCAGGAACACCGGACTGTTCGAGAAGTTCTTCGAATGTGACGTGGACCCTTCTGACACCCATATCATTCCGGGACCTGACAACGATTTTGCTGTCACTCCTCTTATGGTCAACGGTGACCACGCCCACAAAGTGGACCTTGTCTTCGCAGGCGAGGCCTACACGCGCGAACAGCTTCCGAAACTCCGTGAGGACGCGACCCGCATGATGGAGTATCTCTTCTCTCTCGAACCTTATGCTCACAGACGCTCGGACTTCAATGTCTACCTCGTGGAAAGCGTCTCAGAGGACGGTGGAGTGGACATTCCAAACCATGGACAGTGGCGCAGGACAGCAATGGACTCCAGTTTCGACACATTCTACGAAGACAGGTACCTTACCATCATGAACCATCAGAAGATAGCTTCCGTCTACTCCGGAACACCTTTTGACGCACTGTTCATCATCGCCAACGAGACCAAGTACGGCGGTGGCGGCATCTATGGTTCATATGCCATGGGCACATCCGACAACGAACAGTCAGATGTGGTTTTCGTGCATGAGTTCGGCCACAGTTTCGCCGGTCTGGGTGACGAGTACTACACATCAGCTGTAGCCTACGAGGACTACTACCCTGCCGGGGTCGAGCCTTGGGAGCCGAACATCACCACTATGGTGGACTTCGATTCCAAATGGCCTGACATGATCGAGGAAGGCACACCGGTCCCTACTCCGAACGATCCCGACAAGTACTATGGTGTCGTAGGAGTGTTCGAAGGAGCGGGATATATGGCCAAGGGCTGCTACAGGCCATATTTTGAATGCAGAATGATAAACAATACGGCCCCGGGCTTCTGCCCTGTATGCCAGAGGGCCATTGAAGCTATGATAGACTATTACGTTGACTGATATGTTTACAAAAGAAACTTACATACAGCGCCGTGCACAGCTCAAGAAGACTGTAGGAAGCGGCCTGCTCGTTTTCCTCGGCAATGGGGAAAGCGCCATGAACTATGCTGACAACACCTACCGTTTCCGTCAGGACAGTTCTTTCCTCTATTATTTCGGACTTGACTGCGCGGACCTCGCAGCTGTCATTGACATTGACGAAGACAAGGAAATAGTCTTCGGCAACGAACTGACCATTGACGACATCGTCTGGACCGGCACCATGCCTACTCTCTCCGAAATGGCTTCAGAATATGGTGTGAGCAGGACTCTGCCGCTGGACGACCTCGGCTCATACATCCATTCATGCCAGGCGAAGGGACAGACTGTCCATTTCCTGCCGCCATACCGTGGCGAGCATAAAGTCTGGCTGCAGGAGCTCCTTGGCATCAGCCCTGCCGAGCAGGCGGCCAAGGCTTCATTACCTTTCATAAAGGCCATTGTGGACATGCGTATCCACAAGACCGCAGAAGAGATCGAGGAGATCGAGAAAGCCGTCGATATCAGCACTGAGATGCATCTGACTGCATACAGGATGGCCCGTCCTGGCGTGCATGAGGCTGAGATAGCCGCCGCTGTCGAGCAGGTGGCCTGCCGTGGAGGAGAAACCCTCGGCTTCCCTACCATCGCAACTGTCCAGGGACAGGTCCTGCACAACCACGGTTTCATCCACACTCTTAAGGAGGGTGAGATATTCCTGCTGGATGCCGGAGCCGAGAGCAAGTTGCACTATTCCGGCGACCTGTCATCCTCAATGCCTGTAGGAGAGCGTTTCGACGAGCGTCAGGAGATCATCTACAACATTCACCTGGCCTCTTTCCAGGCTGCCGTCGACACCCTTGCTCCTGGAGTTCCGTTCAAGAAAGCTCACCTTGCCGCAGCGACAAAGATCTGCGAAGGCATGAAGGAGCTTGGACTGATGAAGGGCGACCCGGCCGAAGCCGCGAATATCGGCGCGTACGCGCTGTTCTTCCCTTGCGGACTGGGTCACATGATGGGCCTCGACGTGCACGACATGGAGAACCTCGGCGAACAGTATGTAGGCTACACTGGCGGAGAGCAGAAGAGCAAGCAGTTCGGTTTCAAGTCATTGCGTCTTGCACGCCCTCTCGAAGAAGGTTTCGTGTTCACAGTCGAGCCGGGTATCTACCTTGTCCCTGAGCTCATCGACAAATGGCACGCCGAGAAGCAGTTCACCGACTTCATAAACTATGACAAACTGGGTCCGTGGCGCGACTTCACCGGTCTCAGGAACGAGCTGGACTATGTCATCACAAAGGACGGAGCCCGCGTTCTGGGAAGCATCAAGAAGCCTATGACACTGGAAGAAGTTTACGCAGCTAAAAACAAATAAAATGAATTTCGATCTCAAGTATCCTCAGAATGACGGAGGAATGAACGAAAGGGTCAAGCGCCTCCGCAAGGAGAGTGTAGAGACACCCACCACACTCACTATTGAAAGAGCTCTCATAGAGACAGCCTTCTACAAGGAGAATTACGGCAAGATGCCTGTGGCTGTGCTCAGAGCAAGCAATTTCCTGGAAATCTGCAAGAAAAGAACCATCTATATAGGTAAGGACGAACTTATCGTCGGAGAGCGAGGACCTGTGCCTAAGGCCGTTCCTACTTTCCCTGAACTCACCTGCCACAGCGTGGAAGACCTGAATGTCCTTGACACACGCGAACTGCAGCCTTACCATATCAGCCAGGAGGACATCGAAACCTACAGGAAGGAGGTCATACCTTACTGGGAGGGCAAGACTCAGCGTGAACGCATCTTCAACCATGTCTCCGATGAATGGAAGGAAGCGTACCAGGCTGGTATCTTCACCGAATTCATGGAGCAGCGCGCCGCCGGCCATACGGCCATGGACGGCAAGATGTATCATACCGGTCTTCTGGAGACCAAGGAAAGAATCGCGCGCAAGATCGCGGAACTTGACTATATCAACGACCCTGAAGCCACTGACAAGGAGCACGAGCTCGAGGCCATGAGCATCTCCTGCGACGCAGCCATCGTGCTTGCCGAAAGGCATGCAGAACTCGCTGAGAAGATGGCGGCCGAGGAGAAAGACCCTCAGCGCAAGGCTGAACTCGAAAAGATAGCTTCAGTCTGCCATTGGGTGCCTGCCAATGCTCCGCGCGACCTCTGGGAAGCGATTCAGATGTATTGGTTCGTTCATCTCGGGACTGTCACCGAACTCAACGGCTGGGATAGCATGAACCCGGGTCATATCGACCAGCACCTGTATCCTTTCTATGCCAAGGGTCTGGAGGAAGGCACTATCACCCGCGATGACGCGAAGGAGCTCCTGAGCTGCCTGTGGATCAAGTTCAACAACCAGCCGGCTCCTCCAAAGGTAGGCATAACCGCCAAGGAGTCAGGCACATACAATGACTTTACCAATATCAATATCGGTGGCGTCACCAAGGACGGGAAGGACGGAAGCAACGAACTCTCATACATCATCCTTGAGATTCAGGAAGAACTTCACGAGCTCCAGCCTGGCCTCAGCATCCATGTCAGCGAAGTCACTCCGGACGAGTTCGTGCTGGCCGGAGCGCGCGTCATCCGCCAGGGATTCGGATACCCTTCCGTTTTCAATCCTGACATCTACACCCGCGAGCTTATGCGCCAGGGCAAGACCCCGGAAGACGCACGCGAAGGAGGCTGCTCAGGCTGCATCGAAGTCGGTGCCTTCGGCAAGGAGGCATACCTTCTGACAGGCTACCTCAACACGCCGAAGATTCTCGAACTTGTCCTCAACAACGGAATCGATCCTGAGACAGGCAAGAAAATCGGTCTGGAAACAGGCGACCCTCGTGATTTCAAGACTTTCGACGAACTATATGACGCATGGCACACCCAGATGGTCTACTTCGTCAACATGAAGCTTGCTGTCAACAACTACATAGAAAGGATGTTCTCGCTCTACGCCCCTGCCACTTTCCTGAGCCTGTTCATCGATGACTGCATCGAGAAGGGCAAGGACTACTACAGCGGCGGCGCCAGATACAACACCCAGTACATCCAGTGCACCGGCCTCGGCACCATCACCGACTGCTTCACCACTCTCAAGAAGCACGTCTTCGAGGACCACAAGTACACGATGGATGAGATTCTGAAGGCTGTGGCAGCCAATTTCGAGGGCGAGGAGAAGATGCGCCAGTACATACGCAACCACACTCCTTTCTTCGGCAATGATGACGCCTACGCTGACACGATTGCCGTCAAGGTCTATGACGACCTCGTGGAGGCCATCGAGGGCCATCCGAACACCCGCGGAGGCAAGACATATCTGAACATGCTCAGCACCACTTGCCACAACTATTTCGGGTCAGTCTGCGGAGCTTCTGTAAACGGCCGCTTCGCTCATTTCGCGATCAGCGACGGCACCTCTCCTGCACACGGTTCTGACAGTCATGGCCCTACCTCTGTCGTCAAGTCTCTCGGCAAGCTCGACCAGACGAAGAGCGGCGGCACCTTGCTGAATGTCAGGTTCATCCCTGCACTCCTGAAGCGCGAGGAGGATCTCAAGAAGTTCTCCTCACTCATCAGAAGCTACTTCAAGATGGGCGGTCACCATATCCAGTTCAACATTGTCGACACAGAGACGCTTCTCGACGCTCAGAAGCACCCGGACAACTACCGCGACCTTCTCGTGCGCGTGGCCGGTTACTCGGACTACTTCAATGATATGACAGCCCAGCTGCAGAACGAGATCATCGCACGCACGGAGAACAATGAACTCTAGGATATTCGATATCAAGAGATATTCCATCAATGATGGACCTGGAATACGGACAACCCTTTTCATGAAGGGCTGTCCGCTCCATTGTGTCTGGTGTCACAACCCTGAAAGCTGGCTTGAAGGGCCTCAGAAACTGTTCAAGGCCGGAAAATGCATCGGCTGCCTCAGCTGCGTCGATGTCTGCCCTCAAGGCCTTGACCCACGAGACATACTTCGATCTGCAGACAAGTGCCTGCTGTGCGGGAAGTGTGTGGAAGAGTGTCCGACCTGCGCACTGGAGATGTGCGGAAAGGAGTATGACATGGACAGCCTGATGGCTGAAGTGGAGAAGGAAAGACAGATAATGGAAGACAGCGGAGGCGGTGTGACCATATGTGGAGGAGAACCCCTGATGCATCCGTCGTACCTTCTCGAACTCCTCAAGGAACTCGGCCGCCGCGGATTCCACAGGACAGTGGACACTACACTCTTCGCTTCCGAGACCACAGTCAAGGAGGTCGCACAGAACTGCGAACTGTTCCTTGTAGACATCAAACACATGGACCCGGAGAAGCACAGATTCTATACCGGACAGTCGAACGAACTGATTCTCAGCAATATCAGAATGGTCACCGACATAGGCGCGGACTATTTCATCCGCATCCCGCTCATTGACGGAGTCAACTCTGATGAAGAAAATATTGAAGCGACAGCCGCATTCCTCGAATCACTGAAGGGCTGGAAGCGCAGGACAGTGAACCTCCTCCCTTATCATGACATAGGAAAAGGCAAGCACGAACGCATGCGCACGACCTACAATCCTGATGGTCTGCAGATGTCCACCCCGTCGGGAGAGACACAGCAGCGCTGCGTCGCACAGTTCGAAGCACACGGAATAAAAGCAATAATCGGAGGCTGATTATCGAAGAAAGGTCTGAGATTCAGGCCTTTCTCCAGTTATATGGGCTCTTGCCCATTTCTCTTGCGAAACATTTTGAGAAATACGAAGGAGAGTTGAAGCCCACCAGGATGCTGATGTCGTTGACACTCTTGTCAGTTGTTTCCAGAAGTCTGACCGCCTCCTCGAGCCTCTGCTCCATTATCAAGTCATGAGGGGTCTTCCCTGTCACTTCCTTGACTTTCGAGAACAGACCGGACCGGGACACGCACAACTCCTTGGCCAGATAATCGGCGGACAGGTCGGCATTCGCGATATTGTTGCTGATTATTTCCTTAAGTTTCTCAACCATATCCTTGTCACGGCGGGCACGCTCGTTCTCCTCGAACTCCTTGACAAAGGTATTGTACTTTTCCTCCGACATTCTGTTGATCTTTGTCTGAAGATAGCTCACAAGGAGGTATGTAGCAAACAGAATGAGAATTAGATAGAAGAGCATGGCCCCTCTGCTTCTCAGAATATGAGGTCTGATCACAAAACTGACAGAGCTGCCGTCATTGTTCCACACTCCATCATTGTTCGAGGCCTTGACTCTGAACGTATATTTCCCTGCTGGTATGTTCGTGTACTCCGCTCTGGTCCCTTCACTCTCGCGCCACTGCTTGTCGAAACCATCCAGCATGAACATATACTTGTTCTTCACTGGCGAGGTGTAGCTCAAGGAGGCAAAAGAGAAAATGAAATTATTCTGGCTGTGAGTGAAGACATTGCCATCCAACTTATCAACAGACTGGTACTCGGCCGGAAGTCCGGAGGCCTTGCGGCTCTTTTCCCTTACCCTGAACCTGGTTATCAACACCGGTGGCACATAATCGTTGAAATGGATGCTGTACGGATAAAAGGCACACACACCTTTGGCAGTGCCCATGATAATTCTGCCGTTTGTCGTTGAGATGCCGCTTCCGGACATGAACTGAAGTGAAGAAAGTCCGTCGTCAACGAAATACCAGGCAGTCTCACTTGTCGGAATATTGTAGCGGCAGAGGCCTTCCGGAGTGGCGCACCACAGGTTGGTGCCGTCTGAAGTCATATACTGGATGTTACGGCCCGCACTGAAATCATAATTGACGAAACTTCCGCTGTCATCGGCCAGGCCGGCAAGGCCGGATGAGGTGCCTACAAAAAGCTTGTCGCCTTCAGACACATAGAGACAGTTGACATGTTCACCGGGAAGGCCTGAAGTCCTGCTGAATTCGCTCCATTCACCCTCGGACAGTGAATATCTGATCAGCCCCCTGGTATTTGTGGCAAACCACAGGAAGCCGTCCGCGGTCTCTTCAATCGCATAAATATTGTCATTGACGAGATGAGTTTCTGTCACGGCACCGGACTCCCGGTCGAATCTCTTGATGTCGTCCATAGTGCCCAGCCACATATCATCATTTGAATCAATATGTATGGCATAAACACTTCCCGTGAGGAACTGCTTCACCGCACCTGTCCTGCGGTCAAGCCTATGAAGTCCCCCTGCGTAGGTTCCCACCCAGAGACAATCCCCGTCCATCAACAGCGCATGGACATTGTAATCAGGCAGATACCGATTTATGACGCTTCCGTCCTTGGGTGAGAAATGAATGAGGCCGAAATTGTCCGAGCCTGCCCAGACAGTGCCGTCTTCATCCTCACAGAGACAGCTCACTATGCTGCTTTCACCATTGATCTCCAAAGGGAAAGAGTCGAACTGTCCGCTGTTGTCCGACGAATAATAAAGGCCTCCATAATAGGTCCCGACCCAAAGGCCCGCCTCGGCATCAATAAGAATGGGATACGCAAATCTTTGCGCTGGATACAGGTTTGAGTCCCCGGTCTGCGTCTGGTACCACAGAAGACCGTCATCTGATGAGACAAGCAGTTCACCTGGCTTGTACTCGACAGCATAATGAACATGGAAGAATCCTTTTCGGACATCACTCTGAACCAGATGGGCTGTCATCGAAGCACGGTCCAGATATGCCATGCCGGAATCCCAGGTGGCGAACCACAAGTCAGAATTGTCATCCTCGACTATGGACATCACCCTTTGCGGCACGCATCCTGACCAGTTGACAGCCGCTTCTTTCATGACATTTTCCGTGAAAGAATACATAAACATCCTGCTTTCACGGCAGCATACCCAAAGAATATTCTGAGAATCCAGGAACAAGTGCTCACACTCACCGACATTCTCGAACTTCGAGATCTCCCCTGTACTTCTCACATAGCAGAGCACACCGTCGCCACGGGTCCCTATCCAAATATTTTTCTCGCTGTCTTCCACAATGCTGGTGACACTTGAACTGAGATATTCATGAAAATCAGAATCCAGCCTGTGGAAAGCGTTGTCCGTACCGATCCACAGATCGCCGGAAGAATCGACAAAAAGGCAGTTTATGGTGAGGTTGTCACTTTCAGCGCAGAATGTATGCCGCACGAACTCTATTCCGTCAAACGAAAACAGCCCCTCGGACGTTCCCACCCAGACCATTCCCGAGCGGTCCTGGGCAAGGGCAAGCACGGTATTGACCGGAAGTCCGTTCTCCGAGGTGAAATTCCTGAACTGGAATTTCGGCAAGGCAGAAACACACTGGAATATAAGCAGGAAGACTGCTGGAAGCACTAATTTCCTTATCGACATATTACAAATATAACAATAATCCGCAGATTGGACGATTTTACTTCATTATTGGATAATTTTCCTTCATTAGGGAAGCAATAATTCATATATTCACACAAACTTACTATAGTGTGGACCATGAAAGCTCTTACATCGACATTATTGGCTCTATTCCTGGCTGCTGAAGCCATGGCAGCCTCACCTGTCAAGATAACTTCTCCCGACGGGACGATCAGCGTGACCATCAGTCAGGGGGCATACAGTCTGACGGTAGATGGCACCGAAATCATGACAGGAAGCACCGCTGACATGAGTCTGTCAGACGGAAGGACTTTCGGAACAGGATCGAAAGTCACACGTACCCGAGCCTCCAGAAAGCCGGTCATGGAGCATATCGTCTCCCCATTCTACAGGCAGAAGGAGTATGACCTGGAGTACAACAGCCTCATTCTCGAATTCGGCAAAGGCTGGGGTATGGAATGGAGAGTTACAGACGAAGGGGCGGCCTACCGCTTCTTCGGAGGTGAAACAGGAAAGAACGCCATCGTGGAAGACGAAACGGCCATTTTCGCATTCGCGGACGACTTCGACCTCACAATGGCATATACGACAAATCCTGAAAAGCCATACGCGATGGCATTTCAGAACACATACAAGACTGCCAGGCTGTCTCAGGCAGATGTCACTTCTCCTGCCTTCCTGCCGGCCAGCATCAGTGCAGACGGCGGCAGACGTATCACGATCCTCGAATCAGACCAGCAGGCTTACCCTGTGATGTTTGTACGTCCGGAATCCGGCAAATCCGTCCTGAAGGGAGAATTCCCGCACTATCCTTCGGCCATGAGCAGATATCCTGGCCGCCAGCAGGACTATGTAACAGGAACAGAGGACTATATATGCACATTCGAGGGAGTCAGGACATTCCCTTGGAGAATCCTCGCCGTCAGCGGGAATGATACTGAACTTCCTGTGAACAATCTGGTCCACGCGCTCGCGGAACCATCAAGGATAGATGACACATCCTGGATAAAGCCGGGGTTCAGCGCCTGGGAATGGTGGAACGACTGGGGCCTCACAGGAGTGGACTTCAAGGCCGGCATCAACATGCCGACTTACAGGAAATACATCGATTTCGCTTCAGAGCATGGTCTCGAATATCTGATTCTTGACGAAGGATGGTATGTTCCTTCATCAGGCGACATGCTCACACCGATTCCTGAACTGAATATTCCGGAACTGGTCAAATATGCTGGAGAGAAGAACGTGAAACTTATCCTCTGGACAGTGTTCAATGTCCTGGACAACAAGCTGGAGGAGACCTGCAGACACTACGCTGACATGGGCATAGCCGGATTCAAGGTCGATTTCCTCGACAGAGGCGACCAGACAGCAGTGGAAATGGCCTGGAGGATTGCCGAAGCGGCAGCGAGGCATCACCTCATCCTTGACTATCACGGCATCTACCCTCCTTCCGGAATGAACAGGACCTTCCCGAACGTCCTGAATTTCGAGTCCGTGTTCGGGATGGAGGAAGTGAAGTGGGGCGAGATCGACATAAACATGCCTTCCTACCTTGTGACATTCCCGTTCATCAGACAGATGTGCGGATATACGGACTTCACTCAGGGAGCGATGCTTAACGCCACGAAGGAAGACTTCCACCCGGACTATTCGAACCCGTATTCAATGGGCACACGTGCCCAGCAGGTCGCTCTGTATGTGGTGGTGGACTCCCCTCTCACCATGCTCTGCGACACTCCGTCACGCTATGAGAAGGAAAAAGAGACCACGGATTTCATCAGCACCCTGCCTCGCATATACGACGAGACACGATGCATCGATGGAAAAATCGGAGAATATATTGTGATGGCTCGTCGTAGCGGCGAGAACTGGTATGTGGGAGGTCTCACGGACTGGACGAGCAGGGAACTTGACATCAAATTCGACTTCCTTCCAGAAGGCGAATATCTCATCAAGGTGTTCAAGGACGGCGAAAACGCCGGCAAGAACGCGTCAGACTACACAATGGACCGCACTACTGCTGGTCCGGAAGATGGTTTCCCTGGCTTCGACAGAAGGGGCAGGACAGTCACCAAGGATGACAGCATACATATCTGGATGGCACCGGGAGGAGGATTTGTCATCAAATTAATAAAGAAGACCGAACTTCCTGAAGGGAAAAAGATCTACATACCGGAAGAATGGGGAGGCCAGGACCCTTACGATCCTGAAAGCCAGTGGAGTTACAGCAGGATGTTCTGTACGGAAAATACAGCCATATTCTGGCAGAAAGGTTTCGGCGCCGACCCTGCTGAAGCACCGGATCTGTACGGTCACTCGATGACATGGGATATCAACAATCTCGCAGAAAATGTCGAAAGGTTCTACAAATGCTATAAGGATGAGATGAAATTCATTCTTCCCGGATCGCTGGCGGACGAATACAGAATGGTGGTCCATGTCAGATACGACCTTGAAGGAACAGCCTATGGCGGAGATGTGGACGGCACCATAGGGGCCCTGTGGGTCACTCCGGGCCGCATCCAGGATGAAAGACTGAACTGTGTCGCCCACGAACTTGGACACAGTTTCCAGAGCCAGATATCTTGCGACGACATGGGTCAGGCCTGGGGAGGAAGTCCATTCTTCGAGATGACCTCGCAATGGATGTTATGGTATGTCAATCCTGAATGGCAGACCTCCGAAAAATACCATTGGGATGCATGGAACACACTGACTCACAAGTCATTCCTGAACTTCGAAAACATGTACCACTCCCCTTATGTGCTGGAGGACTGGGCCACCCGTCATGGAGTGGAGATCATCGCGGACCTCTATCGTGAAGGAAAACGGGGAGAAGACCCTGTCATCACCTACAAAAGGCATTTCGGCCTTTCCCAGGAACAGTTCAACGACGAGATGTGGAACACCGTATGCCACTTCGTCAACTGGGATTATGAGAGAGTCTGGGAAGAGAGCCGTCCTTATGCCAACAAGAATGTCACCAAACTAGAAACGGCATCCGACGGATGGCAGAGGGTATCCAAGGACAATTGCCCAGAAGACTACGGTTTCAACGCCATCCCTGTCGAAGTGCCTCACAGAGGAGAGACTGTAAGCATTGATTTCAGAGGAGAAAACAAAGAACTTGCAGGATGGAGATACGGCTTCCTGGCCGTTGGCGCTGACGGACATTCCATATATTGCCCAGTGCAAAAGTCCGCCACGGGGACTGTTTCATATTCCGCTCCGAATGACCAGGACCTTGAATATCTCTGGTTCGTCGTCATGGGGGCTCCGGAGAAGCACATAATGAATTCCCAGGCCCAGTGGCCATACAGTATAAGAATCAATAAATAATAATACATACATTATGAAAAGAACCGCAATGACCATCGCAGCCCTGATACTGGCTGCATCAGCATTCGCCCAGTACCCTATCGACCCTGTCCCTTTCACTTCCGTCAAGGTTGAATCCGGTTCCTTCTGGGGCCAGAGGCTCAAGGCCTCCCGCGAAGTCACCATCCCTCTCGCATTCAGCAAATGCGAGGAGACCGGGCGCTACGACAATTTCGTAAAGGCTGCCCAGCAGATGAACGCCGACCATAATCTCGGATTCGAGGTAGGAGGATACTCGTTCGATGACACCGACGTCTACAAGACCATTGAAGGAGCCAGCTATATCCTTCAGACCTATCCGGACGCAAAACTTGAAGCATACATAGACAGTGTCCTCGCCATAGTGGGCAAAGCCCAGGAGCCTGACGGCTATCTGTACACCGCCCGCACCATGAACCCGGAGCACCCTCACGAGTGGGCAGGATCGCACCGCTGGGAGATGGTCGAAGACCTCAGCCACGAATTCTACAACCTCGGTCACATGGTCGAAGGCGCCATCGCCCATTATCAGGCGACAGGCAAGAGAACCTTCCTTGACATAGCCATGCGCTACGCCGACTGCGTATGCCGCGAAATCGGCGAAGGCGAAGGCCAGGTAGTCCGCGTCCCGGGCCACCAGATCGCGGAGATGGCTCTCGCCAAACTCTACACCGTAACCGGAGACAAGAAATATCTCGATCAGGCAAAATTCTTCCTTGACAAGAGAGGCTACACCGAACGTTCCGACGAATACAGCCAGGCACACAAGCCTATCCTCGAGCAGGCCGAAGCCGTAGGACACGCTGTACGCGCCGCATACATGTACTCCGGCATCGCTGACGTCGCCGCCCTGACCGGAGAGCAGCAGTACATCGACGCCATTGACCGCATCTGGGACAACATCGTCACCAAGAAACTCTACATCACCGGCGGTATCGGAGCCACCAACGACGGAGAAGCCTTCGGCGAGAACTACGAGCTCCCTAACATGAGCGCATACTGCGAGACCTGCGCCGCCATCGGCAACGTCTATGTGAACTACAGAATGTTCCTCCTCCACGGCCAGAGCAAGTACATCGACGTGCTCGAGCGCTCGCTTTACAACGGCCTCATCAGCGGTGTGAGCCTCGAAGGCGACGGATTCTTCTATCCAAACCCTCTCGAGAGCATCGGCCAGCATCAGAGAAAAGCATGGTTCGGCTGCGCCTGCTGCCCTTCCAACATCTGCCGCTTCATCCCATCTTTCCCTGGCTACATCTATGCCGTCAAGGACAACAGTCTGTATGTCAATCTCTTCGCATCCAACACCCTCACTCAGAAAATCGGCGGCAAGAATGTAACCCTCAGCCAGAAGACCGGTTATCCGTGGAACGGTGACATCGTGATCAGCATCGACAAGACCGCGCAGAAGAAGCCTTTCGCACTCAAAGTCCGCATCCCTGGCTGGGTCAAGGGCGAGGTGGTCCCTAGCGACCTTTACACCTATGCTGACGGCAAGAGACTCGGATACAGCATCCTCGTCAACGGCGAAGAAGCCGAAGGCAGCCTCACCGAGGACGGTTACTTCACCATCGAGCGCAAATGGGTCAAGGGTGACAACATCAGTGTCCACTTCGACATGGAGCCTCGCGTGGTCAAAGCCAATCCTAACGTCAAGGCTGACGCCGGACGCATCTCAGTCGAGCGCGGACCTGTCGTTTACTGTGCCGAGTGGCCGGACAACGATTTCTCAGTCCGCAGCGTTCTCATGAACCAGGAGCCTGAGTTCAAGGTGTTCCACAGCGACGAACTCTTCGGTATCGAGAAGATATCCACAGAAGCCCAGGCCATCAGTTTCAACAAGGCCGGAAAGCTTGAAGCCAAGGATGTAACCCTCACACTCATACCATATTACGCATGGTGTCACCGCGGAAGCGGAGAGATGACCGTATGGCTCCCTCAGGAACTCAAGGCTGTCAACGCCACCAAGCCTGCCACCATCGCCTCTCAGAGCAAGATAGACGCATCCACCATGACTGCGGCCATAAGCGCCCTCAACGACCGTCTCGTCCCGACATTGGACGACAGGACAGCGCCGTACTACCACTGGTGGCCGAAAATGGACTGCACCGAATGGGTGAGCTACACTTTCGCCCAGCCGACTGAGATCAAGTCCAGCACGGTATTCTGGTTCGACGACCAGCCTTGGGGCGACTGCAACGTTCCTGACGCATGGAAACTCTATTATATGGACGACAAGGGGGAATGGCAGAGCGTCGAGGAGCCTGACGGCTACCCTGTAGCCAGTTTCAAGGACTGTACGGTCAACTTCAAGCCGGTCAGGACGACTGCGGTCAAGCTGGAAGTCAAAGTTCCGGAGAAGCTCTCCACTGGTATTTATGAATGGTCAGTGAAATAATATGAAAAAGATAGTATTCACATTGGCAGTGCTGTGCCTGCCGCTCATGGCGTCAGCGCAGACCATCACCATCGACACACGTGCAGAAGGCATCCCGGTACAGGAAACAATGTACGGAATGTTCTTCGAAGACATCAACTACGGCGCTGACGGAGGTCTGTACGCGGAACTTGTCAAGAACAGGTCCTTCGAGTTCGACAACCCTCTCGCCGGCTGGAAGACTTTCGGCAAATTCGAAATACGTGACGATGGTCCGTTCGAGAGATGCCCGCACTACATACGCCTGCGCTATGCAGGGCATCCTGTGATGTTCAGCGGCATAGAGAACGAAGGATTTTTCGGCATGGGCATCAAGGAGGGAGAGCAGTACCGCTTCTCCGTCTGGGCCCGTACAGCCCCGACCACCAAGAAAGCCAAGCCTGCCGCCACGGAATACATCAGTTTCCACCTCTGCGACGACGACACGATGGAGGAAAGCCAGATGTTCTATGATGAAACCATCGAGATCTGCGGCAGTGAATGGAAGAAATACGAAGCAGTGTTCACCGCTCCGCGCACCATCCAGGACGCGACACTCAGAATCGTGCTTGAAAGCTGGGGCGAGGAAGATATCCGCGAAGACTGCTGCGTTGACCTCGAGCACATATCCCTCTTCCCTGTAGACACTTACAACGGAGACAGCAACGGTCTGCGCAAGGACATCGCGCAGACTCTCGCAGAGCTCAAGCCGGGCGTGCTCAGATTCCCTGGAGGCTGCATAGTGGAAGGAACAACCCTCGAACAGCGCTACCAGTGGAAGAACAGCGTCGGTCCGGTGGAGAACCGCCCGACCAACATGAACCGCTGGAACTACACCTTCGACTACAGGATGTTCCCTGACTACTACCAGTCATACGGGCTCGGATTCTTCGAGTTCTTCCGCTTCGCCGAGGAAATAGGCGCCGAGCCGCTTCCGGTAATAAGCTGCGGAATGGCCTGCCAGTTCCAGAACGACCCTGAAGACCACCCAGATGCTGACACAAAGGAACTCCAGCCGTACATCGACGACGCGCTCGACCTCATAGAGTTCGCCAACGGACCTGTCACATCGACCTGGGGCAAGGTGCGCGCGGAGATGGGCCATCCGGAGCCGTTCGGGCTCAAGTTCCTTGCCGTAGGCAACGAGCAGTGGGGACCGGACTTCGTGGAGCATCTCAAGCCTTTCGTCGCGCAGATCCGCGCCAAGTACCCTGACATCAAGCTCATAGGCTCGGCAGGTCCTTACCTTGGAGGCGAATGGTTCGAAGAACTCTGGCCTGCAATGCGCGAACTTGGCTGCGACCTGGTGGACGAACATTACTACAGCAGCGAAACATTCTATGAAAGAAACGCGGACCGCTATGACAATTATCCTCGCGAAGGTACAAAAGTGTTTGCGGGCGAATACGCCTGCCACGGCACCGACAACAAGAAGTTCAATCACTTCAACGCCGCGCTCGTCGAGTCCGCGTTCATGACCGGCCTCGAGAGAAACGCCGACGTGGTGTACATGGCCACATACGCTCCGCTCCTTGCACATGTGAAAGGATGGCAGTGGCGCCCTGACCTCGTATGGTTCGACAACCTTGACGTAGTGAAAACCAGCAACTACTACATCCAGCAGCTCTACTCACTCAACAGCGACGGAAATGTCATCCCCGCCACCATGGACGGAAAGCCGGTCGCCGGCAAGGACGGGCAGAGCCGGCTCTACGCCACAGCGCTCAGGGATGGAGACGAGATTATCGTCAAGATGACCAATCTCAGCGAGTTCAGCCAGAACGTGACTCTCGAATTCGCCGGTGCGGCAAATATTACAGGTGTCAACGTGACCACTGTCCATTCAGACAATCCAATGGCAGAGAACACTTTGGAGGCACAGGAGACCGTGGTGCCGGTAACATCCGACATCACTATGGAAAAACTTTCATCAGATAACGGCAGCACGACCATCAGAACCAGAATAGGAGGCCGCACATTCGCCGTATACAAATTCCGAATCAGATAAGTGTCTGATATATTGACACGGTAATTCCGAAATATCCCGAAAGAGAGTAGTAAAAATGCTTATATGATTTTGATTATTAAAAAAATAAGCCTAATTTTGCACTCCATTTCGCTAAGAAACAAAAGTTTAAATAAAAATTACTAATTATGACAAAGGCAGAAATCGTAAACGAGGTTGCAAAAGCAACAGGTATTGAGAAGATCGCAGTTCAGACTGTAGTTGAGTCATTTATGGAGTGCGTAAAGGATTCACACGCAAAGGGCATCCCAGTTTACCTCAGAGGTTTCGGCAGCTTCATCATCAAGCACAGAGCACAGAAGGCCGCAAGAAACATCACCCAGAAGACCACTATGACCATTCCGGAGCACGACATTCCTGCATTCAAGCCAGCAAAGGTGTTCGTAGCATCCGTAAAAGAGAAATAATTTTTAAACCTATTGAATTATGCCAAACGGAAAGAAACACAAAAGGCATAAGATGGCCACGCACAAGCGTAAGAAGCGTTTGCGCAAGAACAGACACAAGAAGAAGTAATTTTCTTGGTCCGCCATTTTAGCAGTCGCTGAAAGAAAAGGGTCTGGCCAGAGCGGTCGGCCCCTTTTAGTTTATAACAACGTTCTTTAACATTAAAATTTCCTGATGGATACTGAGAAATCTGAGAAGGATCTCGTGGTCGACGTAGGGTCGGCCGAGGTCCAGATCGCCTTGATGGAGAATCACAGGCTGATCGAATTCAACAAGGAATCCAGTCAGGGTCACACTTATTCGATAGGAGACGTTTTCCTCGGAAGGGTAAAGAAGATCATGCCGGCGCTCAATGCGGCGTTCATAGACATCGGAGACTCCAAGGAAGCGTTCGTGCACTATCTGGACCTGGGTCTGTACTTCAACTCGTTCGACGAGTTCGTGAAGAAGTCCAACCCTAACTCAGACCTCAAGTCGCTCTATTCGAACATCAAGATAGGTCCCGCCCTCGCGAAGGACGGCCATATCGAGAATGTCCTGAAAGTCGGCCAGATGGTCATCACCCAGATAGTCAAGGAACCTATTTCGACAAAGGGGTCCCGGCTGACCGCGGAAATTTCATTGGCAGGACGTAACATTGTACTGCTTCCCTTCGCTGAGAAGGTGAGCGTATCCCAGAAGATCTCTTCGAAAGAAGAGAAGAAAAGACTTGAAACGCTCGTCAGGAGCATTTTGCCGAAGAACTACGGAGCCATCATCCGCACGGCGGCTGAAGGAAAGAATGCAGCCGTTCTGGTCGGAGAACTTAAGTCTCTGATAGACAAATGGGAAAGTTCCTGGAAAAGAGTCGCGAAAGACAAAGGCATCGGTCTGCTCTTCAGTGAGTATTCCAAAACCACCACCATCCTCAGGGACCTGTTCAACGACACGTTTACAAATATCTATGTAAACGACGAGAAGGTCTACGAGGAAATGAAGAAGTATATTTCCCTGATCTCTCCGGAGCAGGAGAAAATCGTCAAGCTCTATGAAGGAAAGGAGCCGATCTTTGACCATTTCGAGGTCAACCGGCAGATAAAGAGCTCATTCGGGAAAGTGGTCCCGATGAAACAGGGTGCCTACCTTGTCATTGAAACGACTGAAGCGCTCAACGTGATCGATGTGAACAGCGGCACACGCGCGAAGACGACCGATCAGGAAGAGAACATTTTCGAGGTGAACAAACTTGCAGCGGAGGAGATTGCCAGGCAGCTCCGCCTGCGTGACATGGGAGGTATCGTCATCGTCGACTTCATCGACATGGCATCCGGAGAGCACCGGAACAACCTCTTCAAGTACATGCAGGATGTCATGGAAGGAGACCGTGCCAAGCATAACCTGCTGCCACTTACGAAGTTCGGCCTGATGCAGATCACAAGACAGCGCATACGCCCGGCTACACAGATCAACACAGCGGAGATCTGTCCTATGTGCCACGGCACAGGCAAGATTTCATCGAGCGCGGTCATCGACGAGCAGGTTGAAAAGGACCTTGAGGCCATTCTGGACGAGAAGAAGATCAAGTCCCTGACACTCAAGGTGAGCCAGATTCTGGGAGCATACCTGACACGAGGACTCTCATCCTATGTGGCCAAGTGGAAACGCAAGTACAAGTGCAAGATCAAAGTCGTGGAAGACTCTGACTTCACGGTTCTGCAGTATGAATTCTACAATGAGAAAGGAGAGAAGCTGAACTAGGCTTCTCTTTTTTTATTCCTCCGGCAGACCTGCCGCGACATAGGCACGCCATTTCTCTATCAGCGAGCGCATGTCAGAAGGCAGCTGGGAGTCGAACTGAATCCATTGCTTCGTCCTAGGATGGACGAAGCCGAGAGTCTTGGCGTGAAGGGCCTGGCGCGGACAAAGTTTGAAACAGTTCTCGATGAACTGACGATACTTCGCATATATGGTGCCCTTGCGGATCTCAGAACCGCCGTAGCGTTCATCGTTGAAGAGAGGATGGCCGATGGTACTGAAATGCACCCTGATCTGATGCGTGCGTCCCGTCTCAAGCTTGCACTCGACCACTGTCACAAAACCGAAGCGCTCCAGCACCTTGTAGTGCGTCACGGCATGCTTGCCCTTCTCCGGATCGTCAAACACTCTGAAACGCAGACGGTCGTTAGGGTCGCGGCCGATGTTGGCGTCTATCGTGCCTTCGTCATCCTTGAGGTTTCCCCATACGACGGCCACATAGCGCCTGTCTATAGAATGCTCGAAGAACTGATGTGCGAGATTGAGCTGCGACTCGTCGTTCTTGGCCACGACAAGGAGTCCAGAAGTATCCTTGTCTATGCGGTGGACCAGAATGCCCATGCGCTCGTCCTCGGCCTCAGGGCCCTGGGAAATGCCCAGATGATAGGCGAGGGCATTTATGAGCGTGCCCTCGAAATGGCCATGCCCTGGATGGACGACCATGCCTGCGGCCTTGTTGACGAGGAGGAAATCATCGTCCTCATACACTATGTCGAGAGGAATGTCCTGTGGAAGAATCTCCAGGCCACGCCTGCGGTACGGCATGACGAAGCGGATGACGTCCCCAGGGCGGACAATATAGTTAGCCTTGACTATCTTTTCATTGACACGGACATACTGCTCCTTGATGGCGCACTGGATGCGGTGGCGGGAAGTGTCCTCAAGATGGGTGGACATATACTTGTCCACACGCATCGGCTCCTGCCCCTTGTCGACATTGAGCCGGAAATGCTCGAACATTCCCTGCTCGTCATCAACGGGCTGACCGTCAAGACCGTCCAGTTCGTCGTCCAGATAGTCCAGCATATACTCTAAGGCATTCGTTCAGGGTTGACAGTCAGATAGATCGAGACATCCGAGCCCATAAGGGTCGGTGCCTGGGATGCCGGAGGACTCTGACGGTAAACGACAGAATTGAGGGAGTCCCTCCAGTCCTTGACACTTTCATCAAAAACCTGTCTGCCCACATTCAGGGAGTTCTCATGGATCACGTCCACAGCCCTGCTGTATTTCATTCCGAGGACTTTCGGGATGTAGGTTCTGTTGTCCAGCCCGTCAAGTCCGAGCACCAGGTCGATGGTGCTGCCGCTCTCCACGCTCGAACCTGGAGCGATGTTACGGCCGCGCAGCTTCTGCTCCAGCACATTGTTGGTGGCGATGTCATTGACATAGTTGAGCTTGCCCAGCATGAGGCCTCTTGTTGACAGTTCGGCTTTTGCCTGGCGAAGTGAATATCCCACCAGATTCGGCATCGTGACCTTCTTCGGGATTACGGCATTGATGGTCAGGAGTATGCGGCGTCCGGTCTTGACCTCAGCGCCCGCCACAGGGTTCTGCTTGTACACTGCACCCTTGGCCATGCCACGGACATAGATGGAGTCGACGACATCTATGCGCACATTGGAAGTGTCGGCAAGCTGCTGTGCCTCATCGAGTGAAAGACCCGTCATGTCCGGCACGGCGATGACTCTGTTGTGGTGGGTGAACACCCCCAGGAGTATATTTGCCACTACTGCCAGAGCGACGAAAAACAACACCGCACCCAGCAGGTTCTTGATTATCCAGTTCTTGTTTTTATTCTGTTCTTCCATAAATCAATTCAAAGTATGCAAATGTACGAATAAAAATCATCCCTTCTTCACAACTGCCGCCACGACCAGACTGAGGGCGAGAAGGAAGAAGATGAAGGTGCAGAGACGGCCGATGATGTCGCCGTGCTCGGCGAAAAATGTCAGTTCCGAGTTGAAGTTCACGGTGCCCTCGAGGGTCGCCTCCTCCCACCAAGGCCCGCGCTCCACTATGTCACCGCGCTGGTCGATGAATGCGGAGATGCCGGTATTGCCGCATCTGGCGATGTCCCGGCGGAGTTCTATTGCGCGGAGCGCAGAATATGAGCAGTGCTGCTTGTATCCTGGAGTGTTGCCCCACCAGGCGTCATTGGTGATGACAGTCATGAACTTCGCCCCTTTTTTGACATAGTCAGTGCAGTACTCGCCGTAGACCGACTCATAGCACACCGCACAGCCCACAGGCACACCGTCACAGTGAAGAAGAGAGATCTCCTCCTGACCCACACAGCGGCCTATGGCCGCACCGAGAAACTCAGCCAGAGGAAGGATGATCCTCGGCCACGGAGTGAGTTCGGTTCCGACCACGAGCTTGCTCTTGTGGAATATCTCCGTCGTGCCGTCAGCCTCGATGGAAAGGGCGGAATTGTGCCTTCTCACCCAGCCTCCGTCCTTGAGCTTGTAGTCATTGACATTGCGCGCCTGCGCGTCATAATAGTACTCGCGGGCGGATGCGCCGAGCAGCATCGATGTTCCCGGATGATTGTTCAGGAACTCGACCACGTGTCTCCAGGTGCCGCTGGCTTGATACATGCCGATGACCATGTCGGAAGTGAAGGTCTCCGGCGCGAGAAGCATAACTTTGCTTCCCGGCTCGCGGCCGGCGAGAGCCTTGTCGAAAAGATCGAGAAGAACGGCATCCTGCTGGTTCTGGTCCAGGAAAGTGAACTTCTGATAAGGGTCGAAGTTCGGCTGGCCTATCACTACGTCCATAGTCCCCTCGGACACTTCATCATAGTTGTGGTAGATGATCTTGGAGAGCACGACAGGACCCGCCAGCACCAGCACAAGTGCCAAAAGTGCGGAAACCTGCGCCTTCCAGTTCCATCTCCACCAGCGTTCTTCGGAGAATGAGACCATCAGCCCGTAGATGCCCAGATTGGTCGCCCAGATCCAGAGCGAGCCGCCCAGCGAGCCGGTATACTCGTACCACTGGACCAGATGCGTGCTGCGGGCGAATGCATTGCCCAGCACCAGCCATGGCCAGGATATCTGCCAGTCGAAATAAGCTCTCTCCCAGGCAATCCACATGACAGCGAGGAAAATGTACGGGAGCACTCCCCTGAGTTTCTTCCTGCTGAAGCGGAAAAGCCCGAATATGACCGACATCTGGAGTGCGTTCGCAAGCACGGCGAAAATACCTCCGCCGACGGTGGCATTGCAGACCCAGAATGTGGTAAGGGCGTTCCACAGCACGAAAGCGCCATAGTGCCAGAGCCAGAAACGTTTTGTCTTGTAGATGGTTGCGAGCCTCTCAAGGCAAAGCAGCGGGACAAAGCCGAACAGGGCGAGGAAGCCCATGTGCGGGACCAGCCACGGGATGCTCATCATCACGGCGAAAGCGATGACGAGAAGCATCATGGTCCTTGTTTCCTTTTTCATACTCTGCACTGGAATAAGCAGATACAAAGATATAAATTAATTTTCGTAGATTTGCGTTATGGACAAGTCCGAAGAAAAGAAACTGCTGCGGCGCGAAATCCGCGCCAGGAAATCGATGCTGAGCGATGAGGAGAAGACCGCTGCCGCGGCAATGGTCACAGCCCGCGTCGAGGCCTTGCCCGAATATCTGGCCGCTCACGTTGTCCTGGCCTATTGTGCTATGCCTGACGAACTTCCGACGGCTGAAATAATTGCCCGCGCAAGCGCGTGCAAGACCGTTGTCCTGCCCGTGGTGAAGGGCGACAGCCTGGAACTGCGCCGCTACGAACCGGAACATCTGAAAGAGGGGTACAAGGGCATTCTCGAGCCTTCCGACGAAGCTATGACCTTCTCCCCCGCTGACATAGACCTCGCCATCATCCCGGGTATGGCGTTCGACGCCGAAGGTCACAGGCTCGGACGCGGCGGCGGCTTCTACGACCGCCTCATACCACAGTTGCACTGCCCTCTCGTGGGCATCGGTTTCGCCTGCCAGCTGGTCCCGTCCGTCCCCGTCGAGCCCTTCGACCGCTCCCTTGACTTCATCATCACTGACCATCTGGCATAATAGATGGGATAGATGCCGGATCAGGTCCGGCATGACGAAAAGTCCGGCATGACGGAAAGGGTCCGGCATGACGGAAAGGGTCCGGCATGACGGGAAGGGTCCGGCATGACGGGAAGTCCGGCATGACGGAAAGGGTCCGGCATGACGAAAAGGGTCCGGCATGACGAAAAGGGTCCGGCATGACGGAAAGGGTCCGGCATGACGGAAAAAACCGGTGTCCATTCCTGAACGCCGGTCATTTGTTAAGTTCTTATATCATCGAGTCTGTTAGAATCGGCCGCCTCGTCCGCCGCCCATGCCACCCATAGGCATGCCGCCACGCATCGGCATTCCGCCGCCATGTCCGCCACGTCCACGGCCTCCGCCGAAGGTACCGAAACGGTAGGTGAAGGAGACGATGATGTATCTTCCAAGGATTGCGCTCGTTGATTCACGGATGTTTCCGTCAGCATCAACTGAGTAGGAGAAACTCTTGGCCTGAGCGAGAAGGTCTGCGCCACGGACTGCGATGGTGGCTCTCTGCTTGAAGACCATCTTGGTGATCTCAGCGTTGATGATGCACTCAGGCTCCACGTCAGTTGTATAGTTGGTGTACCAGTTGTAGTTGGCATCTGTACGGAATGACATTCCGGTGATGTCCCAGGTCCAGGTGAAGGAACCGTTGACAGCATTGCGCCAGGTGTAAGGAGTCTCGACTGAGTTGGTGGAGATCCAGGACTTTGACACGTTGGTGCTTCCGCCCACTCTGATCTCGATATCGTCAGTTCTGAACTGGAGGTTGAGTCTCTCAGAAGCGTTCATGGTCTGTGTCTTGCCTACCACGAAGTCCTTTGAATTCTCGATATCGCTGTAGTCCCCGAGGAACTTAGGATAGTCGAAGTCGCTCATGTTTCCGTTCTTGTAATACTTGGTCACATCGATCTGGTTACCACCCTGGTAAGAGTATGACTGATTGCCGCTTACGCTGGTGGTTGAAGAGAGCGTGAGGTTCTGCACGAAGATAGGGAAGTTGGTCGTGAAGTTCAAATTCGCGTTCGAAGAATTATGTCCGTTGAACGGCATTGAGTACCTCACGTTGTTGGTTCCGTACCAGGTGGCGTTCACGATTGGGTTCTGAGTCATTCCAGCACCGAATCTGAGGTTCATAGAAGAGAACTTCTGACGGTTCTGATAACGGAACTCACCGTTGATATTGTGTGAGAAGTAAGGAGCAAGTGACGGATTACCGAGTGAGATGCTCATAGGGTTGCTGTTGTCAGGAACAGGCATCAACTGTGAGATGGAAGGCTGGCTTGAGTTGCCCCTGTAGTTGAAACGGATGTTGAGATAGTCGTTGGCATCCCACATGAGCATGGCGTTCGGTGACCAGTTGATCACTGTGAAGGTGGTGTCCATCTGGTAGGCAGCCCTGTCAGTCACATTGTGAGTGGTCTGAGGACGGAGTGTCGCACCGATCTGGGCGCGGAGCCTGTCGTTCTGATAGAGCATGTTGGCGCCGATGTTGTGAGTGGTGGACTGGTTGATGATATTGTTTGAATAGTCCGCGTCAAAGATCTCACCGTTCGGGTTGTAGCCATGGTTGCTGACATCGAAGATATCCACGGCACCGCTGTTGTATGCGTCCTTGTTGGAGTTCTGCCTGTTGTACTGGAACTGATAATTACCTTCTAAGTAGAAGAAGTTACCCATAGGCTCGGTGTAGGTCACGTTAGCGTTTACGGATGCGTTCCTGTTATCCTGCACAGTGCGCTGGTTGGTGATGGTGCTGGCAGCAATGTTCTTCGTACCGTCCGGATTATATGTATTGTTCACAGACTGCACTAAACCGTCGTTGTCAGTGTTCGAGAGATTGAAGTTGATTCTCGAAGTGAGAGTACGTCCAGGAAGTCCGAGTCTCTGGCGGTACATGAACATACCGGATGCGGAGACGTTCTTGCTCTTGCCGCTGTTGCTGCTGAAGCCGTCATTGGTGAAAGTTGATGTTCCGTTACCGAAAAGATGGCTTGTATTTGAAAGCTGGAGGCTGCTGTTGTCTCCCCAGCCATAACTGATCTGAGGCTCGAAGATGATGTTGGCGCTCTTTGAGAACTCGTGCTCGATACGGAGGCCGACTCTGTTGTCATATGAGTTCCTGTCGGAGGCTGTGTTGCTGGTCTGCGCGAGTCTGTAGTCAGCACCCTTCACGACCGTCTCGTTGTACTGGTCAGTGTTGCTTTCGGTGTTGGAACCGCTGAACATGTAGCTGCCCGTAAGTTCCATCCTGTCGTCAAAGAAGTTTGAGCCGAGGTTGACACCGCCCATGTATGAAGTGGTGAGGCCACCGCCGGCGCCGCCTCTGCCGCCGCCACCGCCCATCATGCCGCCCATACGGTCGCCGAAGCCACGGTTGTTGGCGTTGTTGCCGTTGGCAATGATGGAGATCTGGGTGTCACCGGTGAAGTTGCCGAGGAAGAGCTGGCTGTTGAAACGGTAGTCGTCATTGTAGGCAGTCTTGTCGCCTGCTGCAGGAAGGTCATGTCCGAGACCAGCCTGGAGGTTACCCATCATGCCGTTCATCATGCCCTGCTGGACAGAGAGGTCGAGGACTGTCTCCTCCTGACCGTCGTCGATACCTGTGAACTCAGCCTGCTCGGACTTCTTCTGGACCACCTTGACCTTGTTGATGATCTTTGCAGGGATGTTCTTGGTGGCGAGCTGAGGGTCATCCATGAAGAATGTCTTGCCGTCGATATAAACTCTGGTGACGGTCTGACCATTGACAGTCACTGCACCATCGTTGACCTCGACGCCCGGGAGCTTCTTGAGAAGGTCCTCGAGAACATCATTCTCAGTGGTCTTGAAAGCAGCCGCTGTATATTCGATGGTATCTTTCTTGATGATCACAGGATTACCGATGGCAGAGACATTCGCTGCATCGAGGGTCTCACGGTCAACATCCATCTTGACTGTTCCGATCGCGACGTTTCCGTCCTTGATGGTGATCTCCTTGGTATATTTCTGGTATCCCATGAGCTCGGCGGCAAATGTATATGTGCCGTTCTTGAGACCTGTGAGAGTGGCGGCACCCTTTTCATTAGTGATGGTGTACTTTGCAGGAGTGTCCGTGCCCTTGAGGGTGACGGAAACAGTTGCAAAGCCAACTGGCTCATCATTGGTGGCGTCGAGAAGAGTGACGCTTACAGAATGTGAGGAAGAATTCTGAGCGAACACCGGGAACGCTGTCAGAAAAGCCATCAGAAAAACAAGAAAAGTAAACTTCTTTGCCATATGTAGAATCTTTATTATTATCAAAAAAACACTATCCTTTAGACACGAAAAGCCGCTTACGGTTTAATCCTGCAGGATATATTTTTAATATAAATTACTTTTTGACCCTGTCCGGGTTGGCGGCGATGAACTTCTCCCAGGAATTCACCGAAGAAACGCCCGCCAGAGGACTTGAAATCTGATAATGGTGACACAGCGCGATAGCCAGGGCATCGGTAGCATCGAGATGCTCCGGTTTGAGCGTGATGCCCAGAGTCTTCTGAACCATCACCTCCACCTGTTCCTTGGAGGCGGCCCCATTGCCACAGATAGCGATCTTCGCTTTTCGAGGCGCATATTCGGCCACAGGTATGCCCGCCTCGGTCGCGGCTATTATCGCGGCCCCCTGCGCCCTCCCGAGCTTCAGGATGACCTGCGCGTTCTTGCCGTAGAACGGGGACTCCACCGCCATGTCGGTCGGCGAGTACTCGGCTATCAGTTCCTTGACGCCGGCGTTGATGTTCGCGAGTTTCTCGAACGGGTCGGAGATCTTCCGCAGGTCGAAGACACCCATGGTCAGGTAGTGCGGACCCTTCGAATCAACAGAAATGACCCCGAAACCAAGGATGTTGGTTCCGGGATCTATTCCTAGTATGATTCTGTCTTTAGTCAATCTTGTCGAAGCCTGTGTATGGACGGAGAACCTCAGGGATGATGATGCCGTCCTCGGTCTGGTAGTCCTCGAGAAGTGCGGCCACCACGCGCGGAAGCGCGAGCGAACTGCCGTTCAGAGTGTGGCAGAGCTGGGTCTTGCCGTTCTCGTCACGATAGCGCAGGTGCAGGCGGTTCGCCTGATAGGTATCGAAGTTGGAGACTGAGGAGATCTCGAGCCAGCGGCCCTGTGCGGCGCTGTAGAGTTCGAAATCATAGGTGATGGCAGAAGTGAAGGACATGTCGCCGCCACAGAGACGGAGGATCCTGTACTTCAGACCGAGCTTGTTGACAATCTCCTCGACATGGGCCACCATGGCGTCGAGAGCCGCATAGCTGTTCTCCGGCTTCTCCACGCGCACGATCTCGACCTTGTCGAACTGGTGCAGACGGTTGAGTCCGCGGACATCCTTGCCATATGAGCCGGCCTCACGGCGGAAGCATGGTGTATATGCTGTAAGTGCCTGAGGAAGCTCGTCATTCTGAAGGATGACATCACGGAAGATGTTGGTGACAGGCACCTCGGCGGTAGGGACCATGTAGAAGTCATCGACTGTGGCGTGATACATCTGGCCCTCCTTGTCAGGAAGCTGACCAGTGCCGAAGCCTGAAGTAGCATTGACCATCACAGGAGGCTCGACCTCCTTGTAACCGTCGGCGGTGTTGCAGTCAAGGAAGAAGTTGATGAGAGCGCGCTGAAGTTTCGCACCCTTTCCCTTGTATACAGGGAATCCGGCTCCGGTGATCTTCACACCGAGGTCGAAGTCGATGATGTCGTACTTCTTGCAGAGCTCCCAGTGCGGGAGTGCGTTCTCAGGAAGTTTGGCATCAGGACCGCCCATCTTGACGACAAGGTTGTCCTCCGCGCCCTTTCCTTCAGGGACAAGGTCACAAGGAATGTTCGGGAGAAGGACTATCTTGGAATCGAGTTCTGCGGAGACCTCGTCGTACTTTGCGAGAAGAGCTGAGGACTTGGCCTTGAGGTCAGCCACTTCCTGCTTTGCCTTTTCAGCCTCATCCTTGAGGCCCTGCTTCATAAGACGGCCGATTTCACCTGCCTTGACTTTCTGCTGTGCGAGCAGACCGTCACTTTCTGTCTGAAGGGAACGTCTCTGCGTATCAAGCGCGAGCACTTCCTCCACGATGGCGCGTGCGTCGAAATTTTTGATGGCGAGCTTGCGGATCACGAACTCCGGATCTTCGCGAAGCATCTTGAATGTCAGCATAATATATGATGTTAATTTCGTTTCAAAACAAAAGAGGACTTGCACCCGTTCTCGAAGCGCAGTCCTCTTTTATGCAATTGCAAACCCTTCGAGATTAGTTCTCAAACGGGATAACCGATACGTAGGATTTGTCAGCTTTCTTCTTTGTGAACTTCACAGTTCCATCAACGAGAGCATAGAGGGTGTGGTCCTTGCCCATTCCGACGTTTCTGTCAGGATTGTGCACGGTTCCTCTCTGGCGGACGATGATATTTCCAGCCTTAACTACTTCACCACCGAATTTCTTGAGTCCGAGACGCTTGCTCTGTGACTCACGACCGTTCTTAGAACTTGATTGACCTTTCTTGTGTGCCATAATGTGTTCCTGAATTAAGCGATTTCGTTAATCTGAATCTTAGTGAGTTTCTGGCGATGGCCGTTGCACTTCTGGAAGCCCTTGCGGCGGATCTTCTTGAAGACAAGAACCTTGTCAGCCTTTGCGTCATCATCGAGAACAGTAGCCTTAACCACTGCACCATCCACGTAAGGAGTACCGACCTTGATGTCAGCGTCATTAGCGACGAGGAGCACCTTGTCGAACTCTACAGCAGCACCATTCGCAGCCGCGAGGCGGTTTACGAAGATTTCATTGCCAGCTTCTACCTTGAACTGCTGGCCTGCAATGTCAACGATTGCGTACATTTACAAAACTTATTAAAAGTTTCAACCGTAAGCGTCCGTTCTCAAAACGGCTCTTTGTCAATGGCTTAGCGGTCATAACAAAAATTAGGACTGCAAAATTAGCGTTTTTCATCCATTCTGCAAAATATTTTCTTAATTTTGTGCCGAAACAAAAATGTTTTACCGTCTATGGAATCACCATTTATATATGACAGGCACGTCACCGGCAAGAACTTCATCGGCCGCAGGAACGAGACCACCGTCCTCGCCAACCTCATCTCCGGCGGAGAGAACATCGTGATGTTCGAGCCGCCGAAAAGCGGCAAGACCTCCATCATCCAGCAGGCCCTGTTCAACATGCGCATCCAGGGGAAGCGCTTCGTCGTCTGCAACCTCGAGCTGACCAGCACGCGCAGCATCGGACAGTTCCTGCTCACGCTCGGCGACGCCGTCATAAGGTCCATGGCCACGACTCCCGGCGAGTACGCAGACATTGCCGGCAGGCTGCTGCAGGGCACACATTTCGTGTTCGACGCACAGAACTACGCCGAGACCGACAACATCCTCTCGTTGAACTGGGACGTGGACGATGACGACATCCGCGCCATGCTGCTCCTCCCCTACCGCCTGTCCGCCGAGAACAACCTGCAGTTATTCGTGATCATCGACGAGTTCCAGAACGTGAACGCCACGGAGAACGGGGACAAGATATGCAAGATATTCGAGACGGTCATGAAAGAGGTCCGGGAGAATGCACGCCCGATGTGCTCATTCATCTTCTGCGGCTCTCAGGTCAATGCCATGAAGGAGATCTTCGAGCACAGACGGTTCTTCTACCGTCAGGTGGAGCATTTCACCTTCGGCGAAGTCGATGAGAAAGAGATCATCGAGCATGTGGTCAAGGGCTTCCTGGCCAGCGGCAAAGTCATAGACCGCGACCTTCTCGCAGGAGCCTGCAAACTTTTCAAGGGAAGCCTCTGGCACATCAACCATTTCAACGCCATCTGCGACTCCCTCTCGAAGGGCTACATCATGGAGCCTGTGCACATCGACGCACTCTCTATGCTCCTGGCCATCCACGAACCGCGCTTCCGTTCCGACATGTATGACCACACCACCTATCAGGTCAGTCTGCTGAAAGCAATCTGCGACGGTCACACGAAGTTCAGCACCTCCGAGGTCATCTCCGAGTACGGTCTGATCTCCTCAGCGAATGTGCGCCGCCTCAAGGATGCTCTCTGCAAGAAGGAGATAGTCACTTTCAATGAGAAGGACGAGCCGTTCATCCTCGACCC
>JAZRWN010000004.1:0-20957 GCA_045599725.1 Candidatus Cryptobacteroides sp. | reverse complement strand
GCCAGTGTGCTTACACCTTGCCACAGGGCGTGAAAGCATACACAGCCACTATTAAAAATAAAGGAGGTGAACAAGTGGTGATGCTCAACAATATTGAGGGCAACATTCTGCCGAAGGGCGAAGGTGTATTGCTTTATTCTGTCGTGAGTGACAAAATGAAGTTGACACCGACAAACGAAGCTGCGGACAATGTTGATGACAATATGTTCCGTGGTGTGGATGGACAGACAGAGCAGGAAGAATTTGGCGGCTACCATTACTTCATGCTCTCATACGGTCAGAACCGGCTTGGATTCTACAATATGAACGCGGAGACGCCACTCGCAGCACAAAAGGCGTTCATACCTATGCCAATTGGTGCCCCAGCTAGAGCTATGCGCATGGTGTTCGATGACGATGAATGCATAGAATAATCACGTGCTTCCGCACATGAATGCCCGACCAGTTCCGACGTGATTTGGCCGGGCTATTTGTCAGCATCCGGCCATAGGGTATCCGGATTAGATGGGATGGGACAGGCTTGAGGGCAAGAACAGAACCATAGTCCTTTTGAACCATATACGTTTTGCGGCTCGGGAGAAAGAATTGCTATTGAAGATCTTCCGTAAAATTCGATGGATTAAAGGAATAATTATATGTCAGTGACAACGAGGGATGGCCGTGAAAATCGTCGCACTCGGTGTCACATCGCGATTCCCGATGTTTTTCACGAACCTGGAGTGCAGTGCAGCCGAACGCAAAATGAGATGGGCACACCCAGGAAACCTATTGAATTCAGCCAGCATAACAAGGTTCTTCGTCACATTCGGTGCAACCTGAAATAGCCTTGAAAATATAGGGTAAATCATTGAATATCAATGGTTTACTCTTACTTTTCGCCATATTATTCGTAACTTAAAGTGTTGGATATCAGTACTTTATATGAGTAAAGAAGTGTATTGTAAAGACAAAGACCACAGACCAAGGAACAAAACCTCAATCTGTGGTCTTCTGTTTCACTTTTTAACTTTAACTCAACACTCGTAAGTGATTGATTTCAGCCATTTGTGGAGATGGGCGGACTCGAACCGCCGTCCAAACAACGCACAAGAGAGCTTTCTACACGCTTATTCTTCCTTTGATTGTCGGCGGGAAGCTGCCGGAAGACGGGCCACTTGACGCTTATTCCCTATGTCTTGGTGAGGATTCAGGGACATTACCTCACGCATCCGGTCTGAATGATACCCCTGGGCCCGGACATGACCGGCCTGAAGTCCGGAGGGATACTCGTCGGGCCCGCAGCCTAGGCGGACCGGATTAAGTTAATTGACTTGGTCAATTAAGCAGCGAGTGCATAAGAGTTGTTGCCAACTAATTGTTTGGAAACTGAGATTTACGTGAGGGCCTCCGACTCACGACGTGCTTACTGTCCCGCATCGATGCTGTCAAAACCAAAACATCCCCAGAACAATATATCGCAAAGGTAGCGATAATTCGCGGAATACCGCTACCTTTCCAGTCTGTTTGTACCGACTTTCCTCTTGACTGCAGGAAGTTCCCTGCCCTCAGCGGAAGTTCTGTATGCGGCCTTCGGACCTGCTGCCTTTGTCAGGTCAGGTGAATCATAGAAGTCCACGCCACCCTCATAATTAATCTTATAAGAACCTGAGCCGCAGCCATAAGTGAATGAGAACTTGTAATTTGAACCCACCTTCTCGACTATCAGATTGCCGGAAGTGATGCTCTCGAGAGAATAATCACCATCCTTCGCGCTGTACTGACGGTAGAAATATGATGGGAACAACTCTCCGTCCTTCTCGAATCCGTCATAGAAGCGGAACGCCTGAGGGTCATCGCTCGTGCAGGTATATGTGCCTGAAGGGATGGAGGTGCCGTCACCGTTTCCGGTAAGGACTTCTATCGCGATCTCAGTGCCGCTGGTCTTGAAGTCGATGCCGTTGCTGGCATAAGGCCCGGCTGAAAGGTAAAGGGTGAACTCGTCAACCTTCGGGTTGTCCACACAATAGCCGTTGTACTGTGCGCGGGCCTCCCACTTGCTACCTTCAGGCATAGGGAAGTTGACATCACCATGCTCCCCGCCCGGTTCGTCCTCACCACCAGGTTCGTCACCACCCTGCGACTCGTCATATATGTCCAGCATTCCATAGAAAGTGAACTTGTTGTCTCCGTATTCGCTGACTATCTCAGCCTCAATCTCATAGTAACCGGTAACCTTTTTCTTTATGGTCAGAGTACCGTCCTTGATCTGATAGTAGCCGTAGTTTTTCTTGTCTTTCTGGACATAGAGGGAGGATCCGTCGTATTCCGAGTCCTTTGACTGATAGGTCGGGATGAAGGTGAATGCGCCGCCATCATCAGTGCAGTAGTATTTGCCATCCTCGATGCTCAAGTTGGATCTGTCATAAGTAAGAATGTCAAGAGTGAGGATGACACCGCTGTTCTTGAACAGATACGCGTCTTCTTTTTCATCGTAATATGTTTCTCCGGAGTAGAGGTAGAGAAGATAATTGTCCGTCGCCGGCTTTGTCGGATAGTAATTGCCGTAAAAGTTGGCATATCCGAAATCCAGTTGAAAAGTTCCGGAGTTACCTCCCTGTTTACCGCCTTCACGTCCAGGGATGTTGTCATCAGGCCAGTCGCCGCGGCCGCGATGATGTATAGGTTCAGGGGTACATGCTGACAGAATAGCGACAACGCCCAGAATGGCTGCCATGCAGCGGGAAATATTCAATAGTCTCTTCATGATCTTGCCTGTATTGGTTTGAAACAGTACTTTTGCAAATACCTTGCTAAAGTACAAAATAAGAAAAAATATTTGGAGAATCAAAAAGAATGGCTACCTTTGCAATCCCGTTCCGCGGGACGTTCTTTGGGAGTTTAGCTCAGTCGGTTCAGAGCATCTGCCTTACAAGCAGAGGGTCGGCGGTTCGAATCCGTCAACTCCCACATCAAAACAAAGATGACCTCTATTTCAGAGGTCATCTTTGTTTTTTGCCTCCCCTATTCGGTCCCCGAGCCCGTTGAGGGGCCTCTTCCCTGCATTCCGTGTGCGATTCGAGCCACTTTTGCCCCCGGATGGTGCGCCAGGAGGTCAGCAGTTATCCTCGAGAGGGCGAGGAGAGCCCTCCGTCCAGCTCCCCGCAGTCCAAACGGGAGATAACTGCGTCGCATACCACCGTTCCGGGGGCGCTGAGAGCCGCTTTTGCCCCCCGATCGATCTCTCACGTCATTCCGTGTGCGCTGAGAGCCACTTTCGCCCCCCGATCGATCTCTCACGTCATTCCGTGTGCGCTGAGAGCCGCTTTTGCCCCCCGATGGTGCGCCAGGAGGTCAGCAGTTATCCTCGAGAGGGCGAGGAGAGCCCTCCGTCCAGCTCCCCGCAGTCCAAACGGGAGATAACTGTGTCGCATACCACCATTCCGTGTGCGTATCGGGCCGCTTTTGCCCCCCGATCGATCTCTCACGTCATTCCGGGTGCGATTCGAGCCGCTTTCGCCCCCGGATGTGTGTTGGACAGCGGATGTCACTGACAGGCTGGTGGTGACGGGCTGAGCGGCCTGGAGGAGAACGGAAGGAGAAGCCGGCGTCGCCGGAGGCTGATAGGCGCAGCCGTGGCCACGCGTTGTCTGACGAACGAAGTAAGGAGTTAGCGCGGCAGGACGAACGGCAGCCGGCTTCCCGTTCTCCGAGACCGGCCGCGAGGCTTGCTCACCACCTGACATCGATAAAACAAAAATACGGATAGCATAGAGGATTATGCGTCGCAACCGATAACCGATAACCGGGAATCAGCAAACAAAAAAGAAAGCGGCCGGCATAACCGGTCGCTTTCGCAAATCAGTCAAATAAACTACTAGATGACTTCGAAGTCAAGTGCCTGGAGGTCACAGTCACGTGATGAGCCGCCGTAGAGGATCTGATACTTGCCTGGACGGACTGAGAGTTCGTCGATGCTTTCATCATAGAACTCGAATGCGCCTGGCTCGAGGGTGATCTTGACAGTGGCTGTAGCACCTGGAGCGATGGAGACCTTATCGAATCCCTTGAGTGACTTGATAGGAGCCTCAGGGTTGTCAAGAGACTTGACATATACCTGGACGATCTCCTCACCTGACATAGAACCGGTGTTCTTCACAGGGATGGTGATGTCGACGGTCTTGCCGGCCTTGATGGATGACTTGGAGAGCTTGCCCTGGCCATACTCGAATGTGGTGTATGAAAGACCGTATCCGAATGCATAGAGAGGCTCGCCGTGGAAATATCTGTAGGTGTGGCCTTCCATGTTGTAGTCAAGGAAGTCAGGGAGCTGGTCGTCAGAAGCATAGAATGTGACAGGAAGCTTGCCTGAAGGACTGTAGTCACCGAAGAGGATGTCAGTAAGTCCTGCAGCAGCTGCCTGACCGCCATACCATGCCTGGAGAAGAGCGTCATACTGGTTCTCGACGGCACCGAAGGCGATGGCTGAGCCGGAGCAGCTCACGAAGATGACTGGCTTGCCGGTAGCGTGCATGGCCTTCAGGAGTCTCTGCTGGACGGCAGGAAGAGCGATCTCTGAACGGTCGCCGCCCTCACCCTCGTAACTTGAGGAGATACCACCGACGATGATGATGGCCTCGGCGTCCTTGACCTGCTCTGCAAGGTCTGAGAACTCGGCGAGTGAACGCTCGCAGAACTCGGTGTTGAGCATGGCGAACTGGCTTGAATTACCCTGTGAGTACTCGATCTTGATGTCATAGGTCTTGCCGGCCTCCACATTGAAGGTCTTCATGTTGGCGAAGTTTCTGCCTCTGCCGAAGCCGCGTGGTGCAGGAGCATCACCTGGCTTGGTCTGCTCGATCACCTTTCCGTTCACGGTAAGTTTGTGGATGCCGTCTGAAGAGAGATTATAGCTGAGAGGACCGGAGAAGTCAGGAGTGAACTTCGCGCTGAGACGGACGGAGATGTCGTTTGTGTTGACACCGTCAGCAAAGCCGTAGCCGCCAAAAGTACTGAAGTTGACACGGTTGTAATATCCAGTGGCAGCTGGCTGGCCGGAGAGGTTGCGGTTATTGAAGAACTCTGCGTAGAAGCCCTTGCCGTCGTTGAAGTCATTGATATGATATGTGGTGTTGTATTCGTCCATGATCTCGCAGGCCTTTGCGTAGATGACGTTGGCGCCAGGAACAGCGCTCTTGATGCCTTCGAGGATGGAGTGGGTGTGCTCTTCGGTAGGAGTTCCGCTGTAATTTCCGTTCAGCATGGCGGCATCGTCAGCGTTAGGACCGACGACGGCAATAGTCTTGATGCTCTTTGAGAGCGGAAGTGCGCCATTGTTCTTGAGCATGACGATAGCCTCGCGGGCAGCCTTTCTAGCAAGAGCATCGTGCTCCTCGCTGCTGATGACTTCCTCACCGAGGTCAGCCCAAGGGCTCATCTCAGCAGGGTCGAACATACCAAGCTCGAAACGGCCCATGAGAGTTCTGCGGAGGTGGACATCGAGGTCGGACTCGCTGATGACTCCCTGCTTGATACCGTCAAGGAGAGAAACCATGCTCACGCCGCACTCAAGGTCAGTACCGGACATGATAGCGTCCACTGAAGCGCTGAGGGCGTCAGGATGGGTCTCGTGCTGTCCTCTCGTGTAGAAGTTGTTGATGGCATCGCAGTCCGTGACGACAAGAGCCTCGTAGCCCCACTTGTCACGGAGGATGTTGGTGAGAAGCCTGTCGCTGCCGCAGCAAGGCTCACCTTCGTATCGCTGGTATGCGCACATGACTTCCTGGACGTTGCCTTCCTGGACAAGTGCCTTGAAAGCAGGAAGATAGGTCTCCCAGAGGTCACGCATTGAAACGCTTACGTCCATACGGTGACGCATAGGCTCCGGTCCGCTGTGGACTGCATAGTGCTTTGCGCAGGCGTGGGTCTTGAAATACTTCTTGTCGTTACCCTGCATGCCCTTGACGGTCTGCACGCCGAGGACTGCTGAGAGGTAAGGGTCCTCACCGCAGGTCTCCTGGCCACGTCCCCACCTAGGGTCACGGAAGATGTTGATGTTAGGGCACCAGAATGAAAGTTCCGGGGTTCCAGGGTAATATCTCGCCTTGTAACCGACATTGAAGATGTCGTGATTTGTCCTGTTCCAGTTGGCGCGGGCCTCGTCTGAAATAGTGGTGTAGATCTCGTACATTCTGTCCGGATCGAAAGCGGAGGCCAGTCCGATAGGCTGAGGATAAACGGTATAGCCGGAAGAGCAGATACCATGGCAGGCCTCGCTCCACCAGTTGTAGGAAGGGATGCCGAGTCTGTCCACAGACACGGCCTTGTTCATCATGAGACCCACCTTCTCCTCAGGAGTGAGGAGGGAGATGAGGTTCTCGACTCTTTCCTCATTGGAAAGCTTAGGGTTCTGGAAAGGATACTCGTAGTCTCCTCCGCCCTTGCAGGATGCAAGCAGCATCATGGATGCAGCGGCAAGTGAGAAAATAAGGGTTCTTTTCATGAGCGTGATTAATTGATTAGTATTTAGTTAGTGAATGTTACCCAGTCGACTTCCACATGATTTCCGTTTGTCATGAGAAGATAGAGGTTGTGGAGACCCTGGACGCTCTCGTTGACGAGAACAGTCTGCTCGCACCAGTTGGCCTTTCCAGGCACGTCGAAGGACGCGATGACCGGTCCGTCAAGAGCGTCGGCGCGGAGTTCGATCTTGCCGCCGGCAAGAGAATGCACGCGGATGGTGGCGGTTTTCAGAGGCTGCTTGCCGAAGTCCACTCTGTCATAACTTATCCAGAGCGGCTCCTTCTCCTGTGTGGTGTTCCAGAGGATGGCCCTCCAGCCGTCGAATGTGTTCGTCGGGTTGAGGAAATCGACAGCGACATATTTCTCGGACTTGTTGGAGTATCTGTCGATCTGGATGTGGCGGGTGGCAGGAGTGATGCCCACGCCACGGAGAGTAGGAGTGACCATCTGAATGGTGCCGTCAGGGTTGAAGTTCACATAGTCGATACAGACAGATCTGTTCTTGTCGAAGTATGGAGAGTAGTCGTTGTGATGATAGAAAAGATACCACTGGCCGTCGAACTCGATGAATGAGTGGTGGTTGGTCCAGCAGATGGTCTCGGACTGCTCCATGAACTTGCCCATGAACTTGTACGGGCCCATAGGGCTGTCGGCCATGCAGTATGCGAGTGACTCGCGCTCGGCCTCGACCCAAGGGAAAGTATAGTAGTACTTGCCGTTTCTCTTGAACACGAAAGGACCTTCGGTCTGTCCTCTAGGGATAACTGAGGAGATATTGTAAGGCTCCACGGTGTCGTCGATCTCAAGGAGGTTGTCCTTAAGCTTGGCGAGCTGGAGACCGCGTCCTGACCATGCAAGGTAACCGGTGCCGTCATCGTCGATGAAGATGCAAGGATCGATGCCGCCGGCGCCCTTGATAGGCTGCTCCTCATAGGTGAAAGGACCCACCGGAGTATCAGCGGTGGCGACTCCGATGCCATTGCCTGCGAAGCGGGCACCAGGCTGAGGTTTCTGAGGTGCAGGGAAATAGAAATAGTACTTGCCGTTCTTGTAGTTGCAGTCAGGGGCCCACATGCTGTAGCCTGCCTCATTCACCCAAGGTGCGCTGACCTGGTCCACGATCATGCCGTGGTCCACCCAGTCGATGAAGTTGTCAGATGAATAGACGTGGTAGTCGGCCATGCAGAACCAGTCCTTGCGGGCATAGTCCGCAGGAGCAGGGATATCATGTGATGGGTAGACATAGATTCTCCCGTCGAAGACATGGGCGGAAGGGTCTGCCGAGAATGCGTCCCTGATGATAGGGTTCTGCCCGGAAAGTGTGAACGATGCTGCCAATGCGGCCAGGACAACGATTCCAAGTTTTTTGAAATTCATGCTGATTATTTATTAAAATGATTTATTAACGGTATTTGTATGCAAGATACGAATAATACCTTGGAATTCTACAATATTTCACTAATTTTGAATAATCTACCACGATACATTTTATAACCACTAATACCAAACACATGATTAACAGACGCAGTATCAGGTTATTTGCAGCTGCAGCCGCAGTTCTGGCGACAGCTTCACTGCTGGCATTCAAGCCGGCGAATGACAAGGTGGTGAAATCCACCACGCCTATTTACTTAAACACGAACTACTCCTTCCGCGAGAGAGCCGTCGACCTCGTGTCACGTCTCACACTCGAAGAGAAGGAAAGCCTCCTCGGCAACAACATGGCGGCCATACCTAGACTTCAGGTCCGCCAGTACAATGTCTGGAGCGAGGCTCTTCACGGAATCCTTTCAGGAGCCAACCCTACACTTGGCCTCGAAGGACCTACTTCTTTCCCTGGCAGCGTGGCCATGGGTTCATCCTGGGATCCGGACCTTCTTCAGAGAGAGGCATCAGCCATCGCTGACGAAGCCCGCGCCATCTTCCAGACCAAGACCAAGGGTCTGACCTTCTGGTCACCAGTCGTCGAGCCTGTCCGTGACCCTAGATGGGGCCGCACTGGAGAGTCCTACGGCGAGGATCCTTTCCTTTCTGCAGTGATGTCAGGAGGATTCGTCAGAGGTCTCATGGGCGACGACCCGGACTACATGAAGGCAGTTCCAACAGCAAAGCACTACTTCGCAAACAACTCTGAGTTCGACCGCCACGTCAGCAGCTCCAACATGGACAGCCGTGACATGCGCGAGTTCTACCTCTATCCATACAAGGAACTCATCGAGAATGACAACCTTCCTTCCATCATGTCTTCATACAACGCTGTGAACCATGTTCCTACATCAGCCAGCGAACTCTACCTCGACACCATCGCCCGCAAGACCTACGGTCTCTACGGCTATGTCACAGGTGACTGCGCAGCCATCGAGGACATCTACACAGGCCACTACTATGTGGAGACAGCTGAAGAAGCCACAGCAGAAGGCCTCAAGGCAGGAGTAGACTCAGACTGCGGAAGCATCTACCAGCGCTACGCCATCAGCGCTTACAACAAGGGTCTCATCAGCATGGCCGACATCGACCGCGCACTCGTGAACATGTTCACTGTCAGAATGAGGACAGGAGAGTTCGATCCGGACCCTATGGTTCAGTACGCCCTTCTCCCTCCATCCGTGGTGAATTCAGAGAAGAATCAGGCCCTCGCCATGGAGACAGCTACCAGAACCTATGTCCTCCTCAAGAACGAGAAGGTCAGCGGAACATCTGACAAGGCCCTCCCTATCGACCTCAAGAAGGTCAAGAAGATCGCCCTCATCGGCCCTCAGGCTGACGATGTGGAGCTCGGACCTTATTCAGGACGTCCTGAGGCCAGCAGCATGATCTCCCCACTCAAGGGTATCAAGGACTACATCGCCGCACAGGGACTTGACGTAGAGATCACATCAGTTTCCGGAGCTACCCAGAAGAGCAAGAGCAACCTCCTCTACATGGGTTACTTCGAGACCATCAAGGCTGACGGAACAGTCAAGAGATATGACGCCACCAAGTACAACGACTCATCCGAAGGCGTGACCGTCGGTACCGGTATGGGTGAAGAGGAGCAGCTCCGCACCATCGACGACGGCGCATGGACAGCGTACGAGAACGTTGACCTCGTCGACGTAGAGCAGATCACCTTCGGCGTGAACATCCCTACCGAGGGCGGTATCGTGGAGGCTCACGTTGACAGCCCTGACGGACGTCTCATCAGCACCCTCGAGGCCACCAAGTCTTCAGGCAAGCGCGTGGGCGGTGTCTACGGAACCAGCACCCCTATGACAGAGAAGGTCCTCAAGCTCGGTCTCAACGAGCTCAGCAACCTCTATCTCGTATTCAAGGCTCCTGAGGACGAGGAGATCGCTCCGGAAGTCATCAAGAGCGCAGCTGACGCTGACGTAGCCATCGTATTCGTCGGAACAGACGAGAACACAGCTACTGAGGAGGCTGACCGTCTCACCCTCCTTCTCCCAGGAAACCAGGAGAAGCTCATCCAGGCAGTCGCAGCAGCCAACAAGAACACCATCATCGTGATGCAGACCCTCGGATGCGTTGAGGTCGACAGATTCAAGGATCTCGAGAACATCCCTGGCATCCTCTGGAGCGGATACAACGGCGAAGCACAGGGTGCAGCTGTTCCTAGAGTGCTCTTCGGTGAAGTCAACCCTGGCGGCAAGCTCAACGCCACCTGGTTCAAGTCCGTCAAGGACCTCCCTGCCATCACCGACTACACCCTCCGCGGAGGAAATGGCAAGAACGGCCGTACACTCTGGTATTTCGACCAGCCTGTATCATACGAGTTCGGTTACGGTATCAGCTACACCGAGTTCGAGTACTCCAACTTCCAGATCTCCAAGTCAACCGTCAGCCCTAAGGACAAGATCACCATCAGCGTGGATGTCGCGAATGTGGGCGGTGTAGACGGAGACGAAGTCGTACAGATCTACATGACCACTCCTGACGCCCCTAAGGCTCTCGAGAGACCTATCAAGAGGCTCAAGGGCTTCCAGAGAGTCACCATCCCTGCAGGCCAGACCAAGACCGTCAGCATCGACATCGACTGCATGGACCTCTGGTTCTGGGATGCAGACGCAGACTGCATGACCTGGGACAAGGGCAGATACGTATTCGAGATCGGTTCTTCTTCAAAGGATATCAGAGGCAAGGTAACTGCCAACATGACCGGCAGCTATGTTCCTGAGCTCAAGCTCGTCACCGCTGACTGCGGCATTTCTGTCCTCAGAGCAGGCGAGACCGCTCAGACCAGCGCCACCATCTGCCTCACCAACGACTCATTCCTTGACCTCTCAAAGGCAAAGATCGAGTATGTCAGCAACAACCCTGCAGTAGCAGCTGTCGGCAAGACCGGCAAGGTCACCGCCAACTCAATGGGTGTCGCCACCATCACCGTCAAGGCCACTTACAACGACAAGACCGTCAGCGGCTCATACGCCATCAAGGTCATGCCTGAGCTCACCCTCTCAAGCCTGAAGTCAAACGGCAAGTCCATCCTCAAGGCCGGTGCACAGCAGTACAGCATCATCAGCAAGGCTGGTTCAAAGGCACCTGTCATCACCGCCACCGCCAAGGATCCTTCAGTATCAGTGGAGATCGAGCAGGCCAAGTCAGTCCCTGGAACAGCTATCGTGAAGGTCATCGACTATGTCACCTTCGACGAGAACGACTATTACATCAACTTCGGTCCTAAGGCAGTCGCCGACGAATTCTCAAAGAGCGCCCTCGGTTCTCAGTGGAACATCGTCCGCGAGAACAAGTCAGCATGGAAGATCGCTGACGGAGCATTGAAGGTCACCACAGGCGAAGGCGACATCACCCTCACCAACAACAACGCCTCCAACATCTTCGTTCAGAGCGCCAACACTGACTGGACCATCGACACCAAGCTTGTCACCTCTGCAGTGCCTTCAAACCCTGCTCAGAACGCAGGTCTCGTGGCATACGAGGACGATGACAACTTCGTGAAGGTCGTCTATGCCGCTCCTGCAATGGGCAGAGGCGCCCCTGCACCTGGCGCAGCACAGGTAGGAAGTGTCCAGCTCGTGGCCGAGGACAATGGCAACAGCAAGACAAGCGTGACCGTAAGCCTCGCTGACGTCCCTGTCAAGAACAACACCATCTGGCTCCGTCTCGTGAAGAGCGGTGACAAGTACACTGCATTCTACTCAGCTGACGGCAAGTCATTCAAGGAGGCCGGCTACACCAACATCCTTCTCAAGGACATCCAGGCTGGTGTCATCGCATGCGAAGGCGTCCGTCCTGTAATGGCAGGCCGCGGCTTCGGCCCTGCACCTGTCGCCCCTCAGGCACCGTCACCTATCCAGGCTTCATTCGAGTACTTCAAGATCAAGTAAGCACTTGAATGATAGTCAGGACTATCATATCGGCAATTTTATCCCTGGTCTGGCTTTCAGCCGGACCGGGGATTTCCGTTGCCGGTAAAGAATTCACATTCGAAAGGAACGGCGTCATAGTCACTGTCAGGGAAGACGGAGAACTCTTACTCCAGAACTATGCAGGCGACGAGATTCCTTCCTCTCGGCTTCCGCTGACAGGCAAGGTGACAGGAGTCACCACCAGCAAAGACCTGTGCATAGGCGTGACCGACAAGGGAGAGATATTCACCTCCCGCGACGGGCGCGAATGGAATGTCACCGATTTCAACAAGACCTACGAGGGATTCTATCCTGAGATGAGCTTCGTAGGCGTCGCTGCCGGCACAGGAAGTTTCGCTGTGGCCGGAGTGACCAAAACAAATGCCCCGGCGGTTTTCATTTCCACACGGGGCACTGTCTGGAGCGAACGTCCGCTCAATTATTTCCAGGGGGAGGAACATTACCTCACCGAGATTCCGCTCGGCATCACCGCCGACCTCGAGAAGGATGAATTCGTGCTCGAATGCACTGACGATGTCTTTTTCTTCCTCCCTGCCTGCTCCCACTGCAACCGTCTGGAATACAGGGGGCAGTAATCAATCACCTTTTACAGTTTGGCATCCTCTGGATGCTCCTCTCTCCAGTTCGGATTGCGGGTGGCACCACCGAGGTTCACGGACATGTCAGCACGGTTGTTTGAGCCGAACTCGTAGTCCTTTCCAGGAAGGATTGCGTTCAGCACGATGCCCATGATGGCTGCGCATGCAAGGCCTGAGAATGCGATGGTAGTCTCACCGAAGTGTAAGTCGATGCTGCCAGGGCCGTAGTTGATACCTATGGCGAGCACGAGGATAAGAGCGGTGATGATGAGGTTGCGTGAAACTGTCAGGTCAACCTTGTTCTCGACGAGGTTGCGGACACCGACAGCTGAGATCATACCGTAGAGCACGAGGGAAACGCCTCCGATGGTGGCTGCAGGCATGGCTGCGACGATGGCGGCGAACTTAGGGCAGAATGAGAACAGGATGGCGAGGCAGGCTGCGAGACGGATGACTCTAGGGTCGAATACCTTGGTGAGGTTGAGTACACCGGTGTTCTCACCGTAAGTGGTGTTGGCAGGAGCCCCGAACAGAGATGCGAGAGCGGTGGCGAGACCGTCACCCATGAGAGTTCTGTGAAGGCCCGGATCTTCGAGATAGTTGATGCCTGTGGTTGAAGAAATGGCGCACATGTCACCGATATGCTCGATCATTGTTGCCAATGAAATAGGCACGATGGTGATGATGGCGGTCACTACAAGACCCCAGTCAGGATTCTTGAACACTGCAAATGCTGTATTCTCCCAGCTGAACGGCATGCCGATCCACTTGGCTGAGTTCACTGCGCTGAAGTCAACCTGTCCGAAGCAGGCAGCCACGATGTATGAACCCACGACACCGAGAAGCACAGGAACGATCTTGATCATGCCCTTGCCCCAGATGTTGCAGACCACGATGATGGCTGTGGCGAGAACAGCGATCCAAAGGTTGGACATACAGTTCGTGATGGCCGATCCTGAAAGTGTGAGACCGATGGCGATGATGATAGGGCCGGTGACTACAGGAGGGAAATAACGCATGACCTTCTGGACGCCGAAGATCTTGAACAGACCGGCGAGGATGAAGTACATGAGACCAGCGAAGAATACGCCCAGGCAAGCATATGGCAATGATGCCGCCTGGGAGAGTCCCTGCGCCGCACCGATGGCGACAACAGCAGCATAACCTCCGATGAACGCGAATGACGATCCGAGGAATGCAGGGACCTTCATCTTGGTCAGCAAGTGGAAGAGGAGTGTACCGAGGCCGGCGAAAAGAAGGGTCGCGCTGACAGAAAGGCCTGTCAATGCAGGGACAAGCACGGTGGCGCCGAACATGGCGAACATGTGCTGGAATCCCAGAAGCAACATTTTCGGACGTCCCAGAGTGCGGGCGTCATAGATGGCATTTTGTTGTGTCATGATATAACAAAGAAATAGTTGTCCAATTAACAAATTTAGCAAACTTTCTGAAAGTAAATTATTACCTTTGGTAAAATTATCAACCATGAATTCAACATCAAAGCGCATCACAGTCGTTGACAGCCTGAGAGGCTTCGCAGTCTGCGGCATCATCCTGATCCATTTCATGGAGCACATGAATTTCTACGCTTTTCCAGAACAGGCTCCTTTCAACCAGAAAGTCTGGGACACCGTATGGTTCCTCGGTTCGAGCAAGATGTACGCCATCTTCGCCCTTCTGTTCGGTTTCAGCTGCTTCATCCAGCACCACAACCAGGAGTTGAAAGGCTATGACTTCAGGCTTCGTTTCGCATGGAGAATGCTCCTGCTTCTCGGCTGGGGCATGATAGACCTCATGTTCTACAATGGTGACATCCTCGGCACCTACGCCGCCATGGGACTTCTGCTGATACCTCTCGTGAAAGCCCCGAGCAAAGTGCTGAAAGGCATCGCCATCTTCCTGTTCCTGCAGCCGATAGAGATAACATACGCCATACTCGGACTCTTCAATCCTGAACTCCACCCTCTCAGCACAGGCACCGGCCAGCTCTGGGGCATACTCTACAAGGCCTGCGGCACCGGCTCCATCCTTGATGTCGCGAAGGCTGGAGTGCAGACCGGACTTCAGGTGAACTTCGGATGGGCCATAGAGAACGGCCGTCTCACCCAGACGCTCATGCTCTTCATCATAGGCTTCCTCCTCGGAAGGAACGAGCGCTTCCTCGACACCGAAAAGAACACACAATTCTGGAAGAAGGTCTTCATCACCTCCATCGTGGCTTTCGCCGTGTTCTTCCCGCTCTGGAAATTCATCCCTGGATGCATCGAGAACAAGCCTGTGTCAGCAAGCATAGAGATACTCCTCTACCAGTGGAGAAACTTCGCCATGACCTGTTTCTATGTATCGGGCATAACTCTCCTTTTCTATCACACAAAGGCGCAGAAGGCCATTTTCCATCTCTCATACATAGGCAAGATGAGTCTCACCGACTACCTCATCCAGTCCATCTTCGGAGGCTTCCTGTTCTACAACTGGGGACTTCACCTCTTTGACAAGTGCTCACACAGCGTCAGCGTCCTGATGGGTGTCGGCTTCCTCGTGCTGCTCTACTGCTTCTGCAGATGGTGGACCACCAACCACAGACGCGGACCTCTTGAGGAGATCTGGAACAGACTCACCTGGATAGGAAGGAAACGATAGATCGCAATGGCAGACTACATACAAGTAATTGACGCTCACAGCCATCTCTGGCTCGAACAGGACACCATTGTGGGCGGCAAGCTCATCAAATCGCTCAAGAACGGCAGGTCGATATTCCTCGGAGAGGAAGTGCAGATGATGCCGCCGTTCATCATTGACAGCCGCAACACGGCCGAGATATTCCTCTCGAACATGAACTACGCCCGCGTGAGCGCCGCGGTGGTCGTGCAGGAGTTCATCGACGGCCTCCAGAACGACTATCTGGCCACTGTCTCACGCACTTATCCCGAGCGTTTCAAAGTCTGCGCGATGTGCGACTTCCGCCAGCCGGGATTCTTGCCGGAGGCTGAAAGACTCATAGGCAGCGGAGACTTCGCTGGAGTCGCCATCCCGGGGCACAGGCTCGACAGCCCTCTCGACGCCCCTGAGATGATGGAGATGTACGCACTGATGGAGAAGAAAGACCTCTACCTCTCGCTATGCCTCCACGAGGACAATCACCAGCTCGGCGAGGTGGAGAACATCATCAGGGCCTTCCCTGCCCTGCGCATCGCCATCGGTCATTTCGGGATGGTCACATGCCCGGGCTGGCTCGAGCAGATCAAACTGGCGCGTCAAGACAATGTGATGGTCGAGTCAGGCGGCATCACCTGGCTCTTCAACAGCGAGTTCTACCCCTTCGACGGAGCGGTGAAGGCGATCAGACAGGCCGCGGACCTCGTGGGCATGGACAAGCTCATGTGGGGTTCGGACTACCCTCGTACCATCACAGCCATCACCTACAAGATGTCATACGACTTCGTGATCAAGTCCAAACTCTTGAGCGACAGCGAGAAAGAACTTTTCCTCAGCGGAAATGCAAAGAAGTTCTACGGGTTCGAGAACCTCATAGAACTTCCTTATATCAAGAATATGTCTGAATAGATATCCTATTTGTAAGGACGGATACGGACGTCTGTAGCAGTGCCGGAAAGAAGATCGACGACCTGCTGGACGTCCGTTTCTCCATAATGGTACGGGAACAGCACCTTCGGAGAGAACATGCGGGCGGCGTTGGCGCACTGCTCCGGAGTCATGGTGTACGGCAGGTTGCAAGGCAGGAAAGCCACATCGACATCGTTGATGTCAGCGAGTTCAGGGATATCCTCGGTATCGCCGGCGACATAGATGCGGAAGTCGTTGATGGTGATCAGATAGCCGTTGCCCACACCCTTTGGATGGAAATTCTGCTTCTCAGGAGAACTGTTATAGGCAGGGACCGCGTCTATGTTCCAGCCTTCTGCAGTGGTCATACCTTCGCCGTTTGCGAGGCCGATCACCTCTGGAGAAGAAGCGATGCCCTCCCCTTTTGATGCGTCAGATGCCTTCTGGGCGCTGCCTGGATTGACAATGAGCTTGGTGTCAGGAGTCACGAGCTGTGCGATGGCAGCCGGGTCCAGATGGTCGCCGTGGTCATGCGAGATAAGGATATAGTCAGCTTTCGGGAGACCGGTGTAGTCAGTGACCGGCTGTGCGGCCTTTGTGACCGGGTCAACATAAATCCACTTGTCAGCGCAGCGGATGGCAAGAGAGCCATGCTTGATGCTGAAGATGTCGATGGTGGCGCCTTTGGCCTTGAACGAATCGACCTCTCCTCCGAACATGGAAGCATAGTCCTGATTGCTTTCATCAGTGATGATGTCCGCGACTTTTGCACGCTTGCAGGATGACACGCTCACGATGAGCGCCGCTGCTCCGAGAGCGATGATTGCGATGGAAATAACAGTTTTCATTTTTTATATGGTTTTGGTTCAATCAGCGTTTTTCACAGCCATCATCATTCCTCCGATCAGGATGAAGGTGCCGATGACCGCCATCCAGGTGATGCGCTCGCCGAGTATGATATGGGCAATGAGCATCGTGAAGAAAGGCTGCGAGTATATCAAGTTCGTGGTACGCACGGTCCCGAGACGCGGCAGACACCAGTTCCACAGCAGGAAGCAGAGCAGCGACGCGACCAGGCCCAGATACACCAGATTACCCCAGACCGCCGGGTGCGACAGTATGGCTGTATCCATATTCAACGGGCTCACTAACAGGAAGTAAGGAATGATGGTCAGCAGACCGTAGCCGAACACTTTGCGGGTGATGAAACGCACGTCATACCGGTCAGAAACCCTTTTCATCAGCAGCGAATACAGAGCCCAGGTCAGGGCCGCACCCACCGCGAGAAGGTCTCCGAGAGGGTTCAGCTGCAGCACGAACTTGCCGTTCAGCACCACCAGCGCCATGCCCACGAAAGCCACCAGCGAGCCGAGGATCTGTCTGCCGTTCATCCTCTCGTCCTTGTAGAATATGGCCAGCAGCAATGCCGTCAGCAGCGGGGCGCTGCCGACGAGTATCGACACGTTCGAGGCGGTGGAAAGCCTCAGCGCATTGTTCTCCGAAAGGAAATACAGAGAGCCGCCGAAGATGCCGAGCAGCGCCATCACCAGTTCATCGACAGCCGAGCTGCACCAGAGGCGCTTCGGGCTGAAGACCCAGATGAGGATGTATGCTAGCGTGAAGCGGTAGATGAAGATGTCCGCCGGCATGAGTCCGTGGTTGATGACCACCTTGGTGGAGATGAATGTCTCCGCCCAGATGAATACGACGACCAGCGCCAGCACCATCACGAGAGCATTGCTTGCACGGAACTGCTTCATAATCTATTTGAGGTTCAGATACTTTTCCGGCACTTCGATGTCGGTGATGTACTCGATGGCATCGGACCCGTGCATGGTCTGCGGGTTAGTGCCGAGCTTGTCCTGCGGAATCTCTGCGCCTATCTTCGCGAATGTCCTGACCCAGAATGCCGGGAACTCGCCGTCAGCGTTCTTGAAGTTCATCGGAGCAGCATCGAAGATGTGTTTCCCGTCGCGGACGTACGAGTCATATACCAGTTCGGTGCAGTAGTGCATGCCGTTGTCTTCCATGAAGAACAGGTCATAAGGCTCGCCAAGGTACTTCTTGGCGTTAGCGAGGAAGAGTTCCACGCCCTTCGTGTCCTTCAGGCGGAACACCTCGAAGGTCGGGAAGCTGCCGTCGTGGCGGTGGAAGTCAAGGATGAAGGTGTCGAGCGGATAGCGCGCCACTCCCCTCTTGTCCGTCGCGTCCACTATCCAGGTGCCTTCATCGTCCACCTCCAGCAGCGCTGTATGTATGTAGTCTATGTCGCCGCTGCCTGTCGCATCGGCAATAGCCTGAGCCATGGAGTCTTCAGAGGCTGGTCCTTCTGCGGGGATGCCAACGAAGACCAAGTCGCCTGACTTGAGTTCGGATTCCGGCTCGTTCGCACAGGCTGCGAGCCCTATGGCCATTGCCATCAAGATGAATATTTTTCTCATAGTGTATATCTTATTCCCAATGTTATACCGAAATTGTCGCGGAGCAGCGAGCCTTTATCCGCATAGATGCCGTACATGCCGCTCAGGCCTTTGACTCCGAAGAGTTCAGGAAGCGTGCCCATGAATGCGCCGGACACTTGCTTCAACCCTTCCTCGTCGAATGTGCCCCACTCCTGCTGCCAGTGCGACTCGCCTACGTACGGGCTTGGGTATGTGCCGTAGTTCTCGCTGTATGTGAGCATTATCTTGTACGGATACTTACGGAAAAGTTTGCCGCCAAGACCGATATGGTGGGCAGTGAAGCGTGTGCTCTCGAAGCCTTTGGTCATCATGCCGGAGGTCCATGTGCCGGCTCTGGTACCTCTTGTCCTGAACAGAGGGTCACATATGGCATGTCCGAAATGCGTCCAACCAGAGGCGTAGAAACTATTGTTGAAGTAGTTGTCTCCGCCGTAGATCCAAGTGCCTTCGGGATGAAGCGGATGGCCCTCGGAGTCATATCTCTCGCCGTTGGTGGAGCCGGATTGGTAGAGAGTGTAGTGGTATTCGTAAACTATATCGCTGACCCACCTGTCCTTGTCATCGAAGCTGAGATTCAGGGTGTTGACTCCGTCCGGAAAGTTCCTGAATTTCATGCCGGAGCGGTCTGCGTAAGGGATTTCGTGCTGTGCTACGGCGTGCCATCCGTCACCGCGGTATGTGAGCCTTATGACTTCGCTGCCGCCATGGTCACCGAGGACATTGATGCGGTCGCTGAGGGTTCCGTCCACTCCTGCGCTGCGTCCGGTGATGATGCGGAAGTAGTTGCTCCAGGACATCTTGATGTCGGGCTGGGTCGGATGGTGTCCTGCCCAGATGGCGTAGTGGTCAAGTCCGAGGTCGAGTGTGAGTCTGTCGGTGATGCCTATCTTCATTCCGGCCAACATCCTGTGTACCAGTGCGTCCTGTACCCAGCGCTCGTCCATGGTCTGATAGTCGCCGAAGGATCCGTATATCTTCAGGTGCTGTCCCGTGAACGGTACGGCCAGTGGTTCGAGGGTTGCGAGGTATCCTGGCATAGGGCGGGCGTTGCCGGACTCGACCATATGGCCGCCGGTGACAGACAACGATCCCAGTGCTTTGTCAGCACCTATGAATTCCTGTTCGCGACGCTTCTGGCCAAGGTCGAGACGGAGGCATTGCCAGCGGAAGCTGGCGTATAGTTCGTCCAGCATCAGTTTCGTCCTCCACGTCGCATCGCCCTCCATGCCCGTCATTCCAGCGCTTGAGGTCGTCATTCCGACTCCTTTCATCATACCGGTCCCCGAGGTCGTCATTCCGGCGGATGAGGTCGTCATTCCGGCGTTCGAGGTCGTCATTCCGGCTCCTTTCATCATACCGGTCCCCGAGGTCGTCATTCCGGCGTTCGAGGTCGTCATTCCGGCGGATGCCGGAATCCCTCCCGTCAATGCCGCAGACGCGCCCCAGGACCACTGAAGGGTCTTGCTCTCGTCGAACTGCGTGCCGGCCTGTACCCATGCCAACGCACCGTTCGTCTCGGGCATCAGCCCGTACTGGTTCGTCGTCGCCCAGTAAGGCAGTTGTCCGTCATTCGCCCCCATCGCTCCCAAGAGCATCAGTGATACCACGAAGTCGTTCATTTTACCTGTCAACCGATTCAGACAACGAAGTTAATGATTCTTCGCGAAGTATCAAACATCTCCCCCACATCACCCTTCCGTGCCCAGCCGATCCACGAGCGGTCCCCGAGCCTGCCGAGGGGTCTGCCGAGGGGCCAGCCGTGGGGCCCCGCAGCCCGAACTGTAGATAACTGCGTCGCATACCACCATTCCGTGTGTAATTCGCACCGTTTATGCCCCCCGAATCACTCTCCGCGTCGTTCCGTGTGCGATTCGAGCCGCTTTCGCCCCCGGATCGGTCCTCCGCATCGTTCCGTGTGCGATGAGTGCCTTTTTTGCCCCCGGATAGCTCGCCGGAAGGCCAGCAGTTATCCTCGAGAGGGCGAGGAGAGCCCTCCGTGCAGCTCCCCGCAGTCCGAACGGGAGATAACTGTGTCCCATACAACCATCCCGAGTGCGATTCGAGCCGCTTTCGCCCCCCGAATCACTCTCCGCGTCGTTCCGTGTGTAATTCGCACCGTTTTTGCCCCCGGATCAGACCTCCGCATCGTTCCGTGTGCGTTCCGTGTGCGTTTCGAGTCGTTTCGCCCCCGGATCGGTCCTCCGCGCCGTTCTGTGTGCGATGAGTGCCTTTTTTGCCCCCGGATAGCTCGCCGGAAGGCCAGCAGTTATCCTCGAGAGGGCGAGGAGAGCCCTCCGTGCAGCTCCCCGCAGCCAGAACGGGAGATAACTGCGTCCGCCCGTCCCGAACAGTCAGAAAAATGCGTATATTTGACAGAAACGCTGCCAGTAAAGCCGACAAAAGAGCCGCACAAAAAGCCGCAATAAGAGCAGCAGAAAAACCGCGAGAACAATAGCAAAAGAAGGAGAAGA
>JAZRWN010000003.1:0-19521 GCA_045599725.1 Candidatus Cryptobacteroides sp. | reverse complement strand
CTCAGCATGAACTCGATCCCGGCCATCAGGTGGTTGTTCTGGTATTTCAGTTCAATGACGTCGGAGCATCCCCAGTTTTTCTTGAGCACATCGGATGAAGCCGGAGGGACAGTGTCGTCAGTCTTGCTGTGATACAGTCTCACTTTGTTGACATTTCTCGGAGTGTCACAGTAAATCAGCGAGTTTTTGGCCAGGGCGTTCACCAGGGCCCAGATGTCCTCGCTGCCTCCATAGTCTTCCTTGTAGAAATCAGGATGTATGATTTTCCTTATGTCGTTCCCGAGGACGCTGTGCCATGAGTTCATCTGAGTCGTGCTGAAAAGATCCTCCAGATCCACGCGTCCGATAAGGTCAGGATGATAAAGATGGCTGTAGTCCGGATGTATCCCTTCTCCGTAGCAGATACCTCTGAAGGCGAACGGGACGAAACCGGTCTTGTCGTAACTTTCCCTGCTCTTGAAGAAATCGAAGAATCCGACTATGTCATATGGTCCGCCGCCGGCATGGACAGCGTTGATGCGGTCATCATAACCTCCTCGCTTCTCAAGTTCCAGCAGCAGCGACAGCGTCGCGGCACCTCCCTGTGAATAGCCGATGAGGTCTATCTTGTCATTCTCAAGTTCCAGACCCTTTAAGGAAATGAACTCCTCAGCGGCTGACAGCATGTCGGCGCAGGTGGTTCCGGTGAGTTCGCGATGCAGATAAGGGTGCTGGAGGTCCGGAGTCTGGCTCGCACCATAGCCCAGATAGTCGGCCATCACGGCGATGAAGTCCTTTCTGCTGCTCTTGCCATCCTGTACTCCGATACATACTGGCATAAGTTCCGGAGTGATGGTCTGATAAGACGGTGCCGGGGCTATGTCACAGGTTCCGTGCTGGATGCTGACTATTCTGTCATATTTCCTGTTCTTCGGATATGCGACCACTCCGGAAGCCTCGACAAGCTTTCCTGAAGGGTCCGGCGTGAGGTATGTGATTCTTGCTGTGTGCGTGTTGCTGGAGACATACAAAAGCAGCAGCAGATCCAGTCCCGGTACATTCTTGAGCTGCGGAGCCAGGTTGAACAGTTTTTCCTTGATATCATTGATGGTGACATCGTTTTCAGCATCGACCTTGATCAGTTTTCCTGCACCGTAGCCCTTTACGCCGGTGACGGAGAGTTCGCACATCTGGCTGCGGCTGATCTCCAGAGGCTTGGATAGATTTGTGGTCCAGCTGCATCCGTCTGTGCTCTCGAAGACAATCTGGGTCTTGGCATATGTTCCTGCAGGGATTGAGAAATAGAAATCCACCCCCTTGTCGGTCATCTCGATGCCTGAACCGCAGTCGATGTCGATATTGTAATATACACCTTTCGATCCGTTGACGAATTCGATGTTTCCAAGTTTGTCCATGGAGAAAAGTCCGGACATCGGCTTTTCGGAAACGATGCTGACTTTAGTGATCTTTCCTGATCCGGTCGCGTTCACATGAAGGGCACCACCGGCATTCTTGAACTTGATGGTTCCGTCCAGGTCCAGGTCCGATCCTGATGCCAGCATTGGCACATAAGATGCTGTCAGAGGCCCGGTTTTCTGTACGGTCGGCCATTCAAGGGAACATTCATTGATGGTGTTGCCTATGCTCTTGATTATACTTGAAGGATAAATGGCATACGGGGAACTGATGGAAGCGGACGGAAGTTCGCATGAAAACTCCCCTTCTGCCGAATTTTCGCCTTTCGTGAGATTGTACACGACAGAACCTCCGTCGTACCCGACGGTGAAACTGTCACCTTTTCCCCAGGACAAGGTGCTTCCCTGAATCTGTTCCATGGAGACCGTCGCAGTGCAGGTCCCGCCATCAGGAATCACCGGAATGTCAGGCTTGACCGGGTCTTTTTCGGTCGGGTCGCAGGCCGCAAGGCTCAAAACGAGTGCCGACAACAGGAAATATTTTGATAATCTCATAATATAATGCATCTATTTCCATAAAGATAAAAATTTCAAATGAAAAAGCCAGATCTTATGACCTGGCTTTTTCAAAATGATTATCAGAATGTTATTTCCTTCTCTTGACGGTGACGTTTGCGAGTTTCTCCCAGTATTGGATGATCCCGCAGTGGTCATCGTTAACCTTTCCATCGCACTTGCAGGCCTTCATGATTTCGAGGATCTGAGTGGTGATAGGGATAGGAGCGTCTATGGCCAGAGCAGCGTCACGTACGTTCAGAAGGTCTTTCGTGTGCATCCATATAGGTCCGCCCGGCTTGAAGTTGCGGTCAAGGATAAGAGGCATCTTGGCATCGAAGACCGTGCTGCCCGCCAGACCTCCGCGGATGGCTTCATAAACCTTCTCAGGATCCACTCCCGCCTTCTCGGCAAAAACCATTGCTTCACCTACGGCGGCGAGGTGCATGGCCACCATTATCTGGTTGGCAAGCTTGCAGGTGTTGCCGCTGCCGATGTCGCCCACGAGGGTGACAGCATCGCCCATGGCCTTGAACACGTCGAACACGGCGTCGAAGACTTCCTGCTTTCCTCCTACCATGATGGACATGGTGCCGTCCTTTGCCTTAGGCTCACCGCCGCTGACAGGAGCGTCAAGCATCTCGACACCCTTCTCAGCCACGATGCCGCAGAGCTTCTTTGACATGACTGGAGAGACTGAACTCATGTCGATGTAGATGCTGCCCGGCTTTATGCCTTCGAGAATACCATTAGGGCCGCATACTACAGATTCCACGTGTGGAGAGTTAGGCAGCATGGTGATGATGATGTCGCAGGCTGCAGCCACTTCAGCAGGGGATCCTTTCTGCTTGGCGCCGAGAGCCACCACTTCAGCCACAGGTTCCGGCTTGATATCGAAAACAGTGAGATTGTATCCTGCCTTGAGCAGGTTCTTGGCCATCGGCTTGCCCATTACGCCGAGTCCGATGAGACCTATTTTTTTGTCTTTGTTGTCCATTGTGATTGTTGATTAGAGGTAATAAAGAGCCACTTCATCTTTCAGCTGGTTGGCACTGAGTATATAATCCTTTCCGTTTGCTGTGAACACCAGGGTCTGGGTCGGGCCGGCTTCCTCTTCGAGAGCCTCCTTGGTGACCTTTCCTGCCGCAAGGTCTTCCGCCTGGTACATGTTCAGAGTTAGCGGTCCGCGCCTGTTTCCGACCATTGCGATGGCCTTGCCGTTGAACATGCCGCAGCTCAGACCATGGCCGAACCAGAGTTCGTCCTGATATTTGAGCTCCCACGACTCACCGCAGCGCTTGTAAATGTTGAAGGTGTTGCCGTGGAATGGCTCGATGGTCACAAGTTCGTCCACTCCGTCCCCGTCGAGGTCGATGATGCCGAATTCACTGACTTCGTGATCGAAGATCTGCTTCACTTCGCACTTGCCCTCGTCCAGGCCGTCGAAATAGAAGATGCCTTCCGCACCTGAGACGAGTATGCGCTCGATGCCGTCGACTTTGGCCTTGAGCATGCCGTGGTTGCGGAAAAGATTGCCGAAAACGAGTTCAGGGGACTGCGGCTCGCCATTTTCGTCGAAGCGGATCAGGTATATCTCTCCGGCTTTTGACCAGTCGGCCGGATTCTCCTTGAACTTGCTGCAGGAAGCCGCGAAGAGATAGTTCTTTCCGTTCTGGTTGATGATGTCGCAGCGGTGTGCGAATGGAAGCGCCATGGCTTTTTCCGTCTTCCAGCCGTCAGCGGTACGGGTATGTCTGAACACACCGGCGTCAGCTCCGACGAAAGGAGGGAAAAGACCCATTATTGAGTAAAACTGGTCCGGATGACCTGGAAGCGGGACGAAGCTCATAACTCCGCCCGGGCAGTCGGACACAAGACTTGACTCGCCGGAGGCGAGATGGTGGAGATATACTGCCGGAGTGGTTTCGGAGCCGGCGCCGACATAATAGTCTTCACCAACGGGGAATGCGTTGGCAGTATAGACTGACTTTATGTTAAGTATTACTTTTTTTTGCATGGTTAACTAACAGAAAATAGTATAGATGGCCCAGACACCGACCATGGATGCAAGTCCGCACAGCAATGTTCCCAAAGTGTGAAGCTTGTATCCCATCTTGATGCTCATGCCGGACATCTGTGTGACAACCCAGAAGAAACTGTCGTTGACATGTGACACGACCATGGCTCCGGAGCACAGGGCGGTCACGGCAAGGGCGATCTCGAACGGAGTCACGAAGCCCAGCGTCCCCATAAGCGGAGCGATGATGGATGCCGTGGTGATGATGGCAACGGTCGAAGATCCTTGCGCTGACTTGAGAGCGGCGGCGATAAGGAACGGCAACCATATGCCGAACTTGAAGTTTGCTAAAGAGTCTCCGAGGACATCGGCGATGCCGGCGTCCCTGAGAATCATTCCGAAGGAGCCTCCTGCGGCGGTGATCATGATGATGATGGCCGCGGATACCATTGCCTTGCCGACCCATCCGGTGGTGGAGAGCATGTCCTTCTCGAGTTTCTTAGGAAGGAAGAGAGCTATGGCGAGACCGAACAGGAGCGCCATGACAGGCTCACCGATGAATCCCATGATGGTCTTGAAAAGACCTGAGCCGAAAGGTGCGGAAGGAAGGTCGGAAACCGACTTCAGCACGATAAGCAGCAGAGGGATGATGACCGGCAGGAATGACTTGGTGGCGGACGGAGCTTCCTTGAGCTTCTCTGCTATGTCGTTCTCGTTTTCGTCCGCACCCGGGTCGATCTGATATCTCTTCGCATATTTTGTCACAAAGAAATAGGCGGTGACGGCAGCGAACACGCTGGCCATAACGCCGGTCATGATGACAAGGCCGAGGTCCGCCTCCATGATGCCCGCTGCCGCAATAGGTCCCGGAGTAGGAGGGACTAGGCAGTGAGTGATGGTGAGACCGAGACTGAGGGCGATGGCGGTGCTGGCAAAAGAGATTTTAGCCTTTTTCGTCAAAGCTTTGTTGAGAGGGGTCAGGATCACGAATCCCGAGTCGGCATAGACAGGGATGGAGATGAAATAGCCGAGGAGAAGCATGGCGAGAGGCACGCGCTTTTCACCCACGAGCTTCAACACGCTCCTCGCCATCACATAGGCTCCGCCCGATTCCTCCAGGAAGGTACCTATGATGCAGCCGACGACTATCACGATGCCGATGGAACCGACCGTGTTGCCGAAGCCGTTGTTCACAGACTTTATGATGTCACCGAGCGGCATGCCCGAAAGGAGCCCGAAGCCGATGGCGGCTATGATCAGGGCCAGGAACGGGTGCAGCTTGAGTTTTGTCGTCGAAAGGACGATGAACGCAATTGCGATTATCAGCAGTACAATAAGCATGACAATTGTACTTTATGCGCCGAGAAGTTCCTTGGCGGCGTCAGCCATTGTGTTCAGGAGAAGGCAGCATGATGCTGAACCGGCGTCCATGACTCCGCGTGACCTTTCGCCCAGACGACTCGAGCGGCCGAGTTTCGCCACCATGTCGATGGTGCTGTCCCGTCCGGCTACAGCAGCCGCGCTCATGGAGTCCAGCGCCTCCGGGAATGCCTGCCCTTCGCTTACCGCCTTGTCAAAAGCGTCGACTGAAGGAATGAGCACGTCCATGAGGGTCTTGTCCCCGACTTTTGCCGGTGAAATGGCCTGGATGGAGGTCAGAGCGGCCTTGAGCGCGTCCAGGAACTCCTCCTTGCCCACCGATTCCTTTCCTTCGATGGCTTTACCCATGGAGGTGAAGAGCTTTCCGTAAAGAGGACCCATCGATCCTCCGATCTTCATCATGAGGATCTTTCCGAGCGTCTTGAGACCGTATGACAGATCTCCTGACTGTTTGTCCAAGGCTTCCCTGCAGAGCGTGAAACCTTTGTTCATGTTTATGCCGTGGTCACCGTCTCCGATGGCGCCGTCGATGTCGCTGAGGTACTGCTTGTTCTCCTGGATGGCTGTTATCATCCTGTCAACGAGCAGTATTCCGGCTTCTTGTGAGAAATTGTCCATGTCGAAAAGTATTAGATGGTAAGACCGATGGAGCGTGCTTCATAGTCGAAGCACTCCTTGAGTTCGTCGTCAAGCTTCATGATGGTGAGAGTGGCTCCGGCCATCTCAAGTGAAGTGAAGTAGTTGCCGATGAGAGTGCGATGGATTTTGATGCCCTTGGCGCTGATGATTTTCTCCACTTCATTGTAGAGGATGTAGAGTTCCATGAGAGGGGTGGATCCGAGACCTGAGATCAGGATGACCACTTCATCGTTCTCGACGAAAGGAAGGTCAGGGAGTATGACGTCGCACATTCTTTCAGCTATCTTCTCCGCCGGCTCAAGGTCCGTCACAGCTATGCCCGGCTCTCCATGGTGGCCGATTCCGACCTCCATCTTGCCCGGCTCGATGGTGAAGTTCGGGTGTCCTACTTCAGGCAGAGTACAAGGTGAAAGGCCCACTCCCATGCTGCGGGTGTTGTTGATGGCCTTCTGTGCTGCCGCAATGACTTCTTCGAGGCTTCCGCCCATGGCGGCCTTTGCACCGCCGACTTTCCACATAAGGATCTCACCGGCCACTCCGCGTCTTCTGGCCTCCTCGCCCTTAGGCGCAGACGGGACATCATCGTTGGCCACGACTCTCGCGACCTTTATGCCGTCTTCCTCTGCCTGCTCCATGGCCATGGTGACATTCATGTTGTCACCGGCGTAGTTGCCGTACAGGATGGCAACTCCCTTGCCTGCATCGGCTTCTCTGATGGCGTCATAGAACATTTGTGCCGGAGGTGATGAGAAGAGTTCACCGACAGCGACGGCGTCCACCATGTTCTTTCCTATGTATCCGACAAATGCCGGCTTGTGGCCGGAGCCGCCTCCGGTGACGACACCCACCTTGCCTTCGACAGGGGCGTCCTTGAATTTGAGAACTCTTTCGTTCTCTGTGGCTGCGACAAGTTCAGGATTGGCTTTCACGAAGCCTTCCAGCATCTCGTCCACGACCATACTCGGGTCATTGATGATTTTTTGCATATGGTTTGTTTTTAGTATTGATAATCAATCTTTTATGCCTCAGGGTGAAATGACTTCTTCTCCAGGGCCCTCATCTGGTCGACCTTCGGCTGAGACCCGCCGCCCTGGAATTCAGAGACGAGCCACGCGCTTACGATGGTCTTTGCCAGTTCAGGTCCGATGACACGTGCTCCCATGGTCAGGACTTGTGCATCATTGCTCTTCCTGAGTCTTTCTGCAGAGAATACGTCATGGCACACTCCGGCATATACTCCTTCGACTTTGTTGGCTATCATGGCCATGCCAAGTCCAGTTCCGCAGATGAGTATGCCACGCTCGAATGAACCGTCCTGAATCTTGAGCGCCAGATTGTATCCTATTTCCGGGTAGAAGGCATCTTTCTTCTGTCCGAGATAGTTGAGGTCAGTGACCTCAACCCCATTTTTCTCCAGATGGGCCACTATCACTTTCTTCAGTTCGACAGCAGCGTCATCACAGTCAATCACTATTCTCATATCATTTGGTTTGATTTGGTTATTATATAAATCATTTCTCTCTCTTTACAAATTCTGAAGGCAGGCATCCGAACTGCTTCTGGAAGTTGCGCGTGAAGTAGGACGGAGATGAGTATCCTACCAGATATGCCACTTCGTTGATCCTGTAGTTGTTTTCCGCGAGCAGTTCCGTGGCCTTCTTGAGTCTGCATATCCTCACATATTCGTTGACAGTCTGACCGGTGTTGGCCTTGACCTTCCTCGTAAGCGTCGGCTTCGAGACGGCCAGCGCCTCGGACAGTCTGGCTATGGTGAGGTCAGTGTCGGAGATATGGTCGATGATGAAGGTGTGAAGCCTGTTCATGAATTCCTGTTCGACCTTGCTGACTGAGGAGAAGGAGAAGTGGGACAGTGGAGAAGACGAGAACTGCTCATTCCTTATGTCCCTGTTCCTGAACAGATTGGTGATGTTGGCCATCAATATGTCCATCTTGAATGGCTTTTCTATGTAGCCGTCGGCTCCGGATTTCAACGAGCGGATATGAGTGTCTATACCGACGGCCGCGGTGAGCAGCAGGACCGGAATATGGCTGAGGTGGATGTTCTCCTTGATGGCGTTGCAGAGCTCGCAACCATCCATCTTCGGCATCATGATGTCACTGACCACCAAGTCGACACCTTTCTCCTTGACTATTGTGAGGGCTTCCTCTCCATCTCTGGCGACCAGGACATCATATGTCTTCTCAAGTTCCTCCTTGATGAGGTTGCGCATCGAGTCGTTGTCCTCGACGACAAGTACAACCGCCTTGTTGCCGGAGTTTGCAGACTTCAGAATTTCATCTTCCTCCATCGCGGATTCTACTGAATCGTCAGCAGAATAGTCGGAAGGCACTTCCTGGGTTGCCGGCAGTTCGAATACGAAAACATTCTTATCCTTGACGGAGGTGTCGAGATAAAGTCGTCCGTTATGATGCTCGGCTATCTGTCTGGAATAAGTCAGACCGAGTCCCGTGCCGTTCTTTTCTGTTGTCTTGCTCTGATAGAAAGCTTTGAAAATCATTTCGCTCTCTTCGTCAGGGATGCGCTCACCATCATTCTCCACCTTGATGACTATCTGGTCGTCTTCTTTCGTGAGGCTCATGTAAATCGCTGACTTGCAGTATTTGATGGCGTTTGAAAGCAGGTTGCATATCACGCTTTCCACGGCGTCCGCATCACATGTGGCCTGAATCAGGGATTCCGGATTGTCATATGTCAGGGTGACTTCGTGTATGGAGGCGGCTGATTCGAAGGAACTGATGGCCTTGCTGCATATGGCGCCTATGTCTTCCTTTGTAAAGACCAGCCTCGTCTCACCGCTTTCCATCTTCCTGAAATCGAGAATGTCATTGCAAAGCTTCTTGAGCCTGTCCACATTCAATTTCATCGAGTTGATGTCACCGGAGCTCTCCTGAGGCATTTTTTTCTCGGAGATTATCTTGTCGAGCAGAATCTGGAGTACGGAAACAGGTGTCCTGATCTCATGGGCGATATTGGTGAAGAACTCCATCTTCTCGTGGGCGAGATCTTTTTCCTTCTTGGCATTCATAAGTTCCAGACGGCTCTCCTCCTCCTGCTCTTTTTTCCTGTTGTGGTTCTTTTTCCAGAAACTGAAAATGCCTCCAAGGATGAGCAGATAGAGCAGAAACGCGAGACGGGACCTGTACCACGGCGCCTTTATAGTTATCTGTATGGATGCCTCCGTCTTCGGGTCATTGCTGCCTTCGTAGTTGACGGTCAGGTTGTATTTACTTGGTCTCAGGCTAGTGTAGGCGATATGGTTGTCGGCCGTGGTCAGGTGGCTGTTGAACCCGTATGCGGTAAGATAGCAGTCATATGTCTCGATGTTCGGTGTGCCGTATACCATCGAAGAGAAGGAAATGTCCAGATATGCTGCATCTTTCTGATTTATTCTGAGTGAGTTGGATGTTATGGCGGACTTGCCTTTTTCAGAAATGGAAGTACGGCCGTCCATGGTGCCAAGCGCCACATCTGTGAAATATATCTTGGAGTTGCCGAAGGTTCTGGTCAGATATTCAGGTTCAAATATGAGCAGACCGTTGTTGGAGCCGAAATATATCTGACCGGTGTCGGACTTGTAGCTGTGGCAGAAGCAGAAACGGCAGCCCAGGACATTGTCCTTTTCCATGAACACCTTGTTGACTCTTTCATGCTCCATGTCCACTTCCACAAGACCGCTGTAAGTCGAGACCCAGAGCATTCCGTTATCATCCTCGGCAAGGGAACAGCATGTGTTTGACGGCATCCCGCTGGTCTTGTCCAGAGCCGTTTCTGACAATACTTTTCCATCGGAAGAGTATTCAACATGCCAGAGCCCGCTTCCATCCGTGGCAGCCCACAGGCTTCCGTCTGAAGTGATGAGCATGTGTGTCACCTGCCTGCCTTGAAGAGCATAGGCTTTCTTGAACGATCCGGACTTGTAGTCATATGAACATATGCCTTGTGAGAACACACCCAGCAGGAGGTTCTGGAACCGGTCCGTCATAAGGCTGTGGATGAACATCCTGCCCACGATCTCCTCCCGTGCGAACGAATCGGTGTGGCTGTCATATTTGAGAAGACCGGCCGATGTGCCGACGAATATGTTCTTGTCCGGGGTCTGGATGATGCACAGACAGTCATTTGCGGGAAGGTTGTATTTTTTGACAGCCTTGCCTCTTGCCGGGTCAAAGACAAGAACTCCTTCACCGTAAGTGGCTATCCAGAGTTTCTTGTCAACGGTGATCATCTGGGTGATGGATGTACCGTATGAAATCCCGCTTTCGTGGGTGAAGTCAGTGGATGTCTTTGTCTCCGGATTGAAACGTGAGAGATATCCTTCCTCGCTTCCCAGCCAGATCATTCCGTCAGGCCCTTCGCAGACGGACCTGATGGAGTTTCCTATGAGGGAGTTCTGCGATTCATCCTGGCAGAAACGGCTGAAACCTTCTTCATATGACATCCAGCAGCGCAGTCCTCCATTGTATGTGCCGGCCCACACATTCCCGTCTGTGTCCTCGAACAGGCAGCGGACGCTTTCACCGCCCAGTTTCGAGCTGTCAAGATCATCGGGGAACTGAATCTCCATCTCGCCTGTCTCCGGATCATAGATGATGAGACCGTATGCCGTGCCGATCCAGTAGAGACCGTCCTTGAGCAGTAAACAGAATATTTCAGCCTTGTTCTCCAGAATGTCGGAATCCACTATGGTGCTGACCTGACCGGTGCTGATGTCCATGGTGCAGGCCCTTCTGCGGCCGTCTGAAATGAGCACGCGGTTTTTTCCGACATATTCTATGTGTCTGAATTCCGCGGATTCGGTCTGGCTCTTGACGGCCCAGAGGTTGCCGGAGAATGAGTCCAGAAGATAGACGGCACCGTTCTGTGCCGTGAAGGCAAGGTTGTTGTTCTCGACGACACAAGACCTGAACGGCTCCAATGAGTCGGACTCCAGGACCTTGGTCAGAGTGCTGTCATCTTTGGAGTACTTCCATATGCCTGAGGATGATGTGAGCCATACTGTCCCGTCATCCATTATGTCGATGTCGTTGACAGTGTAGTCTTCAAGTTCTTTGATGATGGTGAACTTGTCTATGAATGTGTCATAGTAGCCAATGCCCTGGGAGGTGCTGATCCACATGCATTTATCGTTGTCTTCCTTCAAGGCGAGGGTGTTCTGTGAGCAGTTGTCCAGATAATCCTGGTTCAGGAGCGGCATGAAAATCGTCCCGGTATAATAGTAGACTCCGGAACGTGTCCCTATCCAGATTCTGTCGAAGTCATCTTGAGAGCAGCACGGAATCATGGATGTGGAGATGCCGTCTGCATTGGTGAAGTGTGTATAGAAATGATGGTTCTGCGTGGAGTGGGCCACCATACAGAAAATCAGAAGAAACAGATATGATATCAGCGCTCTTTTCATATATACAATAATAACAAGTTATTGTCAATAGTGATATCATATAATGATACAATAGTACAAAAAATGAATCTCTGTGTCTTTTCATCATCAAAAACGGGTCAAAATCTATGATATCGGCTTCATTCTGCACTTTTATTAGGGTCAATGGAAATAATGAGTTAATTTTATGTGGCAGATGCAAGGAATGAATAAAAAAGTAACAATTGACAACACATATTGATAATCTTCTATCATTTGAGTTATTATTTACACGAGAAAGAATGGAATACAGATAATTTTAGACTGAGAAAATTACTGACAACGATGAATAACCTGAAAAGAACTTTGCTGTGCGTGACATCAGCCTTCATCTGCTCCATGACCGTGTCATACGGACAGGGAGTGGGCAACCTGCCGCTCAGCCTGAACTTCGAGCCGGCGACAGCCGTTCCGGTTCCTCCGCAGAACGATGGTTTCATCCGCAGGTGGACGATCCTCGAACCCATTGCCCGGACTTTCTCCAGCAATGCCATGCTAACTTCGGACTTTCTGTCCGGGACACTGTCAGAGCAGTATTTCAAAGATCAGATGACCATTATTCCTGTGGACGGCTCAAAGGCCACATATGGAAAGACCAAACTGATTTGGCACGCCCTTGACTCCAAGAACTTCTATGTCAATCTTCTCCGTTTCGCCACGGCCTATGGCAAGGACTGTTTCCAGCAGCTCTACTGGGTGGTCACCATCATTGACTGCGACAAGGATCTGGAGAATGTCCGCCTTTCCGGAGGCGTGAACTCCGCCGCGGTGTGGTTCCTCAATGAAGACGAGGTTCTCAGACTTGTCGGTGACAAGGACCTGATCGCGGATGACTGCATGTCTGCACGACTCACCCTCAAGAAGGGCCGCAACATTCTTCGCGGTATCGTGATGAACGGTCAGGGAATGGCTGACTTCTGTCTGCGTTTCGTGGATGAAGCCGGCAACCCTGTGACTTCCGGCTACACTGTATCAGCATTGATGTCAAAGAAGAAATGATTATGAGAAAGATTATCGCTTCGGGCTTGACCGCCCTTATTTATATGGTTCTTGCCGCTGTTGCATCAGCTCAGATCGGCGCTCCGTACATCCACGATCCTTCAACTGTCGTGGAGTGCGACGGCAAATACTACACATTCGGAACAGGAAGCGGAGGCCTCATCTCGGATGATGGCTGGAGCTGGCACAGTGGCGGCGTCAGGCCGGGCGGCGGTGTCGCCCCCGATGCCATGAAGATCGGTGACCGCTATCTGGTGGTCTATGCAGCCGGCGGGAACCGTCGTGAATTCCGCTATCAGTCCAGGGTCTATGCCATGTGGAACAAGACCCTTGACCCGAATTCCCCTGATTTCAAGTATACCGACCCCGTGGACATAGGCGGTTCGAACGGAGAGGAGGACTGTGATGGTATCGACCCGGGACTCATGATGGGTCCTGACGGACGTCTCTGGCTCATCTATGGCACTTATTTCGGATATTTGCGCGTGGTCGAACTTGACCCGAAGACGGCAAACCCGATAGGAGAGCCTGTCAATGTGGCTCTTTCCTGCGAGGCCGGAGAAATGATCTATCATGACGGCTGGTACTACCTTCTCGCCACCCACGGGACATGCTGCAGCGGTGTCAACTCTACCTATGAGATTATAGTGGGACGCTCTAAGAACCCGACAGGACCATATGTTGACAATATCGGACGCGACATGATCCATGGAGGAGGACGTCTCCTTCTCGCATCCGAGCCTCGCCGCATAGGCGCCGGACATTTCGGCCATTTCATCGCTGATGAAGGTGTGGAGAAGTTCTCGTTCCATTTCGAGGGTGACCTTGACAGGAGCGGAAGAAGCGTGCTTGCCATTCGTCCTCTCATGTGGAAGAACGGCTGGCCTGTAGCAGGCGAACTTCTCGCTGACGGCGAGTACAGCATCACCTCCGAGAGAAGAGGCTATGCTCTTGAACTTGATGTTCCGAATGTCCAGATGGCAGCCGGCGCCAGGGGAATGTCCCGCGGAGCCGCAAATGACAATGTTGTCTCTCTGGAGGATCAGAAACTTGAGGATGTCATCGGCGCCTGGCCAAAGGACAACATCAGTGTGAGGATAGGACCTGAACAGTTCCGCCCTCACCAGAAATGGGTTCTGACTGCTGTCCCTGAGGCCGGAGGATATCTTGACGGTGCGTACTTCAAGATCTCCATAGTCGGAACGGAAAGAGTGCTTGCCGCTTCAGCGGACAAGGAAGTAGTCACACTCCCTGCTTTCACCGGTGCTCCTGAGCAGCTCTGGAAGGTGGAGCAGCTGGTCGACGGGACTTACCGCATCATGCCGAAGGCGGTTCCTGGAACGGATGAGGAACTTGCTCTCATCTCCATAGCGGACTGCACTCCTACACTGGGTATATTTGACATCAACAGCGACAATTCCAAGTGGAATCTGAGAAAATACTAGAATATTATGAACAGGAAAATTTCAACAACATTGATTGTTCTGGCAGTGGGCATGATTCTTTGCATCCCTGCTTCCGGACAGAAGAAGGCTAAGGGTGTCGATGTCGGAGAGGCTCTTAAAGGGTATTTCAAGCCGGTACAGACAGAGTATGCCACTCCTGACGCCAAAGGTTTCATCAAGAGGTGGATGATGCTTGAACCTATCAGCAAGCCGAATTCCTCGAACAGAGTGTTCGTCGACAGCTATACCAGAGATGCCATTCTCCACGAGTATTTCCCTGGGCAGCTCACCGTGCTCCCAAAGGATGGCGACAAGGTGAAGGTTGAGATGGAGTACCAGCCGCCTGTGATCCTGACTTCCAACAGACCGGCTACCCGTCCGGACAACACACAGAAGATGGTCAAGGCCACTCTTACCTGGCACGCTCTGGACAGCGACCATTTCTTCGTCAAGCTTTTCCGCTTCGCCACGGGCCTCAACAAGGACAGGTACGGAGTCATCTTCTGGACTGTCACCGTCCTGAACTGTGAAGAAGATATTGAGAATGTCAGACTTGCCGTAGGTTCCAACAAGGGAGCCATGTGGTGGCTCAACGGTGAAGAGCTGCTGCTTCTCGCCGGCGACCGTCACATGGGTGTCGACAGTGCCGTGTCAAAGAGAGTGACTCTCCATAAGGGAAAGAATGTCCTTCGTGGCTGCACCATCAACGGCCCTGGTATGAGCGAGTTCTGCGCCCGGTTCATTGACGACCACGGCCAGCCTGTGACCAATTATACTATTAGCTGCAATTAAACATTGAGAGTATCATGAAAAACAATATAAGAATCCTCATAGGTGCGGTGGTGCTTCTGGCCGCTGCAACAAGTGCATATGCGCAGACAGGTGCTCCATATATCCACGATCCGTCTTCAATCGTGGAATGTGACGGCAAGTATTATACTTTCGGTACCGGCGGCGGAGGTCTCATTTCAGAGGACGGCTGGTCCTGGCACAGCGGCGCTGTCCGTCCTGGCGGCGGTGCGGCTCCTGATGCCATCAAGATAGGTGACCGTTATCTTGTCATTTACGGCACTACCGGAGGCGGTATGGGCGGTGGTCATGCAAGCAAGATCATGACCATGTGGAACAAGACTCTCGACCCGGATTCTCCTGATTTTGCGTATTCGGAGCCTATCCTGGTATACGAATCTGAGATCGACGAGGATTTCAACGCCATTGATCCGGGTGTCATGCTTGATCCTACCACAGGACGTCTCTGGCTGACGACTGGAACATATTTCGGCCATATTCGTCAGGTGGAGGTGGATCCGAAGACCGGAGCTCGCGTGGAGAGTACTGAACCAATCGATGTCGGCAGGAACATGGAGGCTTCCACCATGATGTACCGCGACGGCTGGTACTACCTTCTTGGAACCCACGGCACCTGCTGTGACGGTGTCAACTCCACTTACAATATCGTTGTGGCCAGATCCAGAAACCCTAGAGGTCCGTTCATCGACAATGTAGGACGTTCGATGATCGAGGGTGGCGGCAAGTCTGTCATCACTGCTGAAGAGCGTCTGATAGGTCCGGGACATTTCGGAAGGTACATCGAAGAGGAAGGAGTCGAGAAGATGTCATTCCACTGGGAGGCTGACATGGACCAGAGTGGAAGAAGCGTGCTCGGCATAAGGCCTATCATCTGGAAGGACGGCTGGCCTGAGGCAGGTGAAGCATTCCTCCCTGGAACATATGAAGTGAAGTCTGTCAGAAGTGGATATGCCCTCGAAATCGCAGTTGACTTTGTCCGTGCAGAAGGTGGAATGCGTGGGATGAGCCGCAATGCCACTGATGTCCCTAAGGTAAGCATAGAGGCTCAGAAGCTCGCGGATGTCATCGGCTCATGGCCGGAAGGCACTCTTGAAGTGAGGAACGGCTATTTCATGGCAAGACCTTGGCAGAGATGGAGCATCGTCCCTGTTCCTGAGGCTGGCGGATATCTCGGAGGAGAGTATTACAAGATCCTCATAGAAGGGACGGACAAGGCTCTTGCGGCAAATGCTGACGCCGAGGTTGAGGCTGTCCCTGCATTTACTGGCGCTGACGAGCAGCTCTGGAGGATCGACCAGCTCACCGACGGTACTTTCAGGATCATGCCTAAGTCAGTTCCGGGTCACAGCGAGCCTCTCGCCCTTGTGTCATTGGGTGACTGTACTCCAACCCTTGCCCCGTTTGATTTCAGCAGTGACAATTCCAAATGGGATTTCAAGAAACTTACTCCCGCTAAATAATCTGAACCTGAAGAATTGAAACAGTAAGTCCGGGTGATCATGCATCCGGACTTACTGTTCTCATGGAGTATTCACAGCCGCAGTACAGTTGGTTGTAGAAGTTCATTTCCTTGATTATCTGGTTCCTCCGGTCCTGGAGGCCGCCTTTCCGCCAGTTCTGCGACCACCATTTGAGGGGGCTCTGCCCCCTACATCCGGCGGGCTGAAGCCCTGCTGCTCGGGTCGCAGGCATCAAAATGCTTGCTGTGAACCCTCTCGCGACCCCAGCGGCCTTTTCGCTATGGTTCTGACAGCTGACCGGGGACAGACTCCCGCAAAAGTCACGGCCGGAAGCCATAGCTTGGTTGACGGTGTCGCAGGCCCAGAGGCCGGCGGCATTGACCTGGTCAAGGTCCTTCCACCGCGACGACGCCAAAGTCGTGGTCAGCACAGTGAAACCATTCTCCGAGGCGTACCGTGCCGCGCGCAGCAGCCTGTATTTGAAGCACTCAAGGCATCTGGCGCCACGCTCAGGCTCATTCTCGCGCCCCTTGGCCACCTCGCACCTCCACCTGTCGTGCGCATAATCGTCATCGACAATCTCCAGCCCCAGGGACTGAGCGTACCTGGTGCACTCGTCCTTGCGGTGAAGATACTCATCGAGAGGGAAGATGTTCGAATTTGAATAATATATCACAGGAGTGATGCCTTGCTGGAGCATACACTCGATGATGGCGGACGAGCAAGGCGCACAGCAGGTGTGAAGCAGCACCTTGGCCGCGCCGCCCGGCACTTCCAGAACAAGTTTATGTTTCGGCTGCTGGATCATTATTCTACAGAATTGACATCCAGAAGTCCGTTCAGAAGAGCATAGACTGTAAGACCGGCGACTGTCTTGATACCGATTTTTCTGGTAATGTTCTTCCTGTGCGAAATGACAGTGTAGATGGAGATGTTGAACTTGTCAGCGATCTCCTTGTTCAGCATACCCTTGGCCACGCATAAAAGGACCTCTTTCTCCCTTTCAGAGAGTTCCTCTTTTTCTTCCTGGACATCTTTCTTCTTCTTGGCCTCATGAGACCGGCATTCCAGGATACGCACCATCGGGACGAGAATATCATCCTCTATGCTGGTGTGGCGCTCCAGGTCGTATTCGAGAGTGCAGATGAGATAAAGAGTCTGCATCCGCTGGCTGCCTTCACACTCGTCAGGAAGAGATTTCATGACGAGGTTCTTGAGGTCGGAAATCTTCTCGTTGATGCTGCTGTGCTCGTCATCGAATGAGTCGATATTGAAATCCCGGTCCTGCTCCCCGTTGAGAAGAGACTGCACATACGGCATGACCTGCATCTCTTCAAAATAGAAATGTCGGTTCAACTCTTCCTTGTATTCCGAATAGAACTTCCAGAATACGCTTTTCTGAATCTCGCTGCAAGGGGCCAGCAGAGCGCTCAATGCGTCAGACAGGGATTTCAGCGCCGTGTTCAGGTAGTATCTGTGCGACAGCCGGAGATAGTTCATCACATCCTCCACACTTCCGTCGCGCAGGTTCCTTTCAGAAGGTTTGTATTTGTTGTCGAGATAAGTGTTGTACAGCATTATGAATGTTCCGGGGTTCATACCGTGGCGGGAGCAGATCTCCTCCACGGTATGGTCTCCGAAATTGTCTTCAATGCCCATCCGTTCAAGCATTCCCAATACCTGGTAATCCCTGTTGACCAGATCGGCCACTTTCATTCTGGCATTTATCTCGATGATGCTCATGTGGAATTCTAATGAGTCCTTGGAGCTGAAGCGCTGTCAGCAGGAAGATCGTTGAATGTCGGTGTGGCGATGGCGGCAGGCAGTTCTCCGGATGAATATCCGAATACAGTGAAGTCGATGATGCCCTTCGGAGCATTCTCCGGCCATTCTGTCACTGTGAGTTTCACGAAACGGCACTGGACCGGATCGAACTCGTCGAATGTGGTGGCCTTGGAAACTGTGTTCCTGGTCTTGTCCACAACGGTCGTGAAATTCTCGCCGTCCATGGACACTTCGATCTTGTATTTGTAGATCTGAGCGGAGTAGCCTCTGCCGAAGCCGCCCCTGCCCTGAGAGACACCACCGAACATGATGCGCGCCCCGTCCACCGTGAACAGCTGGACAATGTCGAAGCGTGTGGCAGGGGAGAGTTCGATGAGCAATGAAGGTTCCTTGTCATCCTCTGCTGGCATCCATACAGTGCCGCTGAAATCATCGACAGCGTATGAGCCGAAGAATCCGAACTGCTCGGAAGAAGCCTTTGAAAGTGCGTTCATCGCGCGCATCTTGTTGATGGTCACAGGAACAGACTTGGGAGCGTCGGATGGCTTCGCCAATGGTGCCGGCTGCGGAGTGTCTGTAACAGTCACGGACATATAGCCGTCTTCGTCGAACACGACCTTGTCCATGCCGATGCGGCGGCCTCCCGGAGGAGTGGAGAGGACGATGGTGTAGAACTGCCACCAGTTGTCGTCCGGTCCTTTCACTATCGTGCCGTGTGCGGTTCCGGTCACCAGACCTTCTGTTTTTCTGAGAAGAGGGTTGTTGGGAGCGTACTCCCATGGTCCGAGAGGTGATTTGGCTGTATAGTAGCCTTCTGCATAGGTCTTCCACTGTGTGCCTGAAGCTGAATACTCAAGATAATATGTGCCGTTCCTCTTTATAACCCAAGGGCCTTCTATCCAGGCCACACCAGGGTACTCGTTCATCTCGCCGTAACGCTCCCACTTGTGCATCGGGTTGAAAGTGAGAAGGTGGACGGGCTTTCCGGCGAACTCATTGAGCTTCTTAGGATTAAGCTTGACACCATAGATTCCGCTGATGCCACGACCCGGCCAGAAAAGATAAGGCTGGTTGTCATCATCCACGAAGATATGTGTGTCGAACGCACCGTTCCATCCTTCGGATATGTCGCCGGTATTGGCCCATTCGCCTACAAGTGTGTAAGGTCCGAGAGGGTCGTCGGCCACATAGAGAGGGGCGTCATTGCCGGACATGTAGAACTTGCCGTTGTATTTGGCTACATCCGGCGCAACAGGTATGCGCGCGGTATGCTTGACTTCCTTGTATTCCCAGTTGAGGAGATCGCTTGACACCCACGCGCCTCCACCGGTGCAGAACATATAGTATTTCCCATTGTGCTCCATGACGGAGACATCACCGGACGCATTGGCACCGGGGCCGATCTCCATAGGGAGTGGGTTGCAGTACTGGCGGCTGAGCGGCTGGGCGTTTGTGCCGGCGGCGATGGCCAGAGTGGCAAGAAGAATGATAACTTTTTTCATGATTATAGTGTTTATGTGATTCCCGAAATCTTTGTCAATGTAGTCAAAAAAATGCAATAATTGAAATGCAGAAACAAATATCCCCATAAATAGGGAT
>JAZRWN010000002.1:0-17299 GCA_045599725.1 Candidatus Cryptobacteroides sp. | reverse complement strand
CGGATTTCAGGATCGAGTCCGCTGTACTTGGTGAGGGTGGCGAGGTTGTGGACGCTGCCGTAGAAGCGTACGTTCTTGACGATGGTCTTGCTCTTGATAGGGAGGGTGTAACCGAGGGTCACGTTATCGATCTTCCAGTAGTCACCGTTTTCGATGTAGTAGCTGATGTAACGCTGTGAGTCGCTGATATATGTCTGCTCGCCGGTCTTCTGTCCTGTATATTCGTCGACGACGTCAAGCTTGTCGAAAGCGCACTTGAGGACGTTGTACTGGATGGTAGGGTTGCCGTAGAAGAGCTTCTGGTAGTTGAGTACCTGGAATCCGAAGGCGCCGCGCATGGTGACGGCGAGGTCGAAGTTCTTGTAGCGGAAGTTGTTGTTCCAGTTTGCATAGTAAAGCGGAACACCGTTGCCGAGCACCTGCCAGTCTGCTGAAGTGGCGTTCTCGGCGAGGTCAGGGAAGCGGCTTACGACGTTTCCGTTAGCATCGTAGTTGTAACGCTCCACAATCCACTTGCCTGCTGAGTTGAGACCCATTGAGCGGAGACCGAAGAAGTTACCGATGGCCCAGCCTTCCTTCACGCGGTGTGTGGAGGTCTGGATAGGCTCTCCTGTGTATCCTGTGTCGAAATAGTCGGTGGACATCTGGAACTCGTCGTTCTGGAGGGAGACGAGCTTGTTGGCATTTGCTGAGAATGTAGCTGAAGTGGTCCACTCGAAATCGCGTGTGCGTACAGGGACTGCGTTGATGAGCACCTCGAGACCGCGGTTCTGGATGTGGCATACGTTAGCCATCATTGAACTGTACTGGTAAGGAGGAACTGGAACGCTGTACCAGTAGAGACCGTCCTTGGTGTCTCTCTGATATACGTCGATGCTACCGCTGATCCTCTCGTCGAGGAATGAGAAGTCGAGACCGAGGTTGTACTCGTATTTCTTCTCCCAACGGAGGTTCTCGTTGTCGTTGCGGACAGGGGTGAGAACAGGGATCCAAGCGTTGTTGTAGAAGAAGTATCCGTCGTAGTTGAGGGATGCAAGTGACTGGTAAGGGTCGTTGACGTCGATACCGGTGATACCGAAACCGGCGCGGAGCTTGAGGTTGTCGATCCACTTGATGTCCTTCATGAATTCCTCGTTGTTGATACGCCATCCTGCTGAAGCGCCAGGGAAGTTACCCCACTTGTAGTCCTTACCGAACTTTGAAGAACCGTCGCGGCGGAGGGAGAGCATGAGGAGGTATCTGTCAGCGTAGTTGTAGGTTGCACGTGCGAAGAGACCGATGAGCTTGGTCTTCTGCTTGTATGAGTACATGCCTGCGAGACCGTCCTGGAGACCCATACCTGCACCGATCTTGTTGTAGAGATACTGGTCGGTAGGGAAGTCTCTGTTGTTCATGGAGAATTTCTCGGAGGTGTTGTCCTCGTAAGAGTATCCTGCTACTGCAGTTACATGGTGGTCACCGAAATCCTTCTGGAATGAAGCTGAGAGCTCGGCCATGTTGTTGATGTAGTCGGAAGCACCTCTGCTGGCGTAACCGTTGTTGCCGCTTTCAGTGGTGGATACATCGTTGTGGGTGTTGTAGTAGCCGCTGATGCTGCTCTGTCCCTTGCGGACATAGAGGGCCTTGAGTGTGAGGAAGTCCCAAGGGCTGAACTCGGCGATACCGTTGAACCTGACGTTGCGTGAGCGGTTCATTCCGATACGTTCATGGATGTAGGAAAGAGGGTTGTCGTAGAAATAGACGTCGCGCTCGTTCCATGTGCCGTCCTCGTTGAAGATAGGCTGGGTAGGGTTCTGGATGCAAGCCTGACGGTAAACGTAGTTAGGGTCGAAACCTGTGTTGCTGTTGGTCTCTTCTGCCAGGACTTCACCTGTGAGTTTCAACTTGTCATTGAAGAGGTACTGGGAAATCTGTGCGCGAGCACGCATGTCGCTCTGGCCTGTGCCGATGATTGTACCTTCGTTGTTGTTGTAGTTGATGTTGGCGGTGTAGGTGTTGTGCATGGTTCCGCCCATGACTGAAAGGTTGTGGTTGTGGGTGATGCCGGTCTGGCTGATTTCGTCAAGCCAGTTGACATTGTCACCGTAGTCCTTGTCATTAGCACCTGAGAATGTCCAGCCGTCAGAGATAAGCTGGCGGAGGTCGTCGGCCTGGAGGAAGTCAGGAGTCTTGAGCCATGTTGAGGCTGAAACGTATCCTGAGTACTCGACTACTGCAGGCATGTCGCGCTTGGCGTTCTTGGTGGAAATGATGATGACACCGTTGGTACCACGGGTACCGTAGATGGCGGTTGCAGAACCGTCCTTGAGGACGTCGATGCTCTCGATGTCTTCAGGAGCGACTGTGCTGAAGCTGCCAGGCACGCCGTCGATGAGGATAAGAGGTGCTGTAGAACCGAGGAGTGAAGAATAACCACGGAGCATCACGGATGATGAAGAGGTAGGGTCACCTGAAGAAACTGTCACCTGAAGAGCGGCGACCTTTCCCTGGATGAGCTGACCTGCATCGTGGATGGCTCCCTTGTTGAATGATTCCGATTTAACGCTCTGTACGGAAGAGGTGATATCAGCTTTCTTCTGGGTACCGTAACCGATGACCACGGTCTCCTGAAGGAATGATGTTGACTCTTCGAGAGTGACATTGATCACCTGCTGGTTTCCGACTGTGATTTCCACGGTCTCGTATCCGATGCAAGTGAACTGAAGAACAGAACTTGGACCAGCAACGTTGATGGAATAAGTTCCGTCAGCGCCGGTGATGACACCGTTCTGAGTTCCAAGCTCGACGACACCGCCTCCGATGATCGGTTCTCCGGCGGCGTCGGTAACAGTTCCCTTAACTACGCCTGCCATGGCCGGAACGGCTGCAAGCAGGAGAAGCAGGGACAAAGAGAATTTTAAAATTCTTTTCATGCTGTTTTGGTTTTTGAATAATGATTAGATGGTATAGTGTATCGTTATTTGTTTGCAGGTGAGAGCCTTACCAGCTTTACGCCGTGTCCTGGCACTTCCGCCTTGTATCTTTCCTTTGTCGTTCCGACCACGCGGTGCTCCCAGAGGTCGCGGACATTGTAGGTCTTGTTCTTGATATCAATGTCCTCTGCGAAGTACATGATCTGGGCGGTCCAGTTGTAGTCGAGGTCCCAGACGAACTCGCTGCGGTTCATGAAGCATACGGCTATTTCTCCTCCTTCGAGGGGCTTTGCCCAGATCTGCCTGTCACCCATGTCCATGAACAGGGTGGCCTGCTTTCCGAGTTTGTCCTGGTCGAGGGCGATGACTTCCTTGTTGGTGAGTATCTCGAGGGTCTGCGGGTGCATGTTGCGGAGGTCATTGCCGCACATCAGAGGAGCGGCAAGCATACACCACATCGAGAAGTGCGTGACGTTCTCGTCGTAGCTCATCTCCCCGTTGCCGACTTCAAGCATCTCTGCGTCGTTCCAGTGTCCCGGTCCGGCATATTCTCCGAGATTCTTCATCGCGTCTATGCATCCGAGGACTCCTACACCGCCCCAGTCGAAAGTGGCGTTGTATACCGCACGGATGTCAGGAGTCACCCTCCAGAGGTGACCTATGCCCTTGCCCCATTCCCAAGGCTTGTTCTCTCCCCATTCGCAGATGCTGAGTATGATCGGCCTGCCAGCAGTCTTGATGGCTTCGGACATAGTCCTGTATGCAGCTTCAGCGTTCTGACCGCCGTTTGAGCACCAGTCGTACTTGAGGTAGTCCACGCCCCATTCGGCATATTTCAGCGCGTCCTGGTACTGGTGGCCGTTGCTGCCCGGTCTGCCCTGGCAGGTGTAGTCGCCGGCGCAGGAGTACAGCCCGAACTTGAGCCCGAGGCTGTGGATGTAGTCCGACAGAGCCTTGATTCCGCTCGGGAATGTCTCCGGGTCCGCGACTATGTCTCCTCTTTCATCACGGGATATCTGCCAGCAGTCGTCCATCACGATGTACTCATAACCAGCGTCCTTGAGACCGGAGGAAACCATGGCCTCGGCGATGGATCTGATCTTGTTTTCGTCAATCTGTCCTCCGAAAATGTTCCAGCTGTTCCAGCCCATAGGCGGAGTCTGTGCCTGCGATTCGTACTCTTCGTCAGAAAGCCTGACCGGAGTCCTGCCGTTCTGTGCAGAAACCGTAGTGCTGAATGCCAGTGAGGCGCAGATGGCGAGTGAAGTGATGGTTCTGAATCTCATCGTCCAATATTTGCGTAGTGTTACTGAATATTGTTGACAAGATAAAGATTGTTATTCTCAGATTGAGGCAATTTTATCCAATCTTGTAGCAAAATAGTCCAAAATGCAGATAAATGTGATATTTCTGTTCTTGGAACGGTATTTTCTGGTAGTTTTTTGCACATTTCTTTCAAATTTGGACTTTTGTCATACATTATTACACTTTTTTACTATGTGCTGACTGTCCTCTTTCTTAAATTTGCGAAGAAGAATAAACATACTTTCCACATATTATGAAACAACTGACCAGATTCTTTATGAGCATCGCAGCTCTGCTCCTGCTCTCTTCATCATTGCTCTCGGCTGCGCCGAAGCGTCTCATCTCAAAGGTGGAGACTGTTGCCGTGACCACACCGGAAGGCACTGCTCCGAGACTGCCTTTCCAGCTTTGGGTGACTTATGCCGACGGCTTCTCTGAGTGGAGGCAGGTGAAATGGGACAATTTCCCTCGTGACATCGAAAACGATGAAGCTGACGCCACCACCCATCCTGCGGGGACTGTCTATTCCATCGAGGGACACATCATCGGTGACAACACCACTGACAGCGGCTATCCTGTCAGCGCTAGAGTCGAGGTCGTGAAAGGGCAGTGGGCCGTTCCGGACTCCAAACCTGTCGCGGAACCTATTCCTCTGGCAGATGTGACGATCACGGGCAACAATCGTCTGACTTCCAACAGGGATCTGGACATCAATGAAATCATAAGCTGGGATGTCAAGCAGCAGCTCTACAATTACAGGGACACTTACGGACTCAGCACAGAAGGCTACCCTGTCTCCGACGGATGGGATTCGCCTGACACGAAACTGAAAGGCCACGGCTCAGGCCATTATATGTCCGCACTCGCTTTCGCTTATTCCAGCACATCCGACCCTGTCCAGAAGAACCAGCTGAAGGAGAGGGCCAAGGCTATGGTGGACCAGCTCAGAGAGTGCCAGGAGATGACTTTTGTCTGGTCGGACTCCCTCGGAAGGTACTGGGAGGCCCGCGACCTGGCTCCAGAGGAGGAACTCAGGGAACTGAAAGGCACATGGGAGGCTTTTGACGAATACAAGAAAGACTGCACCAAGTACGGCTACGGCTATATCAATGCCATCCCGGCACAGCATCCTGCACTTATCGAGATGTACCGTGCGTACAACAACCAGGACTGGGTCTGGGCTCCGTACTACTCCATCCACAAGCAGCTCGCCGGTCTCATCGACATCTCCAACAACTTCGATGACAAGGAGATAGCCGACAAGGCTCTGCTTATCGCAAAGGACATGGGCCTCTGGGTGTGGAACAGACTCCATTACCGTACTTACGTGAAGATGGACGGCGACAAGCAGGAGCGTCAGGCAAAGCCTGGCAACCGTTTCGAGATGTGGAACATGTACATCGCAGGCGAGGTGGGCGGAATGTCAGAGTCCCTCTCGCGCCTTTCCGAGATGGTTTCCGATCCTGATGAGAAGGCCAAGCTTGCCGAGGCTGCCAATTGTTTCGACTCTCCGGCTCTCTTCAACCCGCTTTCTGTCGGCGTCGATGATATCCGCACCCGCCACGCCAACCAGCACATCCCGATGATTGTTGGTGCTCTCCGCTCATACAGAGTGAACAATAATCCATATTATTATAATATTGCTCTCAACTTCTGGAACATGATGCAGGGCCGTTACGTCTATGCGATGGGCGGCGTGGGCAACGGTGAAATGTTCAGACAGCCTTATTCCCAGATCCTCAGCATGAACACCAATGTCATGACTGACCATAACAGGAACATGTACCCGAACCCTGACCTGAACGAGACCTGCTGTGCTTACAATCTCGCGAAGCTCACCAAGGATATCAACTGCTTCGACCCTGATGATGCCAGGTATATGGACTATTACGAGAGAGTGCTGTACAATCAGCTTGTCGGCTCTGTCCATCCTACTCATTATGCCACGACTTACCAGTATGCAGTGGGCATGAATGCCATAAAGCCTTTCGGCAATGAGACTCCGCAGTCTACATGCTGCGGCGGCACAGGCTCGGAGAACCACGTCAAATATCAGGAGGCGGCCTATTTCGTGTCTGACAACACTGTCTGGGTGGGACTGTACATGCCTACCGAGGCAAAATGGCGTGCAAAGGGTGTGACCCTTGTCCAGGACTGCCTCTGGCCTGCGGAGAAATCCGTGATCAGAGTCAAGGACGGTGAGGCGTCATTCACTCTCAAGCTCCGTGTGCCTTACTGGGCAGTGGAAGGTTTTGACGTGAAGCTCAACGGTGTGTCAGTCGCGTCTTCATACCAGCCTTGTTCGTATGTCGAGATCCCTATGCGCAAGTGGACAGCTTCAGATGTTGTCGAGGTCACGATGCCATTCGGCAAACATCTCAATTTCGGCCCTGACAAGATGGACCTTGCCGCCACTGACTTGAACGAGACTGCCACTCCGTTCGACCCTCAGTGGGTGGGCACCCTTATGTACGGCCCGCTCGTGATGGCCACTCCGGATGTCACCACATGGTACGACGCCGATGTGGTTCTCAGCCCTGACCTCAGCGAAATCGTCCTCGAAGGATCTTCGTCTGAAACTGGTTACAACGGAAACCTCTACACACTCACCATGAACGGCATGCATTTCCAGCCTGACTACTGGCAGACCGAGAACTCCACCCATTACCTCCGTCTGAACGTGATGAACGGGCCGAAGAAGAAGGCCAGCGCCGGCAAGGTGGACAAGGCTCCTCTCCAGCAGGCCGTGAAACTCGCGCTCGAAAGAAAGGCTGCCCAGGAGGCATGGGAGGCCATGGCAGTCAAGGTCCCTGAATATGCGCCGTGGGCTCCTAACGGCTACGCCCGTCTCATGGAGAAGGTCCAGCGCGCCGAGGAGGTCCTTGCCATGGGAAAGAAGGAGATATCTTCCGCCAGAGTGGCTGCGGCCCTGTCTTCGCTCAATATGGCCATCAATACCATGCGCCCTGGCAATCTGGCTGAACCTGAGGACCTTCAGGAACTTTTCCCTCTCCTGATGGACTCAAGATATGAGATAGAGAACAAGTCCACGGAACTCCGCGAGGCCATAGACTACGGCGACATGGTCGTGCAGTATGTCAACGACGGCAGCGGCACCCGTGATCTGATAGAGAGAGCCATCGAACAGCTGAAGAAAGCTAGACTGAACCTAGGCCTTGTCAGATAAGCCTTTCTGAAACATTGGCTGCCCGGGATGCTGAAAAGTGTCCCGGGTTCTGTTTTGTCCAGTCAGGACAAGGACAGTGGCACAGAGATTGACAATATATATCCCGGCCGCACCAGGCCGTCTCTGCTGACAAATTGGCAGAGAATGCTGGTATTTGACTACAATAGACTATGACATACGACAAATTCAACAACGACTTCCTGGCGATGGGCGCCACTGAAGTCAACATCATCCCGGTGATGCAGGGGGAGGGCCCTGTCAAGATCAATGAATCGGAACTTCCTGACAAGCTTCCGATCCTGACTCTCCGTAATGCCGTGATCTTTCCCGGCACTGTCTTCCCTGTGACCATAGGAAGGGACAAGTCCGTCAAGATCATCAAGGAGGCCGAAAAGAACAACCTTTTCATCGGAGCCGTCCCTCAGAATGATATCAGCGTGGAGGATCCTCACGTCGAGGACCTCTGCCAGTACGGTACCGTGGTCAAGGTCGTCAAGACTCTCGAGATGCCTGACGGCACCATAACTGCCATCCTCCAGGGCTTCAAGAGACTGAGCCTCGATGCAGTGATCACCTACGAGCCATATATCATCGCCCGCGTGCATTATCTGGATGACTTGATGGTGAATGAGCATTCAGTGGACAATAGGATGATAGCAGACTCCCTCAAGGACAAGGCCTGCACCATCATCAAGTCTTCGTCATTCGCACCGAAAGAGGCGATCACCGCGCTGAAGTCCATTGACAACTTCCAGTTCCTGGTGAATTTCATCGCCACCACCATCGAAGTGGACAACTTCTCCGACAAGGCCGACCTTCTCCAGTATGACGATGTGAAGGTGAGGGCCATGAAACTCCTCACCATCCTGGACATCCAGGTCCAGTTCCTCAAGATAAAGCTGGAGATCAACCAGAAGGTCAAGGGCGAGATCGACCAGCAGCAGAGGGAGTATTTCCTCAACAACCAGCTGCGCACCATCCAGGAGGAGCTCGGCATCGACGAGACCGGCGACTTCGAGAAGTTCCGCCAGAAGGCCGAGACCAAGAAATGGCCTGCGGAAGTGAAGGCTGTCTTCGAAAAGGAGATGGCGAAGCTTGAGAAATACAACCCTAGTTCTCCTGACTACAGCATCCAGTTCACATACATTCAGTTCCTCCTCGACCTTCCTTGGGGTGAATTCTCGAAGGACAACCTTGACCTGAAGCACGCGCAGAAGGTTCTGGATGACGACCATTTCGGGCTTGACAATGTCAAGGACCGCATCATCGAGTACCTCGCCGTCCTCAAGCTGAAGGGGAACATGAAGTCACCTATCCTCTGCCTCTACGGCCCTCCGGGAGTAGGCAAGACGAGCCTCGGCAAGTCCATTGCGAAAGCCCTGGGCAGGAAGTATGTGCGCATCTCCCTCGGCGGCATGCATGACGAGGCTGAGATCAGAGGTCACAGGAAAACCTATGTGGGAGCCCTCCCGGGCCGTATTCTGAACGGAATCAACCGTGCAGGGACCTCGAACCCTGTCATTGTCCTGGACGAGATAGACAAACTTGCCAGCGACTTCAAGGGCGACCCTTCATCCGCTCTTCTGGAGGCCCTCGACCCGGAGCAGAACTCCACATTCCACGACAACTACCTGGACATCGACTACGATCTTTCGAACGTCCTCTTCATAACGACTGCAAACACCACTTCCACGATACAGCCGGCACTTCTCGACCGTATGGAGATGATAAATGTCTCCGGCTATCTGGCGGAGGAGAAGGCTGAGATAGCGAAGCGCTATCTTCTTCCGAAGCAGCTCGAGGAGCACGGAATAGGGAAGAAGGAACTCCGCATAAACAAGGCTGGAATCGAAGCCATCGTGGACAAATACACCCACGAATCAGGCGTCCGCGGCCTTGAGAAGCAGATCGCTAAGATCGCGCGTGTCACGGCGAAGAAGATCGCCCTCGGAGAGGAGTATCCTTCCGTCATCACTCCGGCGCACCTGAAGGAGTATCTGGGTCTGCCGACCAATTTCCATGACAGCCAGAAGGGCAATGAAGCCCCGGGTGTCGTCACCGGCCTTGCCTGGACCTCGATGGGAGGGGAGATCCTGTTCGTCGAGAGTTCTGTCAGCGCCGGGAAGGGTGCCATCACTATGACCGGAAACCTCGGTGACGTGATGAAGGAGTCGGCCACGATAGCCTATCAGTACATCAAGGCCCATCCGGAACTTGCAGGGATGACTTCGGAAGAATATGCATCCAAGGACATCCATGTCCATGTCCCGGAGGGAGCCGTGCCGAAGGATGGCCCTTCTGCCGGTATCACCATGGTCAGTTCGATGGTTTCCGCCCTCCGCGGACAGAAACTCAAGAGCGGCATAGCCATGACAGGCGAAATGACCCTCCGTGGCCGTGTGCTTCCGGTCGGCGGCATCAAGGAGAAGATACTTGCTGCGAAGCGTGCAGGTGTCACCACCATAGTGATATCCGAGGACAACAGAAAAGATATTGAAGATATCAAGGATATTTACATAAAAGGTCTTACTTTTGTATATGTCAAGACCATCAAGGACGTGGTGGACTATATCTTCTAGTGCCCCGCTGTCCTGAGGACGCAAGCATTATGGAAGTCAAGATAGAACAAAGTTGGAAACAGGCCCTGCAGAGTGAGTTCGACAAACCCTACTTTGCGGAGCTTGTCCGTTTTCTGCATCAGGAGAAAGGTTCAGGGCAGGTGATCTTCCCTCCCGGAAGCCAGATTTTCAAGGCATTTGACCTGACTCCGGTGGACAAGGTGAAGGTCGTCATTCTGGGGCAGGATCCTTATCACGGTCCCGGCCAGGCCATGGGCCTTTCATTCTCTGTCCCTGACGGAGTTCCTGCACCCCCTTCTTTGAAAAATATCTTCAAGGAGATCGAGAATGACCTCGGCATCACCATGAGCGGTCGTCCGAACCTCGAGGACTGGGCGCGTCAGGGAGTGCTTCTCCTGAACGCAGTCCTTACTGTCCGCTCCGGGCAGGCGGCATCGCACAGCGGGATAGGCTGGCAGGAGTTCACGGATGCCGTTATCCGATATATCAGCGAGCATTGCGAAGGTGTCGTGTTCCTTCTCTGGGGCAATTTCGCCCGTGCGAAGCGCGAACTTGTCGATACATCCAGACATTATGTGCTGGAGGCGGCGCATCCGTCTCCACTTGCGCGCGGGGCTTTCTTCGGCTGCCGCCATTTCTCTCGTGCAAACGAACTTCTTGCCCGTCAGGGCAAAACACCCATCAATTGGCAATTATGAAAAGAACAGCTTTCTTTCCGGGGTCCTTCGACCCATTCACCGCAGGTCATCAGAACATACTGAAACGCGCCCTCACCATGTTTGATGAGGTCGTCGTCGGAGTCGGTATCAATCAGGACAAGCGCGGTTTCTTCGACATGGACCAGCGCATGGACATCATCCGTCAGGCGACAGCAGGGATGAAGGGCGTGAGTGTCATCAAGTATGACAAACTTACCGTGGACGCCTGCCGCGAACTGGGCATCAGACATATTGTCCGTGGCGTCCGAAACATGAACGACTTCGACAATGAGCGCGCAAATGCCGATGCGAACCGACGTCTCGCCCCAGAGATAGAGACGGTCATCATCCCTACCTCACAGGAGTTCGCCCATATTTCTTCATCGGCAGTCCGCGATATCCTCAAGCACAAGGGCGATACAAGCCTTTTTATGGTGGAAGGTGTCAAACTTCCTGAGGCAGACTAGTTTATGAAACGGCTTGTGATATCCGTCCTGTCTCTGGCAGCCATGTTCCTGCCTCTGACGCTCTCCGCCCAGATGCAGGTGGCGGGGCTTGACTCCGCCGTCACCGCCGCTCTGGACCTGAAATTGGACGAATATTTCGCTGCGCTGGAACCGCTTCCGGCCTCAGCAAAGATAGAGGAGTGCGACTTCATTCTGGAAAGTTGCACGGACTCCCTGATAAGGCAGTACACCGCTGTCCGCATATATGACCATTTCCTTGGATCCAAGGTCATGGGGGACGAAGCCGTTTCCGTGCATCTGGTCGATGACTGGTTCACCCCTGGAAAGACTTCCATGTACAACGACATCGACCTTCTGAACGCCCAGGTCTTCGCCAGTTTTCATAGAAGTTCCCTGATAGGGATGCCTGCGCCTCCGCTGACCCTCCTCACCCCGGACGGGGAGACGGTGAATCTGCCGGAAAAAGGAGACGTGTCCATCCTGTTCTTCTATGACACTTCCTGCTCGAAATGCCGGCTTGAGACGCTGCGTCTGAAACCGGTCCTTGAGGACATCACATTCCCTGTGGAGTTCTATGCGGTCTATGTCAGCGTCTACGAGGATGCCTGGGCGGATTACCGTGAGGAACGCTGGGACTTCGAGACCGAAAATGTCAAGATACATCATCTCTGGGACCCTGAACTGGATTCGGATTTCCAGATGCTCTATGGAGTTCTCCAGACCCCTCAGATGCTTCTGATCGACCGTGACGGAGTGATAGTCGGCAGAGGGCTGGACTGCGATGCGCTGGTAAAGCTGCTCCCTACAGTCGCTCCTGACAGCTATGAATACGGGGCTCCTGAATCCTCCGGTCTTTTTGAAACACTTTTCGATGGCTCGGACCCTTCCGCGGCTGAGATTCTGGAACTGGCCGGTTATATGAAAGACCAGGCTGTGGCAAAAGGTGACAGCACTCTCTGCCGCCATCTTCTCGGAGATTTTTTCTATTATCTCATGGACACTCCGGGTGAAGAATACAAGCTCGCTCTCAATGCATTCATTGGCGCTTTCATAGATGCTGACCCGGATTTGTGGCGGGAGAAGCACGCATATGACTCAGTCGTGAGACCAGCCGCCATGATGAAGGAGATGCTTGCAAGGGTTCCTGTCGGTTCAAGGATTCCGAAGCTCAAACTGCGAGGAGTGCTGGCCGGGAGCGGTTCCGACTACGACCACCAGAAAACGTACAGACTCCGCCGGCTGCATGGTGATCCTTCCTATCTGATTTTCCATTCGCCCGGCTGCTCATCATGTGAGACGGCCCTGGAAGCGGTCCCACGTATCCTTGAGGATGAACCCGGCGCCAAAGTCCTTCTGGTGGACCCGGATCTCAACGACCGTGAGCTTCTGGACATTTTCGACTTGTCAGTCCTCCCGCATGTCATAAAAATGGACAAAAAAGCTTACGTCACAGGAAAATATCTAATATTTGAATGATTGTCAGATATTTATTATATTTGTATCTGTCGGACCAATACATCACAACGCCTTGAAACGGAAAAATCAGAAACTTCCGGCAGTGTCACCGGATTTTCTCGATAAGCAGAAAGCTTCATTGAGACGCACACACAGACAGGTCATATATTTGAACGACCAGGAGCTGGCCGCTATTGACGAATACTGCCGTCAGTTCAAGATTTCCGCCAAGTCTGCGCTGTACCGCCAGGCCATAATGGAACGTATCCTGGCCGGTCTGGATGAGAACCATCCTACGCTTTTCTGATGACCACGCGCTCGATTCTGCGCGGAACAGAAGTCATTATCTCATAAGGGATTGTCCCCAGTATGTCAGCCAGTTCGGACACTGTCGGATCAGCACCGAACACTGTCACCGTGTCACCGACCTCGGCCGGGACTCCGGTGATGTCCAGCATGCACATGTCCATACAGATGTTCCCGATGGTAGGAACCCTGTGTCCGTTGAGGGAGAACGAGGCGTTTCCTCTTCCTAAATGCCTGTCCAGTCCGTCGGCGTATCCAACAGGAACGGTGGCTATGACCGTACCTTCAGGGGCGATCTTTCCATGCCTGCCGTAGCCGATGGTCCCGTCGCCCTGGGAGAGGGTCTTGATCTGAAGGATCTTGACTTTAAGGGAGGCTACAGGCGCCAGGCGGACTCCCGGCAGCGCACTGATGCCGTATATGCCCACTCCGAGGCGTACCATGTCGAACTGGTACTGCTGGAAACGCTCTATTCCTGCGGAGTTGAGGATATGGTACATAGGCCTGTATCCGATGGCAGAGGTGATGGTGCCGGCATTCTGCTGGAACATCCTTATCTGTCCTAGAGTGAATTCATCCTCTTCCGGGTCCTCTGCCGCCGCCAGATGGGAGTAGATGGACTTGACCTTGACATAAGGACAGGTCTTCAGGAAAGAGCAGAGTTCCTCCAGTTCGCTTGTCATGAATCCCAGCCTGTGCATTCCTGTGTCCAGTTTTACGTGGACAGGGAAATCTTTCACTCCTCGTCTTTCCAGCACTTCACAAAGTGCTTTCAGGGTGTACAGATTCGGAATTCCCGGTTCGAGATGGAAGTCAATCATCTCCTCGAAGAAGTCGGTCCCGGTGGTCAGCACCAGAATCGGGAGGCTGATACCTGCTTTTCTGAGTTCAATGCCTTCCACGGGCAGTGCAACCGCCAGATAGTCGGCCCCGCAGTTCTGCATCATCGCAGCGAACTCGACGGCTCCGTGTCCGTAGGCGTTGGCCTTCACCAGAACAAGAAGTTTGGTGGAAGGTTCCAGGTGGGAACGGAAATATCGGTAGTTGTCCCTGCATGCCGGGAGGTTGAGCTCCAGCCGAGAGAAATCATTTTCCGGATGCTGCATTCGAAATGGCTTTTGAACAAGCAAAATTACAAAAATCCATAACATTGACAAAATGTCATATTGACAATGAGGCTCGGAATTTGTATTTTTGATGATGAATTTAAATTTGAATATATATGAACATTTGGCTGATACTTATACTTGTGATGGTGGCGAGCTACATCATCCAGGCCATGCTCCAGAGCAGATTCAACAAATATTCCCAGATACGGAACCCGAACGGGCTCACTGGTGCGGAGGTGGCCCGCATGATGCTCGAGGATCACGGAATCAGGGATGTGAAGATATCCTGCGTCCCTGGCCAGTTGACTGACCACTACAACCCTCAGACTCATACTGTCAATCTCAGCGAATCGGTGTATTCTCAGAGAAGCATTGCCGCCGCGGCAGTGGCGGCGCATGAGTGCGGTCATGTGGTGCAGCACTATAACGGGTACGCTCCTCTCAAACTGCGCACCGCGCTTGTCCCTATGGTGAATTTCTCGAACCGTGCCGTACAGTGGGTGCTTCTTCTTGGTGTGCTGGTCCTCAGCATCACACCGGCCCTGCTGTGGCTTGGCATCGCTCTTTTCGCGATGTCCACCCTTTTCAGCGTTGTCACGCTTCCGGTCGTGGTGAATGCCAGCCATCGTGCCGTGGAATGGCTCCGCGGACGGGTGCTGGTCGACCGTGAAACCGAACCTATGGCTGAGGACGCGCTCAAAAGGGCCGCGTACACCTACGTGATCGCCGCCATCGGCTCACTTGCCACACTCTTCTATTATATAGGGATAGCGAGGAGGAGCTAATCCTCGTCGTCATCAGAATAGAACGGTCCGCTGCTGAAATCGATGCCGTCCCAGAGGGCGTCCATTTCGCGGCGGTCCTTTTTCGTAGGACGTCCCGCACCGCGGTCACGCTTGACGAAGAAGGTCTCGTGAGGTGCATGGAGCTTGTCCAGCTCGGACTGCGGCGTCAGATTCTCGGCGAATTCGGGCACTTTCACGGCGCCCATCCTCTGCTCCGCGATCTGAAGGACCTTGAATGTGAAAAGGGCGATTCCTTTCCTTACGGCAATGGTGTCACCGATTTTCACCGCCTTTGACGGCTTGGCGGGAACCCCGTTCAGCTGCACTTTGTTGCCGTTGCAGGCATCCGTGGCCTCGCTGCGGGTCTTGAAGAGCCTGATGGCCCAGATATATTTGTCAATTCTTACTGAATCTGCCATAGACGCTGTTGAATTTGAATTCTTCATTCTCTCCAGGGAGCTGCGGCTCGACTGACGGGTCTATATATTCGTCTTCGTCCTCGAACCTGTCCACCATGGTCTCAATCAGAACCGTGCCGCTCTGGCGAGGAATCAGGTAGAAATCGTCCACCTCCGCAGGCACGAGCAAGGTCTCGCCGGCCTTGACGATAAAACTTTCCATGGACTTGTCCTCTGCAGGGACCTGTATGGAAGCCTCTCCTTCAGTGCAGGTATAAACAGCGAAACTGCCGGCTTCTTCACCTATGATGTGGACAGGATCATTGAGCTTCAGTTCAGTGACCGTGAATTCGCGTCTCTTCACGAGTTTTCCTTTGGCCGGTTCAGGGGTTCTGTATGCCTTGAAGTCGATGAAGTCCAGCGCCTCCACGAGATTCAGACCGTCATCGAATTCATTTTCTGGGGCTTCCGAACCCCAGGCACAGAGGCAGAAGTCGAGAGGGGAGGCTTCGCTCACCTCGAGTATCAGCACTCCGTCTGCTGCGGAGTGCACAGTGCCCGGCTCTATCGTGAAGCAGTCTCCTTTCTTCGGATGGATGATATTGAGAGATTTCTCCACGCTTCCGTCCTGACATCCTGCGTAGAAATCCTGCACGTCAGTGTCTTTGGCGAAGCCCATGAATACTTTTGACTCCGGCTTCGCGTCCAGAACATACCAGAACTTGGTCTTGCCCAGGAAATCATATCTCTGGGCGGCGACTTCATCGTCAGGATGTACCATGAGAGGGATTCTTCCACGGGCGTCGATGAACTTCACGCTAACCGGGAACTGCCTTCCGAAGTACTCGAAGACATTTTCTCCGACGACTCTGTCCAGGTACATGTCCATGATCTCGCTGATGGTGTTGCCGGCGAGCCAGCCTTCCCTGACCTGGGAGTCGCGGTAGCCGAGGTCGGCGATCTCGTGGCTCTCCGCCACGCTGATGCCTTTCTCCAGCCTCCGTTCGTTGCCCTGGTCATCGCTCTCCACGAACTTCTTGTCAAATCTTTCTGCAAGTGCGTCACCGCCCCATTCATAAGTCTCGGCTATGGGCAGGAAGCGCAGCGGGTACAGTTTCTTTATATCTTCCATATTATTTACAAAGTAAAGAAATATTCGTAACTTGGCAAAGCAAACACTATCGCTTATGAAAGGAGACAATATTTTTCTGGCTGACGGTTTCGAGGATGTTGAGGCCCTCGCCACATGTGATGTCCTCCGCAGGGGAGGAGTCTCTGTCAAACTGGTTTCCATCACCGAGGAGCCTTTCGTGGTTTCCTCGCACAGGGTGGCGGTAGGAGTGGATGACGCTGTCGACACCTTCCTCCATTATGTCGATCTGACCGGCACTGATGAGAAGGATGTGATGATTTTCCCGGGAGGTATGCCTGGCACCAGAAATCTCGCTGCAGATGCGAACCTGATGGCGCTGATGCAGCAGCATTACGATGACGGCGGCACTGTGGCGGCCATCTGTGCGGCTCCTGGACTTGTCCTGAGCCAGCTTGAGGATATCTCCGGCAAGGAAATGACTTGTTTTGACGGGTTCGAGGAGTATCTCACGGCGAAGGGCGCGAAGTTCGTCCCGAAGCCTGCCATCACCGACGGGCGCATCATCACCGGCCGCAGTGCGGGTCACGCGGTGGCGTTCGGACTGGAGATACTGAAGAAGGTCAAGGGCGAAAAAGTGGCGGCCGATGTCCGACACGCCATGATGCTGGAGACTGTCTGAACTGTTGAAATAAAAAAGAAGGCGACTCTTACCTTTGCTCACAACATCTATAGTCGTTTGCAAAGGTAAGAGTCATCCTCAATGAATAAATCTTTCTTATCACGCTATTTCCTGATGAACTCGACGCGGCGGTTCTGGGCGCGGCCTTCTTCGGTCTTGTTGTCGGCAACCGGTTCGTGGCTGCCCTTGCCGACGGCGCGGAGGTTCCATTCATCAACACCGAGTTTCACAAGCTCGGCCACGATGGCCTCGGCGCGCTGCTGGCTGAGAGGGTCATTTACCTTGTCGGAACCCTGGTTGTCGCAGTGGCCCTGGACCTCGAAGCG
>JAZRWN010000001.1:0-15208 GCA_045599725.1 Candidatus Cryptobacteroides sp. | reverse complement strand
CGGCCGGCCGGGCCGTGACTTTTGCGACAGCAAAAGTTGGAAAGGCGAAAAGGCCGCGGGGGATAGTAGGGGGCAGAGCCCCCTCACAGAAGGCTATCAGCTGTCGCTGTTCCAGCTTGACGACCCGACCCTCAGCGCCATCCGCGACGACCTCAAGGCCGCGGATCTTGACAATATGACCCCGATGCAGGCCTTCGACCTGCTCCGTTCAATGAAGGCCGAACTCGGCCTGTAGACACAAAGCCAATGGAAGTCAGAGCAAAAAAAGCCCTCGGGCAGCATTTCCTCACGGACCAGAGCATAGCACAGGCCATTGTAGCCGCACTCAGAAACGACCCGTCCGAGCCACGCGACGTGCTTGAGATCGGCCCCGGAATGGGCGTTCTGACACAGTACCTGCTTCAGCGCGAGGACATTGATCCGATGATGATAGAGATAGACTCCGAGTCGGTGGAGTATCTTTTGACACATTTCAACGGCATGCCTGGCAAGCTTATCGAAGGGGACTACCTGAAACTTAACATCAACAGATTCTTCAAAGGCCAGTACCGCATCATAGGCAACTTCCCTTACAACATCTCGTCCCAGATATTCTTCAAGATACTTGATGACAAGGACAAGGTTCCGGAAGTGGTCTGCATGATCCAGAAGGAAGTGGCCGACCGCATCGCCGAGAAGCCGGGGTCCAAGACCTACGGCATCCTTTCCGTGCTTCTCCAGGCATGGTATGACATCGAGTATTTGATATCCGTCGGCTCGGGCGCCTTCTGCCCGCCACCGAAAGTTCAGTCGGCCGTCATCCGCCTCACCCGCAACTCCCGCACGGAACTCGGCTGCGACGAGAAACTTTTCAAGCAGGTGGTGAAGACTGCGTTCAACCAGCGCCGCAAGACCCTTCGCAACGCCCTGAAACCCCTTCTGAAAGAGGGGCAGGACACAAGCGATCCTGTTTTCGACCTCCGAGCCGAGCGTCTGAGCGTCGAGGATTTCGTCGCCCTTACCAAGAAATTTGAAGCCTGAAACATATATGAAAACATTGCGTCTCATCGTCACCGTCGCCGCAGCGGTGCTCCTCCTGCATTCAGCGTCCGCACAGAAATTGCCTCAGATCACCAATATCACAGCCCGCGAATACACCAGCCTTGACGGAGCCTGGAAGACAATCGTCGACCAGTATGAGACCGGCTATTACGTCTATCGTCGCAATCCTATGCCTGAGCGTTCCACTTTCTTTGCTGATGACAGCTTCAACAAAAACCGGAAGCGCCTGGTGGAGTACGAGTTCGATGCAGCGAGGGAACTGCAGGTGCCGGGCGACTGGAACACCCAGAGAGAGGACCTCTACCGCTATGAAGGCACGGTCTGGTACAGGACGAAATTCAACGCCGAGCCTCGTGACGGGCGTACTTTCGTCTATATCGGCGCCGCGAACTATGAATCAGTGGTCGGCCTGAACGGCAAGGTGCTAGGACTTCATCTCGGAGGCTTCACTCCGTTCAACTATGAGATAACCGACATTCTCCGCGAGGGGGAGAACTCATTGATAGTCAAGGTGGACAACAAGCGTATGCTGGAGGCTGTTCCTACCGTCAATTCAGACTGGTGGAACTATGGCGGCATCACCAGAAGCGTATACCTCGTCCATACCCCGGAGACATTTATCAGGGACTATAGTGTCCAGCTGAAGCCGGGAACAAAAGACACCCTGCAGGGCTGGATACAGCTCGACGGAAGTCAGGCCGAGCAGGATGTGAAAGTCGAGATTCCGGAAGCCGGAATCGTTATCACCGCTCGTACTGACGCATCAGGACATGCAGATTTCGAGTTCCTGGCGCAGAAGCGCAAGAAGTCTCTCCTGAGCCTCTGGTCTCCGGAAAGCCCGAAGCTTTATGACGTAGTGGTGTCTTCAGAGACGGACTCCGTCCGCGACCGTATCGGTTTCCGCACAGTTGAAGCCCGTGGGACTCAGATACTTCTGAATGGTGAGCCTGTCTTCTGCAAGGGAATCTCCATCCATGAAGAGACATTGAGGGGCAATGGTGGACGCGGCCATGGCGAGGCGAATGCGCGTGAGATTCTCGGGCTTGTCAAGGAACTTGGCTGCAACTTCGTGCGTCTGGCGCATTATCCTCATGATGAGGCCATGATCCGCGTGGCTGATGAAATGGGTATCATGGTCTGGGACGAGATTCCTGTATACTGGACTATCGCATTTGACAATCCTGACACTTACGCCAATGCGGAAAGACAGTTGACGGACATGATAGCCCGCGACCACAACCGTGCGAGCGTCATTATCTGGTCGGTCTCAAATGAAACACCGCGCGGGGCTGACCGTCTGACTTTCCTCACGGACTTGATAAACAAGGCCCGCGAGCTTGACGCCACCCGTCTCATCAGCTCTGCCATGGAGAAGGATTATATAGACGCTACGCACTGTACTTTGAATGACGACCTGATGCAGGTGGCAGACCTGCTGAGCTTCAATCAGTATGTCGGCTGGTATGACGGTGACAGCGACAAGTGCGATCGTATAGAGTGGGTTTTCTCGGTGGACAAGCCTGTGTTCATCTCCGAATGGGGTGGCGGTGCACTGTATGGCCGTCACGGAGACCGCACGGAAAGATTTACTGAAGAGTATCAGGCATATCTCTATGAAAAAAACACTCAGATGCTGGACAGGATTTCTGAACTTGCCGGAACAACGCCTTGGGTTCTGAAAGACTTCCGCTCTCCGAAAAGAATGCTGGACGGAGTTCAGAATGACTATAACCGCAAGGGTCTGGTCAACGAAAAAGGCGAAAAGAAGCAGGCTTTCTTCGTGCTTCAGAAATGGTATCAGTCAAAGTGACCGTAAGATTTTTCACTATTTCATCACAGTGTCGCCAACCGTCATTTTTGCATGAGATTAGCGACGCCCGAAAGTGTAAACCGTTGATTATCAGTATTGTGTTTGGCGACAGTGTCGCTAATCTTCTCTTCTTTCCGAGGTTGGCGACAAGTAGACGTTTGAGATATCTTCAAACGTTTGAGAAATGCGTAAACGGCTGATTTGCGTGTCCAAGTTTTTTCGCTTATTTTGCGAAAAACGGAATTATGGATACAGCTGAGAATCTCGTCCGTTTCTATCATGTGTGCACGGACGGGACCAAAAATGATGTTGTCTTTTTCAGCGATGAGGATTATGAACAAGCGCAGAAAATAACCGCGGTCGTGGCATTCAAGACAGGAGTGCATGTGCTCGTGGACTGTCATATGACCACCCATTCACATTTTACGGTGTGGTGTGAATCAAAAATGCAGGCCCAGCATTTCGGCGATCTCTTCAAACATGATTATTCTATATATGTCTATGACGCGCATGGTGTGTCTGGCGTATACAGGGGCATCCCTGTAACGGTCCGCGAGATCAATGATGCATGGGATTTGAAACATTGTATCGCATACAATCTTCTTAATCCGGTTAAGGCGCATGTTGTGGCACATCCTGAAGAATACCGGTGGTCTTCGTTCTCGTGTTATTTCTCGCTCGAAAAGATTCAAGCGATTTCTTTGTCCTCCATGTCCATGCGTGCTTCGTGCCGGCTTTTTCATACCCACAGCGACCTTCGATCTTCGGGCTTGTCGGTTGATGAGCAAGGGCGTGTTGTATTGAAGTCATTTGTTGACTATCGGTTTGTTGAGCGTCTGTTTGGTTCTCAGACTGAGTTTTTCAAGTCGCTCGCATTGACTGATTATGCTCAGGAAGAGCTGAAATACACGCCGATAATTGAGGTTGTGAGGTTTTCGGATGATGAGATACGAGCGGAAGCGATGGTTCTGTCTCGCACACATTTTGGCACAGACTCCCTTGGGAGCTTGACATTGGACCAAAAGACACGTTTGTTGAGGCCGTTACGGAAAAAGACTCAAGCTACGTCCGCTCGTCTTGCACGCATTCTTAGGATGAATGCCGATTTAGTCAAGAAACTGCTCGGCTGACATGCGCTCCTGGAGTGCATATGTGTTGTTTCGCCCAATGTTTGTTTCTAGTAGCCAATGTGGCTACAGCTGAAGATGCTGTTCTTAATCGTCGCTAACCTTCTGTTTGGGCCGAGATTAGTGACACTGTGATTTATAAACGATTGACAATCAATGGTATTATTTGCCGGGGCGCCACTAACCTATGGGGATTTCCAAGGTTAGCGACGGCGTGGTATTTCCTGTCGTCATCGCGTGGCTTCCTGTCGTCATTGCGGGCTTTCCGCAATCTCTGAGATGCTGAATCAAGTTCAGCATGACGTTTCTGCTGAGTTCAGCATGACGTTTCTGCTGAGTTCAGTATGACGTTTCTGCTGAGTTCAGCATGACGTTTCTGCTGAGTTCAGCATTACGTTCCCTCCGAGCGCTATTTCATCTGTATTTTGGTGACTGACGGATCGCCGTTTATCGGCTTGTAGATGATGACATCGCAGCGGCTGAGATTATAGCCTTCCTTGCAGTCGCAGAAGAACTTGTAGTTCAGGCCGGCGACCACCTGCGTGCAGACGGTCTGAGGCACGAGCTGCAGTTCGGCGTAGTCAGCGGTGACTTTCTTGAACATTTCCAACTCCTCGGATGTGATCTCGCGCGGCTCGGTGAATCCGCCCACAATCTGCTCTGCAGGAGCTTCGACTGCAGTTTCTGTGTTTTCGTTGGCGGCTTTGCCGTTGTTATTGGCGCAGCCGGCAAGCGGCAGCGCAATGGCGAGGACGAGGACAATCTTTTTCATAACAGAACTTTTGTGATGGTAAAGATATGAATTTTTCAGTACTTTTGTGACATGAGGCAAGACAAGAACATACTTTACGACACGCTCGAGAAGCAGCTCGGCTCTCTTCTCGAAGGCGAGGCTGACGAAGTGTCGAAAATGGCCAATGCGGCCGCATTGATCCATCAGACCTTCGGTTTCTGGTGGACCGGTTTCTACCGGGTTTCAGGCAAGGAACTGGTACTCGGACCGTTTCAGGGTCCGGTCGCCTGCATGCATATCCCTTATGGAAAAGGTGTCTGCGGCACTTCCTGGAAGGAGCAGCGCACCATCGTCGTACCGGATGTGGAGTTGTTTCCGGGTCATATCGCATGCAGCAGCGAGAGCCGCAGCGAGATAGTGGTGCCCGTATGGCGGAATGGTGCAATTGTTGCTGTTCTTGATATCGACAGCCGCGAGCTTGCCACCTTTGATGAGGTGGATGCCGCGCGTCTTGAGAAGATAGTTCAATTCTGTTGATACTAAAATATGCGCACAGGAAGATTATTTGCTTTGTTCCTGGGACTGATTCTTGTCAGTTCCACGGCCCTTGCGCAGTCTTCTGTCGAGAATCCGAGGAAGCGACTGGGCGTCCGCTCGTCCGTCTCCGGTCTGGAGACTCTCTCCATCCCTAAATCCGCTCCGAACACAGCCGTCCCGTCCGGGTACAAGAACTATGAGGATAAAAGCCTGGATGAGTTCAACAACGAGATGAAGGAAAAGGCGTGGGGCAGCGAGGACACCGCATGGCAGCGTGCCTGCGACCTGAACAACAGCAAGGCATACGAAAGGTATCTGGCCATATATCCATACGGCGCTCATGCTCCGGAAGCGACTGAATATCTGGTCCGTACGAAAGTTGACGAGACTCTGGCCAATGCTCACTCGAACCTTCCAGAAATCAAAAGGACGGAAGAGGATGACAGCTCGCCGGAGACGACCCTCATCATCCAGAACAACACCGGCATGATCTTGACTGTCTACTGCAGCGGCATTGACAACAAGCAGGTGATCATCCTTCCGGACAAGAAAGGCATCATCAAGTTCACGAACGGCCAGTACAAACTCGCCGCATCTGTTCCTCCGTCTCATATCAGGCCATATGCCGGTCAGACTTACTTTCAGGGCGGTACCTACGAGGTCGGCTTCTGGGTGGTCACACAATATTGATTCTACCATGAAGAAATCAGTCATTTCATTCCTTTTTCTGCTGGCGGCAGTATCCTGTGCGCCGTCGGTGAATAATGCATCCCAGGCTGTTGAGGATGTGATAATGTCACGTCGCAGCATACGTCAGTATACTGACCAGACCATCAGCCGCGAGGTTCTTGACAAGATACTGGACCACGGAATCAATGCCCCTAACGGGCAGAATCGTCAGGCCTATGAGATACGCGTGGTGGATGACCCGGCACTTCTGGACGACATTTCCGAGGCGGTGACCGGTACCAGGAAAAGCATCTTTGCGGGCGCTCCCTGCGTGATTTTCCTTGCCAATTACACTGGTTATGATATGTCCCAGGTGGACTGCGGTCTGCTGGGTGAGAACATCATCCTGTCGGCCTGGTCACAGGGCATCGGCTCCTGCTGCATGGCGGCTCCCGTCCGTCAGATGAAGGAGAGCGAAGCCTGCAGACCTTACATAGAAAAACTAGGCTTCAGCGGGGGGTACAATCTGCTGTACAGCATTGTCCTTGGCTATCCGGCTGAGTCTCCTGCCGCCAAACCGAGGAAGACCGACATGATCCGTTTCGTGGAATGAAAAGGATTCTGATAGCGGCACTGCTGCTTTTTCCTGTCCTCTGTTTTGCGCAGAAGCCGGGGGGCTGGCTGGAACTTCCGCGCATGTCGCGTCAGGACATGAAGAACGCATATACTCTTGAAATGGTCGTTTCAGGCGTTCAGCAGAGAAACTATACTTTCCTTTGGAATGAGAAGCATTTGACAGCGGACTGGGTGGCATATCCGCTCTGCGCCTCGAACATCGGCGAGGGAAAGCGCACGGATGACTTCGGCCTGTGTCCATTGCTGCCGGAGAAACGGCAGCCGGTTGTCATGAGAGGCTATCGTGAAGGCAATGGGGACAGGTACTCCCGCGGACATCAGATACCTTCCGCAGACCGTCTTTCCTATGGCGCCAACCTCCAGACCTTCTATGGCGTGAACATGACTCCGCAGGACGAGAGCCTCAACGGGGGCGTCTGGGCCACTCTCGAGAACAAGGTCCGCACCTGGGCGAGACAGTGCGACACCCTGTACGTCGTTTCGGGCTGCACCTATGACGGGTACAAAGGAGATTATGTACTCGACAATGTCGGCAAGAAGGTGGCCGTCCCGACCGGCTACTACAAGGCTCTGCTCATGCGCAAAGGCGACACTTACCACGCCTGTGCGTTCACTTTTGAGAACCGCCCATATCAGAGCGGCAAGATATCAAGTTCCATGGCTGTCCCGGTGACGTCGCTTGAGGCGCGCACAGGGATGGTGTTCTTCCCTGGTCTGAAAGACCTCGTCGGCACGGACCAATATGTCCGGATAAAGTCCGAAGTCCCTTCCACTCAGTCCTGCTGGCGGTGATAAAAAGCATTTTTTGTTATATTTGCGGACATGAAAGCAAAGAATATCCTTATCGTGACGGCTGCACTGGTGTTGGCCGTGTCCTGCGGACAGAGAAGCGCCAGAAACAATGATGCCGTTGAGGCGGGAACTGTAATTTTGGACGAAGCCGAGGCAGAGATCGCGGAGATGGAGCAGAAATATGCTCCGAAGATCGAGGCTGGAACGCCAGTTGAAGATTTCACCGCGAAAACCTCCACCGGTGAGGATTTCACCTTCAGTTCGTTGAAAGGAAACTATGTCGTTCTTGATTTCTGGGCAAGCTGGTGTCCGGACTGCCGCGAGGAGATTCCGGCTCTGAAGGAACTTGTCAAGGAGTTTGAGCCGAAAGGCGTCAAGTTCGTCAGCTTCTCGGTGGACGACAATGCAGAAGCCTGGCAGGGTGCGATAGCCGAGGAGAATATGGACTGGCTACAGGTCTCGAATCTTATCAAATGGAAGGAGAATCCGGTCGCCAATGGCTTCGGAATGAACTGGATACCGACAATGTTCCTGATCGGTCCTGACGGCAAGGTCGTCTGCTTCGCCCTCACCGCAGAATCTATGCGCTCAAAGCTTCAGAAAACTTTGAAATAGCCGCAAAGGCTAATTGAACAACACCCGGAGGATGAATGTCTGGATGGCAGCGGCTGCTTCCGGACCGAGATTGCCGTGAGGCGCACGGTCATTCAGGATCAGTTCGGCTTCGACACCTGCATCGTACAGCGCCTGGTACATCTTGATGGCCTGGGCGGCGGCGACGCGGATGTCTTTCTGTCCGTTGATGATCAGAACCGGCGGGTCGTCAGGTGTAATGTGATAGACAGGACTGCCGGCCTTCACGAGGGCGTATTGCTCTGGAAATCTCTCCGGATGTGCCGTGACGGTGCCGAGGTTGCATTCTTCAGTAGTCAGGCCGAAGAGGCGGGAGCGGCTGGAGTTAGGAGCCTCGACCAGTTCGTAGACCTGCGCATCTGTCCTGCCGAGGTCCGGACGGGCATAAAGGTCAGAGGCCAGAGTGAGGAAATCCGTCATTCCATAACAGTCTACGCACCCGATCACATCGCTGTTCATATCGAGGTTGCCGCCAATGCTTCCTTCCATGGCTTCTTCACCGTTGGAAACGGCGGCCAGGAGGGCGAGCTGGGCACCTGCAGATTCACCCATGGTCATGATCCGCTCCGGGTCTATGCCGTAGACTGACGCGTTGGCTTTGAGGAAACGTACGGCGGCTTTTACATCGTGTATCTGGGCGGGGAATACCTCTTCGTTTGAGAAACGGTAGGTCGCCGCCGCCACGGTCACGCCTTTTTCGCGGAGTGACATAAGGGCACGGATCTGCTCGGAGCCGTTTCTGTCAAGACGGTTGTCACCGGACTCCCAGGCGCCGCCGTGGACGAAAAGCACGACTGGCTGCGGATCATTGCCAGTTCCTTTCCAGATATTGATATTCAGAGTCTTGGTTCCGCCGTTTGCTGTCGGCGCCTGTGCGAATGCGATGTTTGTGTATGACGTCGGCTGGGCGTACATATTGTTAGCCCCAAGAGCCAGGGCGGCAGACAGAGCCAGTATGATTCTGACAGTTTTCATAGAGAGACAGTTCTGGTTCTAAAAGTTTCCGGCGAGCTTCGAAGCAAGTTCGAGGAAGGCGAGGCTGTCCGGGCGTGAGTCGAGTGCTACAGGTTCGCCGCAGTCACCGCCTTCGCGTATGCTTTGCACGAGCGGGATCTGTCCGAGGAGAGGAATCCCGTATGACTGAGCCATTGCGGCACCGCCGCCCTGCCCGAAGATGAAGTACTTCTCGTCCGGATGCTCGGCCGGCGTGAACCAGGCCATGTTCTCGACGAGTCCGAAGACAGGCTTGTTTATGCTCTTGTTGCGGAACATGTCGACACCCTTCTCCACATCAGCGAGCGCCACAGGCTGCGGGGTTGTCACGATGACTGCTCCTTCCATCGGAATGTCCTGAACAAGTGAAATATGGATGTCGCCGGTTCCAGGAGGCATATCTATCAGCAGGAAATCAAGCTCTCCCCACATAACCTGAAGGACCATCTGTTTCAGAGCGTTGCAGGCCATGGGTCCGCGCCAGATGAGAGCCTGCCCCTTCTGGGCGAAATAGCCTATGCTCATCCACTTGACTCCGAATTTATCTATCGGGAGTATCCATTCCTTGCCCGATTCCGAATCTTGGACAGCATCGGGCTGCACACCCTCGGTACCGGTCATCAGCGGCACGGAAGGACCGTAGACATCAGCGTCAGCCAGACCGACCTTGTATCCCAGCCTAGCCAGCGCTATCGCCAGGTTCACGGCAACGGTGGATTTTCCCACCCCGCCCTTTCCGGAAGCCACGCCGATGATATGCTTCACGTTCTTGACCATCTCGAAATCAAGGTCAAGGGTGTTCTTCTTCTTTGCCGGGGCCTCGTCGACGACAACGGTCTTCACCTCGTTCTCGAAGCCTTGAGGAAGTTCGCGGAACAGCGTGGCGCGTGTGCTGCCGACCAGATACTCGGTCAGCGGGTCGCGGTGTTTCGGGAATCCCAGGGTGACGGTCACTTTGTTCCCTTGGATGACAACACTCTGAACCATCCCGAGGGAGACAATGTCCTTGTCCCCCTTGCCAGGATGCTTCACTGCAGACAGTGCCTGCAATATTTCTTTTTCAGTCATAATTATTTAACCAAAGACATTTCGTTGAGAAGGTAGCCGGCACCTCCGAATTTGTCGAGCATCAGAAGGACATATCGGATATCCACGCAGATGCACCTCTGGAGGTCAGGTTCGAACATCACGTCGCTTGACATAGACTCCCAGTTGCCGTCGAATGCGAGGCCGATGAGAGCGCCGTCAGCATCCATTACCGGGGAACCGGAGTTGCCGCCGGTGATGTCGCAGTTGATGAGGAAGCAGGCAGGAACCTCTCCCTTCGAGTTCGTGTACTGTCCGAAATCCTTGTTCTCCCATATCTGTTTCAGCTTCGCCGGGACGCGGAACTCGTAGTTGTCCGGATCTTCCTTCTCCATCACACCCTTGAGAGTGGTGTAGTGCTTATAGAGCACGCCGTCCTTAGGAGAATATGACTTCACCGTTCCGTAAGTAAGTCTCATCGTGCTGTTTGCATCAGGGTATGAAGGTTCGTCTGACTTCCACTCCATAAGGCCCTTGGCGAAAGCTTTGCTGCCTTCGGCAAGTTCCAGGAGATGACCGTCCATGGCAGGCTGCATCTTCATTGCCGCGTCTACGATGAGGTTATAGAGTGCTGTCGCAGGATCGTCGGTGAAGTCGGAGTAGCTCTTGATGCTGTCCCTCAGCTTTGCCTCGGAAGTGAAGGCGGTGTGGTCGAAGAGATATGAGACGAAAGAATTGACATCCGGAAGTTCAAGGCCTGAGATGGCGATTCTGTCTTCCGGTTTCACATTGTCCAGATAGAACTGCATCAGGGCGACGCCTTCCTTGCGGTCAAGGGCCTCGTTGTAGTCCTTGAACTGTGCCGCCACCGCGGCAATGCCCGCTTCGAGTGCGGCCGTGCTGTCATTCGCCTCTCTGAGAGCGCTGCGGTATGCGCTGGCGAAAACAGGCACGAACCCTACGATTTCTATCCTGTATACGGACTCGGTGAGGAGCGTATAGGCCTTTTCTGCTTCGGATGATGCGTTGACGGCCTCCTCGATCATCGATATGGCATTGCCGTAGGCTTCATTCCTCTTTTTCTTGGCTGCGGCCCATGCGTTGAACTCAGCCTCCTTCTTCTCTTCGCGCTCGATTATGCCCAGGTTGTCGAAAGCTTCGCGCATTCCGATCCACTTTTTCCATCCGTTGGACGAACTGGCGTATTTGTTCGCGTACTGGAGGTTGACGGTCGGGTCGGCCATCCTGGCCTCCCACATCACATCCTGACGCACTGTACGGGCGTCGATGCGGATGTCATTGAGAGCCAGCATCTGCTTGAGCTGGGCGGCGGTCTGGAATCTCTGTGTACGTCCTGGATAGCCCATTATCATAGCGAAGTCTCCGTCCTCGAAACCTTTGAGAGACACTTTGAGGGTGTTCTTCGGGGTGTAAGGGATGTTGTTCTCGCTGTATTCCGCAGGCTCGTTGTCCGGGCCGGCATAGACTCTGAACATGGAGAAGTCGCAGGTATGGCGCGGCCACATCCAGTTGTCCGTATCGCCGCCGAACTTGCCTGATGATGCAGGTGGAGCGCCCACGAACCTGACATCTCTGTAAGTCTTGTAGATGATGAGATAGAAGACATTGTCATTGTAGAATGACGAAATGGTGGCGGTACAGTGCGGGTTTTCTTTCTCTGCCTGTTCCACGAGGGCATCCGCCATGGCGTTCACGGCGGCCTCTGCCAGTTCTCCTGCGTTGTCAGCCTTCTTGTTCTGCTTGAGCGCCGCGTCATATGCCTTTTCGAGAACCGCGGTGACATCTGTCATGCTCTGGAGGAAGGTCACGCTGAGGCCAGGAGCCGGAAGCTCCTCCTTGTTGTTCATGGCCCAGTAACCGTCTTCAAGATAGTTCTTCTCCGGGGTGGAGAGTGCCTGGATGTAACTATAACCGCAGTGATGGTTCGTTATGACAAGTCCCTGGTTCGAGATCATTTCTCCTGTGCACCCGCCTCCGAAATGGACGATGGCGTCCTTCAAAGAGGTGTTGTTGATGCTGTAGATCTGTTCGGGAGTGAGACGGCAGCCGAGTTCGGCCATGGCGCCAGCGTTCATTTTCTGGAGGAGAGGCAGGAGCCACATTCCTTCATCTGCACTGGCGCTGACACAGATGGTCAGAGCGGCCGCGACGGTCAAAAGAAATTTTTTCATATGCTAAAACAATGTTGGTTCAAGTTCTTTCGGATGGAAGCTCATCCTGTGGTGCGGGGTGTAGCCGTGTTCCTTGATGGCTTCGATATGTTCTTTGGTGGGATATCCCATGTTTCTGTCCCATCCGTATTCCGGGTATTCGAGGGCAACCTTCCGCATATACTCGTCGCGCCAGGTCTTCGCCAGCACGGATGCCGCCGCTATGCTCGCGTATTTTGCGTCCCCGTGCACGACGGTGGCGTATCGGAAGCCGTCGAACGGCTTGAAGCGGTTTCCGTCAATGAGCAGGAAATCAGGCCGCACCCCCAGCCTGCGCACTGCGCGCTGCATGCCGGTGATCGAAGCGTTGAGGATGTTGATGCGGTCAATCTCCTCGGCGCTGACGGCCTCGACCGCCCATGCTACGGCCTCGCGCTCAATTATAGGCCTCAGCGTCTCCCGCGCCTTTTCTGTCATCTGTTTCGAGTCGTTGAGCAGAGGGTGGTGAAAGTCTTCAGGAAGGATCACCGCCGCGGCATAGACCGGTCCGGCGAGAGGGCCTCTGCCCGCCTCGTCGCACCCGGCCTCCACCAGGCCTTCGTTCATATGGTTCAACAGAATGATTTCTTGCGGCATAGACCGCAAATTTACACATTTTAAAGGCGGTTTCCTATTCTCCTGACCTTTTTTCGAGAATCGCGATCCATGACTTCAGGTTGCGGATGTTGTCATCCTTTTCCTTGATGAGGTCCCTAAGGAGAGCTATTTCCTTCCGTGAACGTGCCAGTTTTTCCTCATAATCGTCGGTCAGCCTGGCGATCCGCTTGTCCATCTGTTCGCGGGCGTCTCTGAGAGCACCGTCCCTGTCTTCCACCGGCAGATAACCGAGAACAACTTCCTCCGGGGTCAACCCCGCCCACTCGGCAACTTTCATGACGGTGTCGCTGATAAGTTTAGTGTCTCCTTTCTCGATGTTCCGGTAAGTGTTCCTGGCGACTCCCAGAACACCTGCCATCTCTTCCTGGGACAGTTTTTTCTCTGTCCTGATTCTCTCAAGATTCTTTTTGACGCTGTCGTTGTTCATAGCAGATTCCGGATGGATCTTTAAGCAAAGGTATTCTCCGCAGCATTACGGAAGTGACAAGTTATTCGTACCAAAGAACTAAAATTCTAGTCAAAAGACCCGAAAAACATATCAAAAAAGATAAATTTTGATTTTACCCCGCCAGAAAACAAGGCAAGTCTTTGTTCTTTGTGTCCAGTTTCCAAGATTTGCACAAACAAACCGGACTTATGATGAAAACGTTAGATGAAAACTACTCTCTTTTTGAAAAACTTATGAACGAAGAACGGCTTTTCTTGAATCCTGGACTGTCCTTCACGACTATCTGTGGATGGCTGGGCGCCGATGCAGGAGAAATGGACGGGCTGCTCCTCCAGGAACTCGGCCTTGACGGTGAGGCGGTCCTCAGGGGTATGAGAAAGACTATTCCAGAAAGGCTCAAAAGAAAATATGGAATAAGGGTGGAACCGGATTTATTTTTTAAAGATGTGATTCCAGATGTTGTATATGCCCCTAAAAATAAATAACTTTGCAAGCTAATCCGCATTTTTGGAAATAATATAACAATATAAATCACATCAAAATGAAAGAGTATTCAACCAAAGACATCCGCAATGTGGTTCTCCTCGGCTCCACGAAGTCTGGAAAGACCACATTGTCAGAAGCCATCCTCTATGAAGGCAAGGTTATCGACAGAAGAGGTACTGTCGAGGACAAGAACACCGTTTCCGACTATCAGGAGATAGAGAAGCTCAACCAGAGATCCATCTATGCCGCTCCGCTTTACGCAGAGTTCGAAGGCAAGAAGATCAACGTCATCGACGCTCCGGGAGCAGATGACTTCTGCGGCGGCGCATTCTCCGCTTTCAAGGTTTGCGAGAACGGTGTCCTTCTGGTCAACGCTCAGCAGGGTGTCGAGGTCGGTACCGAGATTTTCGCCCGCTACGCCGGCAACGCCAACCTCCCTCTCGTGCTCGCCATCAACCAGCTCGACAGCGAGAAGGCCGACTGGGATGTTCTCCAGAACTCCATCAAGGAAGCTTTCGGTGGAAAGCCTGTATACATCCAGTTCCCTGCCAACCCTGGTACATCATTCGACGCTTTCGTGGATGTTCTTACCATGAAGTATTACAAGTACAAGGATCAGAACGGTACATGCGAAGTTACCGACATCCCTGCAGAGTTCGCCGATGAGGCTGAGACCATGCATGCAGAGCTTGTCGAGAAGGCTGCCGAGTTCGATGAGGAGCTCATGATGAAGTACTTCGACGAGGGTGACCTCTCTGAGGAGGAGATCATCGCAGGTCTTGCTGCCGGTTATGCTTCCGGCAACGCTTATCCAGTATTCTGCCTTTCTGCAAAGAAGGATGTAGGAGACAAGAGACTTCTTGAGTTCATCACCCACCTCGGAATCGTTCCTGCAGGCAAGGAAAGCGATCCTGCTTCCCTCTTCATCTACAAGAACGATGTCGAGCAGCACCTCGGTGAGGTTTCATTCTTCAAGGTCATGAGCGGTGTCGTCACCACCGGTGTCGATTTCGAAGAGCCTAATTCAGGAAACAAGGAGCGTTTCTCCGCCATCTACGCTGTCGCTGGACAGAAGAAGGAGACTGTTACCAACCTCCATGCAGGAGACTTCGGCTGTGTCGTCAAGCTCAAGAACGGCAAGTCAAGCACTACTCTCTGCGCTCTCGGTTCAGGTCTTGACTATGGCAAGATCGCTTATCCGGCTCCTAAGTACCGCTGCGCCATCAAGGCCAAGGTCCAGCAGGACGAGCAGAAGCTCGGTGACGCTCTCAAGAAGATCGCTTCACAGGATCCTACCGTCATCGTGGAGTATTCAAAGGAACTTCGCCAGACCATCCTCAGCGGCAACGGCGAGCAGCATATCAATGTCGTCAAGTGGCGTCTCAACAATGAGTTCGGTCTCGATGTAGAGCTCTTCGCTCCGAAGGTTCCTTATCGTGAGACCATCAC